>NZ_SIJC01000001.1:637440-956161 GCF_010078385.1 Chengkuizengella sediminis
TTTCAATTATATTTGCCTGATCAATTTCCTCTAATTGAGGTAATATTTGATCTACTATACTTACTGGTGGTGTTACTTGCGGTAACTGTTCTAATTCAATCGAAACATTTTTTAATCGTTCAAACATCTCTGTACAAGAATGACAATCGCTGATATGGTCGATCATTTGCTGATGTTCTTCTTTATTTAAATCACCATCAAGGTCTCTTTGCATAAGTTGTATCACCTCTTGACATTTCATCCTTGTACACCACCTTTCTGATATTCATGGAGTAATTTCTGCAGTTGTTGCCTAGCTCTAAATAAATACGATTTCACAGTGTTCAAAGGTAAATCAAGTGAGATAGAGATCTCGTTGTAAGAAAAATCCTGCAAATACCTTAAAACAACAACCATACGATGATGTTCAGGTAATTTAGCAATCGCTTCTTCAATATCTTTTGCCACATATGCAGATAAAATTTCTTTCTCCACATTATCATCACCTTTAATCACTATTTCGTGCTCTTCAATAGAGACATTCGTTTTTTTCTTGCGAAACTTATCAATACAAACATTTGTAACGATTCTTTGTATCCAAGTTTTAAATAATGCTTTTTCTTCGTATAAATGAATTTTAGAATAAATTTTAATAAGTGATTCTTGCGCTGCATCCATCGCATCATGTTCATTGCCTAATATATAAAAAGCGGTGCGATATATGTGGGTTTCAATTTCTCTTAATACTTGTATTAAAGCTTCCCGATCCCCATTTTGAGCATTTTTAATTATTTCTGGCTCTACCACAAATGGGCCCCCTCTCTTACAACTATATTGACGATAAAAAGATCAAATATGTTGCAGTGAAATATTTTATACATTTTATTACCAACGGTCAATGCAAAGTATAAACATTCTATTTTCTATAGTAATCCTATTACAAATATATCAGAATCATGTTGAGTATAGTATTGTTTATTTACATTTTTATAAAACGCTCAATATTTCAACTTTGTGGTCACATCCCAACCTCTATCATCAATTTCGATCTGGATTTCACCCTGCTTATCTGTACGATAAATATCAAGGTTGTAATTTTCTAGATTCATCAATACATCATGATGTGGATGCCCATACAAATTATTATTTCCTACCGAAATCATCGCAGCTTTTGGCTGCCAATAATTCAGCCATTCTGTTGATGATGACGATTTACTCCCATGGTGTGCCACTTTTAAAATATCTACTTCTGTTTGGTACGGATTCATACGGTTTAAAATTGCTCTTTCTGTAACCTGATCTATGTCCCCAGTAAATAAAAGTTTTGTTTGATATATTTTCAACAGAAAAACGATAGATTGTTCGTTTTGTTCCTTTTCAAGATAAACTTCCTCTACTTCAGGAGGATGTAAAAAATGAATGGTCGTATATTTATCCAACTTTAAAAATTCTCCAGCTTCTACTTTATAAAGAGGTATTCTTTTTTCATAAGCTAGATTAAAAATTTGTTGAACAGTTTCATTATTTTTTAATGTACCGTTAAAAATGATATGATTCACAGGTATTTTTTCAATAGTAGCAATTAACCCACCTATATGATCAATATCTAAATGAGACATGATTAAATAATCAATTTCATGTACCCCTTGTTTTTTTAATATCGGAACCACAACATCCTTACCAACTTCATACGGATCTTTACGAATTCTCCATTCATTGTCAGACTTAGTAAATGAAAATGTACCGCCTCCATCAACTAAGATCACCTTTTTATTTGGAGTCTGAATTACAATACTGTCACCTTGACCTACATCAATAAATCGCACTAAACCAGTTTTGTCATAAAAATTTGGAAAATAAAAAAATAAACCGAGGAGAAGGAACATGATATTAAAATAAATAGCTATTTTATATTTCTTAATAAAAACTGTCCAACGATCTTGAACTACTTCAGGAAGGAATTTATCTTTTCGAATAGTTATATGCAATGTCCAAACACTCATCCATAACACAATGTAGTATAAAAAGATAAATTCAATTGTTGGGGAAGCCCAGATGGTATTGAATTTTGAATACGTATTCATACTGTGAACAAACCAAAATAAAATATCAATACATATTTCAATTACATAAGTGATCAATAAACCTATTTTTGTATAAATTAAACTTAAAATTAAAGCTGCTAATCCGAGAGGTAAAATGATAATACTAACGATAGGTACTAAAAGGAGATTTGCTAACCAAGATAGAAGAGAAAATTGATTAAAATAAAAAATCGTTAACGGAAATGAGGCAAGCTGCGCAGTGATAGTCACTGACAATGTTCCATTTAAAAGAGTTGAAGAAATGGGGATTAATTTACTAATCATTGGGACAAGTAAAATTAGTAATAATGTTACGATCACTGAAAGTTGAAAGCTCACATTGACCAAATAATAAGGATTCCATATCAACATGATGAGTACAGCAAATCCAACAAAATTCAAAACATCTTTACTACGTCCTTTTTTAAGTGCATACAACCCAAACATGGCCATAAGACCAGCTCTAACTACCGATGGTGCTGCTCCTGTAATAAGGATATAAAATGGAATAATACACATACAACAATAAATTTGTTTTTCTTTTGTAAACCCTAATAGTTTTAACACGTACATACAGCAAGTCAAAAAAACAGCTACATGAAGACCAGAAATCGCTAATATATGCGTTAATCCAATCTGAGAAAACTGTTCAAATTCAACTGGGTCAAATTCATTCCGTAATCCTAATAACAAACTTAACATAAATCCCTGATGTGATTCTGAAAATATCAATGTACTTTGATTGGCTAAAAAATCTCTTATTTTATCAGTCCAACTCAAAAAGTAACTTAAAGTGAATTGAAACGAAACTGGAGTCACCTGAACATTATCCAAACCTTTAGCTGACAAAATCCAATGAATGTGTTGATAATATAAGTACTTCCTATAATCAAATGCACCAAAGTTTCTTGCTACAGAAGGTTCTTTAAGTACCCCGATCAAAACAATAGAATCTCCTCTCCCCCACATTTTCACAGTATTTTTTTCATCAATTGTGTTCAGTTTGATAAATACTTTCAACTTTTCATTTAGCTGGTCCGTTTTGATATCAAAGCTGACTTGGTCACCATCGATTTTTATTGTGGAATGAATCGTGCCATGAACCTTCACCTCTGATTCTGCCCAATTCGGATCTATGCTTGAATCATTCTTTGTATCGTACCAATGATGATAAATAATTGAGCAAAGAAGTATCAACGTACAAATTGAAAATAATTTATATGTTCGCCCTACTTTCCATAGGAAAAAAATGAATACTACGCAAAGTACTAGTATACAAAACAACATAGATTTTGATTGGTTCGAAAATACGATTGTTGCTCCTATAATCCATGTAATCACAAAACATAATATGGGGTTTTTCATTGACATAACCTACCTTATGTAAAAAGATAATGAAAAAATAATTTTATTTTTCAAACAAAAAACCCCTTCGAAATTTTCGAAGAGGTTCTTCCTCGTAATAAATATTATTTAACTATAAAAAATGGTATTATTCTTTTATTTCATCAATAACACCTTCAGGAGGCTGATATTGCTCAATTGTTCTAAACACAATTCCTCTATCATTCATAAGATCATTCACTTTATCTGAATCTTTTATATACGGACGATGATAAACAATTTCAGAAACCCCTGAATTCGCAAGCATATTAGCACAAGTCCAACATGGTTGGTCTGTTACATAAACCGTTGACCCTTCGCGGTCCTTGCGGTCTGTAAATAGTAATAAATTTTGCTCAGCATGAATCGTACGAATACATCTTTGTTTTTTTACCATCTCATTTTTTCCATCTACATTTTGCAGTTCATATTCTTCAGCGATCATACAACCTGCTTCTAAACAGTCTGGAACTCCCATAGGTGCACCATTATATGCTGAACCTAGCAGTTTCTTCCCTTGTACAAGAACAGCCCCTACTCTTCTTCGTGGGCATTGTGATCTTGTAGCAGCCATATAAGCAATGTCTAAAAAGTAGGTGTCCCAATCTTTGCGTTTGTTTTTATTCATGTAGATGCTCCTTTGTTATGCGAATCATTCTTTCTATACCTGCTCGTAATTTTATCCAATTGATATAAGATATTATAGCAAATACAAAAACAAATACATAGTTAATTTTTCCAATCATATCCTGTTCATACGGTGTTTTTACTTATTGCTGGTTTGCTTTTAACGCTTGATCCAAATCATAAATCAGATCATCTATGGATTCTGTTCCTATAGATAAACGAATCATTCCAGATGTTACTCCTGCAGATAATAAATCATCCCCTTGTAATTGAGCATGTGTTGTACTAGCAGGATGGATAATGAGTGATTTACTATCTCCAATATTAGCTAGATGTGAAAATATGTCCACAGAATTGATGACTTTTTTCCCTGCATCCAATCCGCCTTTTACTTCAAAAGTCATCACTGCTCCCTGTCCGTTCGGTAAATACTTCTTTGCTAATTGATATGAAGGATGACTTTCCAGCCCTGCGTAACTAACACTATCAACAAATTCATGGCCCTCTAAATATTGAGCCATTTTAAGTGCGTTTTCACTGTGTTTTTCCATTCTCAAATGAAGCGTTTCTAAACCTTGCATAAGTAAAAAGGAATTGAATGGTGAAATAGCAGCTCCCATATCACGCAACAATTGAACACGAGCTTTAATGATATATGCAATTGGTCCTACAGCCTCTGTATATACCACCCCATTATAACTTGGATCTGGTTCAGTTAATTCAGGGAATTTCCCACTTCCTATCCAATCAAATGTGCCTCCGTCTACAATAACTCCCCCAATTGAAGTACCATGACCTCCAATAAATTTCGTCGCTGAATGTACAACAATATCTGCACCATGCTCGATTGGACGTAACAAATAAGGGCTCGGTATAGTATTGTCAACAATGAGAGGAATGCTGTTTTCGTGTGCTATTTTAGCTACAGCTTCGATATCTAATACATCGCCTTTAGGATTCCCTATAGATTCTGCAAACAAAGCCTTTGTTTTACTAGTAATTGCTTTACGAAAATTCTCAGGATCGTTCGGGTCTACAAATTTCACATGAATACCAATTCTAGGTAAACTTACAGAAAACAAATTAAAAGTACCACCATATAAACTTGATGCAGACACAATCTCATCCCCAGCACCAGCAATATTTAAAATGGAATACGTTATAGCTGATGATCCAGAAGCCGTTGCCAAAGCCGCAGGTGCACCTTCTAAAGCCGCTACTCTTTTCTCAAACGAATCTGAAGTTGGATTCATTAATCGAGTGTATACATTCCCGAATTCCTTTAAAGCAAACAAATCCGCAGCATGTTCTGTGTCTTTAAATCCATACGAAGTCGTTTGATAAATTGGAAGTGCGCGTGACATCGTTGTTGGATCAACCTCTTGACCTGCATGTACGGATAACGTTTCTAAACCTAACTTACGTTCTTCAGACATTATATTGCTCCTCCTCATTTTCCAAAATTATATTCTCAATCACAATGAGTTAATATACATTAATAAAAATGTGGGCAGAGTAAGTTGCAATAAATGGTAGTTTAATGTGAAAGATATAAAACAACTAGAATGTGATTAACCCATTCAGTTTTTCAAGCGTTTTCTCTCCAATTCCTTTCACATTCATCAGTTCATTTCTAGTGAGAAACCTCCCATGCTCTTCTCGATAATCAACAATGGCTTGAGCTTTTACTTCCCCTATATTTGGAAGGATCATTAGTTGTTGAACACTGGCTTGGTTAACATTGATTTTTGTGGGGGAACCGATTGGTTCTTTATTTGGGTCTAGTGGTTTTTCTACAACATTTTCCATTCGATCTTTTATTTCATTTGTTCCTTGATTAGTACTATCATCATTTAGTAATAGTACATCTTCCACCTGATCAGTAACGTTTTCTAATTCATTAACCTGATCAACTTGTAATATAAACTTCTCAAGTAAAAGAAAGAAGACAATACATAATATAAGTATGATCCATAATATAGAACGAATTTCTTTTAATTTCCTTAAACTCATAAGTATCACCTACCAATACAATTCAAATTACTAGAATTTATTTTTCATTTTGAAAAATATACCATATCAGTAATGTACAGTCTATATTTTTTTGTAACTTTTTTCAATATTTTGAAAAATAATGTCGATTGTGAAAGTGATGATGCCTAAGATAGTTGGTAAATCGTTATACCATCAAAAGCTAAATGTACTCACTTTTCAATACTCTTTTACTTTAAAGCAAAAAACCCTCATGTTTATTGATGCACGAACATATACATAATGGTAGCATATTAATTTGGCTATTTGTGTAATTGAATTGAATCATATTTAGGAGGGTTTCGTGATGAATTTAGGATTCATTGGAACTGGCAGTATGGGAAGTATATTAATAGAGGCTTTCATCCAATCCGAAGCCTTAAAATCAGAGCAAATTTCAGCAAGCAATCGAACAAAGGACAAAACGAAGAAACTTAAAGAAAAATACCCTGAGCTCCGTATTTATCCATCAAATATTGAGGTAGCTTTAGAAAGTGATATTATATTTATTTGTGTAAAACCTTTAGAATTTAAAAATGTAATAGATGAAATTAAAAATGTATTATTACCTTCTCAAATCATTGTTTCTATTACTAGTCCAATTTTAATAAAACATCTTGAAGATCAGCTCCCTTGCAAAATTGCAAAAATTATTCCAAGCATTACAAATCATGAGCACAGTGGAGCCTCTTTGTGTATGTATGGAAATAAAATAACAGAAGAAGATAAACAAACACTGGAAAGATTATTAAAAACAATTAGTGAACCACTACAAATATCTGAACAATTTACAAGGGTTACATCTGATATCTCAAGCTGTGGTCCAGCCTTTTTAGCCTTTTTCATTCAAAATTTTGTAGAAGCTGCAGTGGAGGAAACTGGAATTCCAAAAGAAGAAGCAACACGGTTAGCGAGTGAAATGGTATTGGGAACTGGAAAGTTATTAACCACAGGGGGGTTCACTCCAGAAACATTAATAGAACGTGTTAGTGTTCCCGGAGGAATTACCGCTGAGGGCTTAAAGATGATGTCAAGTGAGTTAAATGGAGTTTTTAATCAACTTATCAAAACAACACATGCAAAATATGATGAGGATCTCAGCAAAATAGAGTCCATGTTTTATGATTCAAGCAAAAATTAATTTGTTTTAAACAACAATATTCACTAATTTCCCTGGAACAGCAATAACCTTTCTTATTGTTTTACCGGTTGTTGCTGTTTTTACTTTATCAAGTTCTAAAACTATTTTCTCTAAAGAGTTTTTATCTAAATCTTTAGGTACATGGATACGATCAATAATTTTCCCTTTAATTTGTACTACAATTTCTACTTCATCATCAACAATCCATTTTTCATCATAAGAAGGCCAAGTTACAAACGTAATCGTATCTTCATTTCCTAAACGCTGCCACAACTCTTCAGAAATATGAGGTGCGATAGGGGCTAACATTTGAACAAAATGAGTCATCGCTTCTTTTGGAAGTTCATCCGTTTTATATGCTTCATTTACAAAAATCATCATTTGACTAATCGCAGTGTTAAAACGAAGACCTTCGTAATCCTCAGTAACTTTTTTAACGGTTCTATGCCAAACCTTTTTAAAAGAGTCAGCTCCAGAACCCTCCACGATCTTGTCGTTCAACACCCCATTATCTGCTATAAATAAACGCCAGACTCGATTTAAAAATTTATAAATTCCGTCTACTCCGTTTGTATTCCAAGGTTTTGTAGCTTCTAATGGACCCATGAACATTTCATACATTCTTAATGTATCTGCTCCATATTCATTCACAATTTCATCCGGGTTAATAACGTTACCTCTAGATTTACTCATTTTTTCATTGTTAGGTCCTAAAATCATACCTTGATTCACTAATTTATGGAATGGTTCTTTTGTAGATACTACTCCGATATCATACAATACTTTATGCCAGAATCTAGCATACAACAAGTGAAGGACAGCATGTTCTGCTCCACCAATATAAAGATCTACAGGAAGCCATTTTTCTTGTAAATGCTTAGAACATAACTCATTTTCATTGTTTGGATCTATATACCGTAAATAATACCAACAACTTCCTGCCCATTGTGGCATAGTGTTCGTTTCTCTTCGAGCTTTTTGACCTGTTTCAGGATCAATCGTATTCACCCATTCTTCCACAGTTGCCAAAGGAGACTCGCCAGTTCCTGATGGTTGAATCTGTTCTACATCAGGTAATAACAACGGTAACTGATCCTCAGGAACTGCTTTCATCGTTCCATCTTCTAAATGTAGAATTGGAATTGGCTCTCCCCAGTAACGTTGACGACTAAATAACCAATCTCTTAAACGATACGTGGTTTTACTTTGACCTTTATCATGTTCAGATAGCCAATCTATCATACTTGAAATAGCTTCCGTATTTTTTAAACCATTTAAGAAATCGGAATTTACATGTTCCCCATCACCTGTATAAGCTTCTTTTGACAACTCTCCACCTTGAATGACTTCTACGATCTCAATGTCAAATTGTTTAGCAAATTCCCAATCACGCTGATCATGTCCTGGCACCGCCATAATGGCCCCTGTTCCATAACTAATTAATACATAATCAGAAATCCAAATCGGAACTTTTGCTCCATTTACTGGATTCAAAGCATAAGCACCTGTAAATACACCTGTTTTTTCTTTAGCCAAATCCGTTCTTTCTAAATCACTTTTACGCGCTGCCATATCTTGATATTGTTTTACGCTTACTTTCTGATCAGGGGTGGTAATTTTATCTACAAAAGGATGCTCAGGAGAAAGCACACAATAGGTAGCACCAAACAATGTATCTGGTCTCGTAGTGAATACCGTTAACTTTTCTTCTTCAAAACCATGAATATCAAAATAAACTTCAGCTCCAACAGATTTTCCAATCCAATTGCGCTGCATATCTTTGATACTTTCTGACCAATCTAAGTCTTCTAAGTCTTCTAATAGTCTTTCCGCATACTCGGTGATCTTCAACACCCATTGACGCATCGGTTTACGAATGACAGGATGATTTCCTCGCTCGCTTAATCCATCAATTACTTCTTCATTAGCAAGTACCGTGCCTAAAGCTGGGCACCAGTTAACCGAAATTTCATCAACATATGCTAAACCTTTTTTATATAACTGAAGGAAAATCCATTGTGTCCATTTATAATAATCCTCATCCGTTGTACTAATCTCACGATCCCAATCATATGAAAATCCTAATGATTTAATTTGTCTACGGAAATTGTTAATGTTTTTAACCGTAAATTCTTTTGGATGTTCACCTGTATTTATTGCATGCTGTTCCGCGGGAAGTCCAAAAGCATCCCAACCCATTGGATGAAGCACATCAAAGCCTTTCATTCTTTTGTAACGAGATATGATGTCCGTTGCTGTCATTCCTTCTGGATGTCCTACATGTAAACCAGCTCCAGAGGGATAGGGGAACATATCTAAAGCAAAAAATTTCTCTTTTGCATCATTATTTTCTACACTAAATGTCTTATTCTCTTCCCAATATTTTTGCCATTTTGGCTCAAAAGCTTGAGGGTTATATCCTTGTTCATTTGATGATTGTGACATTTTAAAATCCTCCTTTACGATAAACAACCCACAAAAGTGAAGTGAAGCCTGTAGTGAAGTCCTATTACTTTTGCGGGGCCCTTAACCAATATAAATGGAAAGTTAAACGATTCTTCCATTTAAAAAAACCTCCATCCTTAGCTAATGCTAGGGACGAGAGGTTAATTCCCGTGGTACCACCCTAATTAGCAGTCCACTTCCGTTTTCTGCTCACTTCAACCCTTAACGCGGGAAACGATCTAGCTCATAGGTAAGTTCGTTTTTTACCATCTATCGGCTCACACCCAACACCGACTCTCTGAAAAATGGAACAAAAACTACTACTCCTAATCTATGCCAATGATTTCGCAAATTTTCTTCGATTATATAAATTTATCCTACCCATGTCAAGTTCTTTAACTTTACTCTGAGGACTTCTGTGCAACGAAAAAAACACGGTTTGTTACATCATTAGGTGATTCAAATTCAAAATCCCCAAAAGTGCTAATATTTATAAACCCTACATGACTTAATTGACTTTTAATCCATTCTATAGGATAAGCACGTTGAGTATGGATTTCATTGATTTTCAAATAGTTTGAATCACTTTGTTGTGCAAAAATCGTTAAATCATGTTCAATTTCATGATGCTCGTTATCATAAGCGCATGTCCAAATATACGATAGATTTTCTTCATTATAAGTAAAAGGCTGTTCATCTGAATAAAATTGAAATTGAAATTCTGTTAACATATCAAAAATAAACAAACCCTTAGACTTAAGATATTCATATACCTTTTTAAAAGACTGAACAATATGAGCCTCGTCAGTGATATAATTGTAACAGTCGCAAAAAGAAATGATGCAATCTACAGATGACGGTAATTCCAGGTCTTTCATATCCTGTTCGAGCCAAGTTATAGAACCCCCGTTTTGTTTTATAACATGCGAATGGTTTACTTCCTTTTGAGTAGCAATCGTAAGCATTTCTGAAGAACGATCTATTCCATATACTTGAAATCCTTTTTCTGCTAAAGGGATAGAAATGTTACCCGTACCACAGCCTAAATCTACAATTGTTTTTGGTTTCTCTTCTTTACCCCAACAATTCTCGGCAAAATCAATCCACTGAGGATAAGGCATGTCCTCCATTAATGCATCATAATAATTAGCAAATCCTTCATAAGACATATAAACTCTCCTCAAACAGAAAACAGAAAGAGATAACATTTAAAAAAACACATTACATGTATTTGTTTTCAGTAAAAATACTATTCATCTTTCGTTTGTTTTTCTTTTAAATAGGTCCAATTTTCATCTTGTCTGATTAAATCTTCTTTCATTAGTTTTCCTATTGCCCGTTTAAATGCTGCTTTACTCATATTAAACTTTTGTAATATAATATCTGGCGGGGTTTTATCTGAATAAGGCATTGCAGCGTTTGGACGGTCCTTTAAAAAATGAAGCAGGATCGTTGCATCCTCATCTCTGCCTTTTTCCTTACTTAACCTTAGTGAAAGATTAACTCGTCCATCTTCACGGACAAAAGTTACTCTTACTTTCACTTCTTCACCAACTCTAAGTTTTTTTGTTCTTTCTGTAGAGTGTATCATCCCGATGGCTCCAAACCCTAATACACCACCATCCACAAGTACAAAAGTTCCCATTTTTAAAGTTTTATATACTCTCGCATCAAACCATTGATTTTTCCACGTAGAGGGAGCTGCAAAAACATATGTCTCAAATTCTCTTTCACCAGCAAGTTTAGCAAGCATTCTGCCCTGTTTATCTTGCTCTAAAACAACAAATACACGATCACCAACAACAGGTCTTAGTTCTTGTTCCTCTGGTAATTCCCTTATCGGCAGCAATAATTGCCTGCCTAATCCCATCTCCAAAAAACATCCCATACGCGGATGAATATCTGCCACTTCTAATAATGCTAATTCACCCAAACTGATTAAAGGACGTTTCATCGTAGAAGCTAAACGGTCATGAGTATCATGGAATAAAAACACTTCTATGTAATCACCAATTTGAATTTGACCTTCAACTTCGCTGTAATGCAGCAGTACATTTTCAGAACCATTTGTTAAATAATATCCGTTTGGTTCAACTTCTTTTTCGACTTCTAATTGCACATACGTGCCCGCTTCTAATTTCATACATTCTCTACCACTTTTGCATCAGACCATAAACGTTCAATGTTATAGTACTCACGATCTTCACGATGAAAAACATGTACAATCACATCTCCTATATCTATGAGCACCCACCTAGCGGTATCATAACCTTCTATTCTTTTAATACTTCCGTTGCTTTTTTCAACGTTTTTTTTCACTTCTTCAGCAATAGCTTTAACTTGTGGCTCGGAATTTCCATGACAAATAACAAAATAATCTGCGATCAATGAAATTTCCTTTATATCTAAAGATGTGATGTTATGCCCCTTCTTTTCCTCAATTGCATTATTAACGATAGTTAAAATTTCTTCTGAATTTAAACTCATTCTATTCCTCCTTCATATTTTTCATTTCATCAATTAAAAAGTTGCGTGATTCAATGGTTAAAGGAAAAATCTTTTTTCCTTTGGATATTAAAAAACGGATTGTAGAGTCAAACCCTGCGATAAGAGCTTTTTCTAAACTTTGCTTAGATAATTCTCGAATTTGATCCACCCCAGGAAAATCTCTCCCTGGCTCCATGTAGTCTGCTAAACATACTATCTTTTCAAGCATTGACATGTTCGTTCTGCCAGAAGTGTGGTAACGAATAGCATTGATCACATCTTCATCATTAATCGAAAACTCTTGTTGTACTAATTCCGCAGCAACAGGACCATGCCATAACTGTTTATCATATTGTAATAATTCAACCGGCAGATGTTCCTTTATAACCCATTCTTTTTGTCGTTCTATTGACCAATACTTACAATAATCATGCAACAAAGCTGCCAAATCTGCTTTAACAGGATCAGCCCCATATTCGTTTGCCAAAGCAACAGAGGTTTCCATCACACCTAATGTATGAAGCCAGCGCCTTTCAGGCATCTGCTGTTGTACAGCTTGAATAAGTTTATCTCGTTTCATATAATTTATGCTCCTTAATAAAATCATATACTTTATCATGAACGAGATATCGTATTGATTTGTTTTGAGCGGAAAGATCCCTTATATTACTAGATGAAATGTCTATCAAAGGCATTGTTACCATATTGATCTTTTGCTTCATTTGTTCATTTATTAGCTCCCATTTTATTTCAGTTCCAGGTCTTTGGAGCCCTATAAAAGAAATAAGTTGGATCAACTCATCAATTTGAAACCACTTCGGTAAATACTGTATCATATCTCCTCCTATAATGAAGAAAAATTCATGTTGAGGATATTTCTTTTTTAAAATTTTTACCGTATCTATCGTATATGACACGCCTTCTCTTGTTAACTCCAGATCTTTCCCCAAAAAAAATTTGTTTGTTTGAACTGCCTCACATACCATTTCCCATCTTTGTTTAGGAGTTGCAATAGGAGTATTATTTTTGTGAGGAGGGATAGAAGAAGGTAAAAACCAAACCTCTTGCAGATCCATTTCAATTCTAGCCCTCTCAGCAACTATCATATGGCCAATATGAATGGGATCAAAAGTACCTCCCAAAATCCCTACTTTCATTCTAATCCTCCATCAAATGTCTTCTTAAATCATTTCTATAGGACTAAGCTACATCACTTTACTTCACTTTTTTGGGTATTGTTATGGAAGCTCTATGGTTTTGTTGTCCTCTGATTCCTTATACAACACAATCACATTCCCAATCACTTGTACCAATTCGGATTTGGAAGATTTGGCAATTTTCTCTCCAATTTCTTTTCGATCATCTAAGTTATTACTCAATACACTTATTTTCATTAGTTCTCTACCTTCTATTGCTTCATTGATATGTCGTATTAAGTGATCATTGACTCCACCTTTTCCAACTTGAAAAATAGGTGTTAGATTATGTGCTAATGATCGAAGATATCTTTTCTGTTTTCCTGTTAACATTGTTTAACCTCTATTCAATGGATAGTATTTAATTTTTGTTTTTGTTTTTTGTTATATATTAAAATGTTTTTGGGTAATATTCAACTGCTTGTTTCATGGCTTCAATCGGTGCAGGTTTACCTGTCCAATATTCAAAAGCATACGCTCCTTGATATATAAACATACCTAAACCACTGTGAATTAGACAGCCCTTTTCTTCTGCTAAGGAAAGAAGTTTGGTTTTTCTTGGGTTATAAATCAAGTCACTAAAAACCATGTTTTCATTAATAAATAATGAAGGAATCGGACTATATTCAATCTGTGGATGCATCCCTACGGAGGTCGTGTTGATGACTAAATCAACCTCTTTATTTATTTTTGCAATGTCTGAGAGAGCCATACCTGTTGCCTTCACGAATGATTGCATTGATTCCGCAAGTTCTGTTGCTTTTTCCTCAGTACGATTGGCAATCCAAATATGATCTGGATTTTCCCCAGCTAATGCATAAGCAACTCCCCTAGCTGCACCACCTGCACCTAAAATTAGAATCCTTTTTCCCTTTAGGTCGAGCTGTGTTTCTTCTTTCAAAGATCTTACATATCCAATTCCATCAGTATTATATCCTTTCAACTTGCCATGATCATTCACGACTGTATTAACAGCCCCAATCACTTTGGCACCTTCATCAATCTCATCAAGGTAAGACATTACTTCTACTTTATGTGGAATAGTAACGCTAAGTCCTCCAAGCTTAAAAGCTCTAAATCCTTCTATCGCTTCTTTTAACATTCCCACTTCTACATGGAATGCTCCATAAATAGCATTTATATTCATCTCCTGAAAAGCACGATTCAACATAGTAGGAGACTTGGAATGTTTAATTGGATCTCCAATGACACCATACACTTTTGTGTTTGTATTTATTTTTGAATGAAATTGCATCTTATTACCTCCCCCATAGATAAAAGACTAAAACAGGGTTCCAAAAATAATAGTCAGTTTAAACCCTGTTATTGATACCTTCTATAATATCGTATGCTTGGAACCGAATAAAAATCTAGTACTTATAACATGGATTCACGTAAAACGACTTTCACACCCTTAGGGGAATGTATCACCACTTCTGCACCAGTTTCTCCGTTGCATTTGATCCATCCTAACCCAGATATCAATACATCCAATCTCTTGTTCTTTGGAATACGAAATGCATGTTTTGTAAAGGAAGGAAGAGATTTTAGCTCTTTAATTCCAGGTGGAGATAACATTTCACCTTTTTGATTTTCATATACTTCATCTGCTTTATCCAACTTCGTTCGATGGACATACACAGAATTTGAAATAAAACATGTAAAAGATTGACGTTCACCTTGAACAAAATCAAACCTTGCAAGTGCTCCAAAAAATAATGTTTGTCTTTCATTTAATTGATATACTCTTGGTTTTAAAGATTGTTCTGGTGTTATTTTTTGTAAATCGTGTTTTGAAATAATTTCAGTCATTCGTGAAGTATAAACAATCCCCGGTGTATCAACAATATTTTTTCCATCTTCCAAAGGAATCTTTACTAAATCTAAAGTAGTACCTGGATATCTGGATGTCGTTAATTCTTCATCTAAATCACTAAAATCACTGATGAGTCGATTTATCAGAGTGGATTTTCCAACATTTGTTGCTCCTACAACATAAATGTCTCTGCCTTTTCTATACTTACTTAAAACATCTAATACATCTTGAAAACCTATATTTTTTTTAGCGCTGCACAAGACGACATCAACAACGTTTAAACCATATTCTTTCGCTTGTTTTTTTACCCAATTCATCACTTTATTCAAATTCATATTTCTAGGTAGTAAATCTACTTTATTGACTACCATAACCGTAGGATTTGAACCAACAAAACGTTTCAATCCAGTAATTAAACTTCCTTCAAAATCAAATACATCAACAATATTTAAAACTAAACTCTTTGTTTGTCCTACATGGCTTAGAATCTTTAAAAAATCATCTTCCTCTAGAGCAATAGAGGAAATCTCATTGTAATGTTTGATTTTATAACAACGTTGACATATCGTTGCATTTTCTTTTGGAACATATCCAATTTTGTTCGAATCATTCGTTTGCAATTTAACACCGCAACCTGAACAATATTCGAGCTGATCTGTATCTATGTTTATTTTATCCACAATTTAATCCTCCCAAGGCATTAGACCTTTCTTTTTTAACTTGGAAAGAATGATTCGTTCTATTCTTCGGTTAATTCTTGTAAAAAAAGAATCCTCACCAATTGAAACTGGCTTCACTAAAATAGTATTCAAACCAAATCGATTCCCCCCATACACATCAGTCAGTAACTGATCACCAATAACCACAGTTTCAGATGCCTTTAAGCTCATTAATTGAAGTGCTTTTTTAAAAGCTAAATTAGCTGGTTTTCTGGCGTTTGGTAAAAAAGGTATATTTAAAGGATCAGCAAATTTAGATACCCTTGCATGATTATTATTGGAAACTATAACTACTTTAAAACCAATTTCTTCCAACTGCTTTAACCATCGAATTAATTCAGGTGTGGCTAGTGGTACTTTTGCGCCAACAAGCGTATTGTCTAAATCAGTAATAATTCCTTTAATACCTGCTTTTTTTAAAGCATCTATATCAATCTCATAAATTGAATTCACATGTAAATAGGGTACAAATTTTTTGATCAAATCCTGTCACCTCAATTAATTTCATACGGAAACTATACCATATATGTCCTTTTTGTTGCAAAAAAAAGCTGAAGGGCACTTGAGTAAGCGCCCTTCAACTATTATTTAAAAAACCCTTTCCTTAATCGACGTATAATTTTTGAAGCCCTGTTCGCTTCATCTGCATCTATGATGAGTGAACTATATTTTGCACGTTCAAAAATAAGAATTAATTCATTAAAATCTTTTTCTAACCAATAATAATTGGATTTCCATCTATTTATCAATTCTCTAATGGTTTCATGCTCTTTCTTACCAAAGCCTTTTTTGTATGCAAACTTTAAAAATCTCTCAAACTCAATAATCACTTTATCATTCGTTTTTCTTCTAAATGTCCTGTTAATCACTTTTTTAAAGTAAAGTAGAATCACTTTGAATTTGTTCACTATTATAAAGAGCAGAATAATGGAAGACGCAATCATACCTATAGTATATATCCCTAATTCGCTTACCTTAAATCCTGAATCTGAAACTTGGTTATCTTCTGAAATAATATCTACATTAGATTTTGTTATTGAGTTTCCATCAGATATATAAACCTCTGGGATTATAAAGCCTGCAGTTGGTTCGAAAGGTATCCACCCATAACCATCAAAATACACTTCAACCCAAGAATGCGCATTAGAATTACGAACAGTATAACCTAACTTAAATTCATCTAAATTATCTCGTTGTCTCAACTGTTCCATGATAAAAGAATCAAATTCCTCGGAATTTTCTTCACCTGGAGTATATCCTTTCACCCAACGTGCAGGTATACCAAGTGAACGTGTCATGACAACCATTGCAGTTGAATAATAATCACAATAACCCTCTTGTATTTCAAAAAGAAAACGATCTACAAAATCTTCACTTTGCCCTTTTGTTAAATCTGGCTTGTTGTTGTATGGGAACGTTTCAGAGAGATAGGTCTCAATTTGTTTTACTTTATCATAATCATTATCTTCATTAGCGGTAATTTGTAATGCTATATCCTTCACTCTTTCTGGTAATGTACCTGGTAACTGAAGGTACGCATTCATTACGACTTCTGATTTAATCATTGTAGAGGCTTCTTTTAATTTATTCGGTTCAATCACAGGGACATCAGAAACAATCGTATAACTGTTCGGATATTCAATCCTATTCCAATATAAGGATTGTTGATTAGAATCCCACATAACAGCATCAGATATGTTTTCAATTTGCTCTTTGTTAACGGACAAGAGTTTATTGATAGATACTGCACCAAACAAAACAGGATAAATTTCTTTGTTTAACATCTTAATACTTTGTTCTACTTCTTTCGTTTTTAATTTAGAAGTATTAAATTCATCTGAACCTGATAAATAATGATCTGAACTACCTACTAATCTTTTAGTCGCATTTTCTAATTCATTGGATTCCCATCCCAATCCGTTATAAAAAGATCTTGTCTCACCTCTCCAATAACTTCTTTGCGCGCTTTCAACTTCCATGACAGAAGAGTAGTCGAATTCAAATCCGAATCCTAATCTTTCATTATTACGAGCATAACCTGAAGTTGAATCAGTAATATCCTCTAAAATGAGTCCTTCCCCTTCACCCATGGCAGCAGCTTGTCTAGCATTTTTCCATGCAGTATAGGGGTCTGTTAGTAAAGGACCAAAGCTAGGTGCCATCGTACCCATTATAATCGTCACCGAAACAAATACAATAATTGGAGTCACAAATGATTCAGGATAATCCATAATTTCAGACCAGCTTTTAGGGTGTTTTGATTTAAAGTGATTATAATGATTAATAATTAATAGTAATAATCCACTAAAAATGATAAAAGCTACTTGATCCCACAAAGTATGAACTGTGAATGAATCTAATGAACAAAACACAATGATCGTGATCATGATCAACAAACCGATTCTCTTCAAATTGGTTGCCCATAAAATTAATATGAAATATATGAAACCTACAACAAAACTAAACCAAATATATGGATGGAGGTTGAGGATATTTACAAATAAAAATTGAAATAACGATACCACTATCCCCTCTGTATGTTCTATGGTTTGAATACCAAGAACGAAATAATGAATAGATAAGACCCCAGCAACTTGTAGTAATCGCTTATATAACAACTTATTCATCAATACCTCAATAACTATGACTATCAAAAAGGAGTAAGAAACAACGGTGCTCGTTTCCTCCCACCAATATACTGAAATCCACTCAATATATTGAAAAAGAAAAATGCCCCATAAAATTAAATTTAATTTTTTAAAAAGTTGAGGATGTTTTAAGAATTTCATAATTAAGTCTCACCCCCTAGTTTACTTGGAAGATCCTCTAAATGTTTTATTTCTATACCATAAAAACCTTTAGATTGGATTGTCTTAAACCAAGGGAAACTTGACTCAGAATAAAATGGATCAGTGACACAGATATGACAGCTGTTCATATCTGAATGTTTTATCCAATTTAATGTCTCAATGATGTCATTATTCTTACGCGGGCTTATAATAAGACACAATGTACCTTCTGAGAAAAACCGTTTATGTTTTTTCATCATTTCCAGTAAACTGTAATGCCCTTCTCGTTCTACTTCTATTAAATGGTTTAATATATTTTCGTAATGGGCTTCTCCTTGTGCTGGTTCAAAGTAGGTTGGTTTGCTCCCAAAAGAAATATATCCTTGTGCAATTTTATGATTTTTATTTCCATATTTCAGGAAAGATGCCGCAACGGATACTGCGGTTTCAAAATGTTTCGAATCATCATAAACCCCTTGATCACAGTCTAGAATAATCATTATTCGTGGAAGTGATTCACGTTCAAAATCTTTCGATTTTAAAGCCCCTGTTTTAGCAGTAGCATTCCAATGTATTCTTGAAATTCGATCCCCGTATACATATTCTCTCACTCCATTAATTTGGGAAGTTCCTCTAGATGATAAAGTAATCATGGAGGAATTTTGAGTACCTTTCATGACATCGTCAATGAATTGCCAACGAGGCAAGTCAATGATTCTGGGAAGTACTTTAAAGAAATGGCTCATTTTAATTTGACCTTGATGTTCTATAATTCCAAAAATATCCTCTGTTGAACATGTTGTGCTAGAAAATTGATAGAAACCTCTTTTTAATGAAGGGATGACATATTGTAATTCCCCCTTTCTCTTCCAATCTGGGATAATTGTAGATTCATAAACAGAGCTTTCTCCATTTTTTCTAACTAATTGATCTCTAATAATGACATAAGGAATGGGCCAAAAGCCAGGAAAATCAAAATTTAATTGAACATGGATTGAACTACCTCCAGGTATATTACCTCCTTTTTGATTCATTAAATCTCTATTACCCTTCACATATTCTATGCCGCTCCATTTTCCTGAAAGTATATAGGCTCCTAAAATAACAACAATAATAAAAATCATATAGGCTAATTTACCGCCTTGAAATATCACAAATAATAAACTACTAAACATGATCGTGTAAATGATCCAATATCTTAACTTTTGATTAGGAGATATAGCTGCATACTTAGACGAATAATTTGCCATATTGATTACTCCATTCGTAATTTAACGGGTACGGTAACTTGTTCCATAATAGTTTCCAGTACAGATTCAACCGTATTTCCTTCCATACGTACATCCGATTGTAGTATCATTCTATGGTTTAATACATATGGCGTTAATTGTTTAATATCATCTGGTATTACATAATCTCTTTCTTTTAGAAAAGCTAACGATTTTGCTGCATGAATCAAAGCTAGTGTAGCTCTTGGACTTGCCCCTAATAAGATTGATTTGTGTTGACGAGTATTTCTTACAATTGCAATGGCATATTGAGACACTGCCTGATCAATATGAACATGTTTTACCTTCTCTTGAATGTTTAAAATCATTTCCATATCAGTGACTGGCTTTAAATCTAACAATGGATTATTTTGACTATATGCATTTACCATGTTTAATTCAGTTACTTCATCTGGATACCCCAAACTAAACTTCATCATAAAACGATCTAACTGCGCTTCAGGCAGCAGATATGTACCTGCAAAATCTATTGGGTTTTGTGTGGCTAGCATCATAAAGGGTTTCGGCAATTCATGGCTAACACCATCTACAGTAACACTTTTTTCCTCCATTGCTTCTAATAATGCGGCTTGTGTTTTCGTAGTCGCTCTATTAATTTCATCAATGAGTAAAATATTTGTTATTACAGGACCTGGTCGAAAAACAAATGAATCGTCTTTTGGGTGATAAATGGAAACGCCAGTAATATCTGTTGGTAATAAATCTGGGTTACACTGAATTCGATGGAACTGTCCATCAATTGATTTAGCTAATGATTTAATTAATACCGTTTTCCCTGTACCGGGGACATCCTCAAGCAACACATGTCCTTCAGCTAATAACACAGTGAGTAATAGTTCAATTTCCTCTGATTTGCCCAAAATACAACTTTCCAAATTTCCCTTCAACGATTTTGTAACAGAAAACTCTTCATTCGTAAACGCTTCCATTCCTATTTCCTCCCCCACTTGTATATATTATTTTATTTTACATGAATATTCCGATTTTTTGTACAGTGTATTTTTCAGAATTAATTTGTATATTTCTCATGTAAGCCAAAAAATCAGGTACATTATTCAAAAATTTATCAAACTACTTGATTTTACAGTTAACATCAGAAATTTATTTTACTTAGAAAAATCATTGCTTTATATTAAAGGAATAAGATTTATGAAATGAAGTAAGGAGCAATTATTAAATGAATGTAGAGGTAATCAAATCTTTTTTGCATCAAATACCATTATTTAGAGAACTCTCTGATGAAGAGCTCGATGCCATTGTAAACATTACACAACTTAGAAAATATAGACAGCGAATGTTAGTATTCATGCAAGGAGATCCACTTGATCGAGTATTTTTTATTCATAGTGGAAAGTTAAAGATTTATAAAACCGATCTAAATGGAAAAGAACAAATCGTATCCATACTTCAAAATGGAGAAATGTTTCCTCATGTAGGTTTTTTTAGGCAAGGTACTTTTCCTGCACATGCAGAAATAATTGAAGATGCAAATTTATTTGTCATATCCATTAAAGATTTTGAAAAAATGCTACTTCAATACCCTGATGTAAGCATAAAGCTATTTAGGGTTATGGGAGAAAAAATCATTGACTTGCAAAATCAGTTGGAAGAAAAGATTTTACATAATACATATGAACAAATCATTTTGTTACTCATACGATTAGGAAAAAAACACGGAGTAATCGCTGAAGGTGGTTTCGTACAACTCACAACTCAATTTACAAATCGTGAATTGGCTAACATGATCGGTTCTACTAGAGAAACCATCAATAGAACTTTAAACCAATTCAAAAAAAACAACATGTTAAAGGAAAACGAACAAGGTTTCTTGATTCATGTTGAAAAACTTAAAGAGGAGCTATTTTAAAAATAACCAAATGAATTCTGTTGGATTTTTAAAATATCGTCTTGGAGGCTCGCCAATCGGCGAGTTTTCTTTATTTTGTATTGAGGTGAATTAGCTGTGATTCAGATCACTTTTTCATGTAATAAAAATGATTATCATTAGGATATAACCATTTTTTATGATTCAAGGAGGATGATTTGTAATGAGTGAAAACATGAATCAAGAAGGTAAGAATATTATTGAACTTGATGTTAGAGTCGACTTAAATAATAAATTAGACCCTTTCAAAAAAATCATGGAGGCCATTAAAAGTGTAGGTTCAGGTGATTTATTTATTCTGCATGCTACTTTTAAACCTGTTCCTTTACTTAAGGTGATGAAAGGGAAAGGTTTTATACATCAAGTAGAACAAATAGAAGATAAACATTGGAAAATCATTTTTTCGAAAGCTGGTGAATGAATATGATATTAGATAATCGTGGATTAGAACCTCCTCAGCCGATGATGAGAATCCTTGAAGCGCTTGAAAAACAAAATATTAATGAGGAGATTATTGCCATCAATGATCGGCAGCCTATGTTTTTATATGCTGAACTAGAAGAAAGAGGATTTGTTCATAAAACCACACAACAAGATGATGGAAGTTATAAAATTATTATTCAAAAGAAAGGGTGAATTCGAATGAACCCTTCTTTAACTACTGGAACAAAAACAAATATTGTACTTCCGTTATCTTTTATTTTATATAGCTTAATGGCATTGATTATTTCGCAATTCGTTTTGTTCCTTAATGGGGAAATGATCATACAGGGAATTTATCGTACACCAGAAATATGGATGACAGCTCATTTATTATTGCTTGGTTTTGTAATGATGGTTGCAATGGGGGCTATGTATCAACTAGTTCCTGTCGTTTTTCTAACCCCAATCTGGAGTGAAAAGTTTGGCTTTTTGCAATTTTTCATCTCCGCTATGGGTATTCTAAGTTTTTCAGTCTCCCTTGCTTATTACCTTGAATATGCCATGTATTCTGGCGGATTAACCCTGCTTGGAATTCTTATGTTTTTATTTCAAATGTGGAAAACAATTAAAAAACAATCAAATAAGAACATCTTAACAGTATTTGTAGGCACCGCTTTAATTTGTTTGTTGTTAACAATCTGCTTAGGAATATTATTAACAGTGAATTTAGGTTTAAATATCGACCTTATCAATCATTTTACTGTGTTAAAAACACATATTTTGTTAGGGTTGGCTGGTTGGTTTACACTTTTAATTTTTGGATTTTCTTATAAAATGATCCCCATGTTTTCATTATCACACGGCTATTCCATGAAATTGAGTATGTATGTATACTGCACTTACGTTTCAGGTTTATTGATATCTGTTTTATCTTTTTCACTGGATAGTAAAATAATATTAAAATTTGGTTTTATTTTACTTTTGATTGGGTTCAGTATATTTATCTTACACATGAAAAACATCTTAAAAAAACGTCTAAAGAAAAATCTTGATCGAGCTTTTGTATTTTCACTGATTGGAATTTTATTTGGCTGGATCCTTCATCTTATAGCAATGTTTTATGTTTTGTTCTTTGAAATTTCCATCTCAATTATTGGCATACTCATCTACCTTTATATTTTTGGGTGGATCATATTTAGTATTATGGGGTATTTATACAAAATTGTTCCATTTCTGTGGTGGACACATCGATATAGTGAACAAGTAGGTAAAACAGATGTACCCATTTTAAAAAATATAGCTAATGAAAAATTAGGAGCCTTTCTATTTTTCTCATTTATTATAACTGTTTTGGGTGTAGGTTTTGCTATTCTGTTTTCCTGGCTATTAGGATTTTATTTTTTTCAAGGAATTTTAGTGTTCCTTTCAATTACCTATAGTGCTGCCATTATTAATGTGCTAAGAAAGTAAAATTTTAATTATGAAAATGGAGGTTTTATAAATGAGTTTAAAAGATAAGATTTACGAAAAGTTAAAATCTGTCATTGATCCAGAACTAAATATTAATGTAGTTGATTTAGGTTTGATTTATGAAGTAGAAATCAACAAACATAATAATGTATATATCAAAATGACACTTACAACACCTGGTTGCCCCCTTCACGATAGTATTACAAGTGGCGTAGAGGCTGCTGTTGCAAGCTTAGAAGATATAAATAAAGTTGATGTTGATCTTGTTTGGGATCCGCCATGGAATCCAGAGAAAATGAGTGCTGAAGCTATGAAAAAATTGCAATCATAACGGATTTAACCTGCTTCCTTTTTTTGTAAAGTTAAAAATAGGAAGCAGGTTCTGTTTTATCAATTATGAAGTTATCCTTTAGGTTTAAACACCAGTGCAGCAAGAAAAGAGAATATAATAGCTGCTGAGACACCAGCACTTGTTACCTCAAAAATCCCTGTTATGACACCTATATAACCATCTCTTTCTAACTCAGCTAATGCCCCGTGTACAAGTGCATTCCCAAAGCTTGTAATCGGTACAGTAGCACCTGCTCCTGCAAAATCCTCAAAAGGTTCATACCAGCCAATACCATCAAGTACTGCGCCTGCTACGACAAGTGTACTCATCGTGTGTGCTGGGGTCATTCTTCCTACATCCAATAGAAATTGTCCAATCACACAGACTCCGCCTCCAACTACAAATGCCCAAAAATATTGTATCAATTCATCACCTCATTCACTTTCTATACTTACTGCATGTGCAATGCAAGGAATACTCTCACCTTGCTGATATGATATAGGGGAGTGTAATGCCCCTGTTGCAACAACGAGTATTCGATTCAGTTCTCCATTACGTAATTTTTTCATTAAATGACCATATGTAACTACTGCAGAACATCCACATCCACTTCCACCTGCAATAATTAAATAAGAATCAAGTTCGTAAATCATTAATCCACAATCTTTAAATTCCGTTTGATCTATCGGAATTTTATGTTTGTGAAACAAATCTGCAGCAATTTGATGCCCCACTTTTGCTAAGTCTCCTGTCACAATTAAATCATAATGATCAGGTGTAATTTGAAAATCTCTTAAGTGAGCCTCAATCGTATCCACTGCCGCTGGTGCCATAGCTACTCCCATATTAAACGGGTCTGTAATTCCCATATCCACCACTTTTCCAATCGTGGCACCAGTGACTCTAGGTCCATTCCCTTCTTTAGCAATGATAGAAGCTCCAGCACCAGTAACTGTATATTGTGCTGTTGGAGGTTTTTGTGAACCGTATTCTGTAGGATATCTAAACTGTTTTTCCACAGAACTGTTATGGCTGCAAGCACCACAAGCAATATGATTCGCAGCTCCAGAATTAACCAATAAGGAAGATAACGATAAACTTACCATTGATGTTGAACATGCACCAAATACTCCCAAATAAGGTACGGCTAAAGTTCTAGCTGTAAAGCTGTTACTAATGATCTGATTCATAAGATCCCCTCCTAAATAGAAGTCGATCCCATCTGTAGTAAGATTTGCTTTTTTAATTGCCAATTTCACAGTCTCTTCCATAAATTTTTGCTCTGCTTGTTCCCAGCTGTCTTGACCTATCCAATTATCCTCATGAATAATATCAAAATCATTCACAAGAGGTCCCTTTCCTTCTTCAGGACCTACTATTGTGGCTGTTGAGATAATAACGGGTTTATTTTCAAACTTCCAGCTTTGATGGCCTTGCAACATAATTAAGCTCCTCCGGTTCCTATAAAGATATGAATAATCCCAATAATAAAGGCTGCAACAACACCAAATACAATAACAGAACCAGCAAGTTTAAACATATTACCACCGACGCCAAGCACATAACCTTCACTACGGTGTTCTAAAGCTGCAGAACACATGGAATTCGCAAATCCTGTAACAGGTACTGCAGATCCTGCTCCTGCCCATTGTGCAAATTTATCATATACACCTAGGCTGGTTAAAAGGATGGAAATAAGTATTAATATTGCAACCGTTGGGTCCCCAGCTTTGTCTTCTTCAAAATGAAACCAATGTACCATTGCGTCTTGAATACCTTGTCCAATCAAACAAATGATACCTCCAGCGAAAAATGCACGTATCGAATTTTTAATTACAGGTCTTTGAGGTTCCCTCTCCTTTGCAAATGATTGATATTGCTGTTGTACAGGAGTTAACGTTTTTTTCTTTTTATTCGCCATAAAAACATCCCCTTATTTTAAAAGTGGTGTTAATCTAGAAATCATTTTGTTTAACTTCATTAAATTAGTTTCATACATTTTTTTTGCATCTTCATTTTCAGTAGATAAACCAAACAATTCAATATCAGCTGCACATTTTTTCAATGTTGACAATAGAATAGCCTTTTGTTGAGGTTGTGGAACTTGAAGCTGATCATCATATAAATCAACATAGAGTTCACCATAATTATCTACTTGAGCTAAAAACACATTTTCTATAGTAACTCCTAGTTTTTCTAATTCCGTATGTAACCATTCACGATTTAATCCGATGGTTGCTAATGGTTCATTGATCACATTTCCATCCATGATGACTGTTTGAGATTCTTGTTCATTAGGTAATTTCAACCCAAGATGTCGAGGTGTGATAGGTTGATTTTCATTCTTTAATAAAACAGATAGGTCTCCCGAAGTTTCCAATACTGCAAATTCTACATCTGCTACATTAAAAGCGTTTTTCTTTCTCAATTGAGACAACAAATCATCCGTATTATATTTAACCTTTTCCATATTATCTTCTAATATTTTGCCATCCTTGATTAATGTAGTTCCTTTTCCTTCCATCCAATCCCGAATTTTTTTACTTTTTAATAACAATTTCTCAATAAAAAATGCAACTACAACCCAAACAGTTAATGCTATTAATCCAGTACCCCAATTCAAGAAATCTATGGAACTAAATCCAGCCAAGCTCCCAATGGTAATACCCACAATATATTGAAAATAATTCAATTCTGAAATTTGTCTGTTGCCAAGTAATAAACGAGTTAGCAAAAACATAACGATAATCGCCGCTAAAGACTTCCAAACAATTTGAATCCATTCAGGCAGCAAAATGATTCACTCCTTCCCTTGATTAATATTCATTATCTGCAATGTTGCCTTATGTTATGAATCGTAATATTTTTCCAAATAGAAAAGTCACTCATAGGGTAAAATAAAATGAGTGTGAAATTGATATGAAAAATAGATAACGTTATCCTACACAAAATTAAAATTACGAGGTGTATAAATATGACTGTAGCATCAGATGTAAAAACATGTTTAGCTTCATTGAAAAGTGCTCAAGCAAGCCTGGAACAATTTGCACTAAGCACTCAAAATCAAGCCGCAAAAACTTTATTTGAAAATTGCGCTCAAACCACACAACAAGTCGTAGATCAAATAGGAACAAGAGTTCAACAATTAGAAAATGAAGAACCACAGTATAAAGGACTATAACTTTTTACCTAAAAAGTAAATTTGTTTCCCTTCTTTATTCTTCATTATCTTGATATTTGAGTATTGCACATATGTTAAATCAGTTATAAAATGGTATAAAATAGAAAAATCTGAATAAAAGATTTGGAGTGATTCAAATGTTACTTTGGATATTCATCTTTATAGTACTTTTTTCTTTCTTCATTACAGCTATTGTTATTTCTTTAAAAGAAGATAGAAAAAAAGCCAACCAACCACATGTAAATACTGGAGAACATGATAGTGAAGAAAATTTCAAAAATTCAGCGTACATCAACGGAACTGACTATGGTTCTGGTAATATGAGTTAAGAACCATGGTCTTTTTATCCATAAGGCAACAAAAAACACCCACTAAGGGTGTTTTTTGTAATTAAATACGTTGCTGATCAATGACAACTTAATATTCCATTGAATTTGCGATCTTTATTAAATCCTCCATAGAAAATTTCTTTTCTTGTTTGAAGACAAATAACATTGTGATTTTTTGTCCATTTTTATTCCAATGAATTGTTTTGTATGTTTCACTAATATCACCAATATAAGCCAATGTACCGTCTTTTAAATTTATTATCTGTTCTTTATCAGAAGGTGAGTCTTCAACTGCCAGATGATCAGAATATACATGTAAATTTACTTCATCACCAACAAATATCACTTCTGTAGAAAAAATAGGAGAATTTTCTGTCAATGTATCTTTTTGAGGATAGACAAAAATATTTTTCACTTCAAATGGAAATTCAGTTGGAACAGCAATTTCATCTTGAATATCTTTAGGTAGTTCTTCAATAACTTTTTTTACAGTTTCAGGATATTCGTCTTTTAATTTTTCAAGCGCATCCGTTCCGTTACAAGCTGTTAACAAAAAGATCAAACTAAAAATAAACATTTTCTTCATTTTATAATCTCCTTGTTCCTTTAAATGTTTATTTTTGCTCTAACTCTGAATTAATTTTTTCAATTTGTTCTTTCATTTTATGAGCTGATTGTTGAAATTTTTGTTGTTCTTCATCTGTTAATGTTATAGGAACAACTTCTCTTATACCTGATTGATCTACTATACAAGGAACACCAATATACACATCTGAAACTCCTTGATAATCTTCTATATATGTAGAAACATTAAGGACTGCACTTTCATCACGTAAAATAGCTGTACAAATTCTATCCAAAGCTAATGCTATTGCATAATACGTAGAACCTTTAGCTTGAATGATTTGATATGCTGCATCCCTAGTATTTTCAAAAATTTCCTTTTTATCTTCATCAGAAAGCGTTAAGGGCATGCCAGCAAAGTTAGATAAACTCCATACTGGAACCTCTGAATCACCATGCTCACCAATAATTTTTGCATGAATACTTCGCGGATCAACATTCATTTTTTCACCAATAAGATATTTAAATCTTGAACTATCCAATAGTGTTCCCGATCCAATAATTCTATTTTTAGGAAATCCAGACTTTTTCCATGAGAAATAAGACATAATGTCCACGGGGTTTGATGCGATTAATAAAATACCATGTTGATTATACTTTGTTACATTTTCGATGATGCTATCAAATATCATTACATTCTTTTTCAATAAATCAAGTCTTGTTTCTCCTTGTTTTTGCGCAGCTCCAGCAGCAATAATCACTATGTCCGCTTCAGCACAATCCTCGTAATCTCCAGCCCACACCTTTGTTTTACCAGTAAAAGGCAAACCATGATTCATATCTAGGGCATCACCCACAGCTTTTTGTTTATTATAATCAATTAATACAAGTTCTGTCATACGTTCACGTAGTAACAATGTATACGCTGTAGTAGATCCAACTGCACCCACTCCTATGACAACAACACGTGTTTTTTTATCTTTTTGTTCCATATCTATATTACATCCTTTCTAGGTGGTGCTTATTTCATCTATAATTTTTAATATTATAACTTACTTCATGGATGAAACAAAATCGATTTCAATGGAATTATTTAGTTCCAATAAATAAAATGTTCTTGCCAAATTCTGTTATTGTGTGCAAAAATCAATATAAACATTACATGTAGGGGGAATGTGAATGAAACTCCATTTTTCAGAGTCAATTCAACAATTAAAAACGTTAGCCACTCGTGAAATATTAAAATTAACTCAGGGTAATGATATCATTTCATTCGCAGGGGGATTACCAGCAGAGGATTTTTTCCCTGAGAAAGCCATTCAAGAGGCTTTTACTAAAGTCTTTGAACAAGGTAAGAATTCACTTCAATACGGAATTACAGAAGGTCATACCCCATTAAGAGAAGAAATCTGCAAAAGGATGTTATTAAAGGGTATTCAAGCCAACTTGGATCAAATTCAAATCACTACTGGTTCTCAACAAGCAATTGATCTCATCTCAAAAGTTTTCATAAATCCTGGCGACACTATACTAATTGAAAATCCAACTTATTTAGCTGCACTACAAGTATTTCAGGGTTATGGAGCAAATGTTGTAGAAGTTAGCAGTGATGATGACGGAATGGACCTAAATGATTTAACACAAAAAATAAACCATTTTCAACCTAAGTTCATTTATGTTACCCCTACCTTTGCAAATCCAACTGGACGTGTATGGAGTAGTGAAAGAAAACAAGGAATACTACAAATTTGTAAAGAGTTTGAAACCATTTTAATTGAAGATGATCCATATGGAGAAATTCAGTTTAATAAAGCAGCAGACTATTCTTCTATCTATTCTTTACATTCAACCAATGATTTTAATCCTGTTCTTTATACAAGTACATTTTCTAAAATAGTTGCACCTGCACTACGAACAGGTTGGGTTATTGGTGATCAACGTATTATTCAACAAATTACTAAAGCAAAACAAACGGCGGATATTCATTCAAGCATGATTGATCAACAAGCTTTATATTTTTTATTAAAAGACTTTGATCTTGATCAGCATATTATTAGTATCTGTAATGAATATAAACTTCGAAAAGAAAAAATGACACATCTATTACATCAATATGAAATTCCAGCCAAATGTATTGAACCTCAAGGTGGGATGTTCCTCTGGTTGACTATGGAAGATTCTACAATAAACTCAGCAGAGTTATTAAAAAGAGCCGTCCAAAATGGAGTTGCTTTTGTCCCAGGTACTGTATTTTATACAGGTGAAGCTGAAAAAAATACAATGAGATTAAATTTCACATATACAGGTGTTGAACAAATGGAAGTAGGAATCCAACGACTGCAGCATGTATTCAGTTCAACAAGTAACCCTCAATATTGAAGCCACTTCCATAAAGCTAAACTCTCCATTTATTTATTGGAAGTTTCTATACCCATCAATTGCAAGATCCAATCCTTAATATCTATTATTCGTGTATATTTAGGAAATGAGTTAGTACCTGTTATAATCATCGGCACGAACGAATCATCTGCATGTAATGAACCATGACCTGCTCCTCCTAGATGTATAGGAGAGTATTCATCTGTAAATTCATATTCTATTTTTGCATCTGCTACTAAAAACCTACCTTGATGTGAATGTAAAGCTCCATACAATCTGGCAAGCGCATCAGGGTAAGTTTGATATTGTAACTGATTATCTCTAAGAACAAGGTCAAGTATTTCCAAGTTCCCTTCTACTGACCAGAATTGCGCATACATATCCTGAATCATATTATTAGATTCAAAACTTAAACTTCCCTGATGATCTGGGGAAAGTACGTGTACTGATTTTTCGTCTTTCCACGCTACAAAATCAATTCGACTATCTTCCTTAATTTGCTCAGCAATTTTCTGTAAAGAAATATTGTCATCTAATACATAAATATAAGCCATCCGTTCATTTACACTTAATAATATCTGATCATGCTCCTTAACTTCTGAACCTAACTCATATATTTGGTATTTGTTTAACAATGATTTTAGTCTTATTAAATTTTTATCTTTATCTTTACCTATCTTGGATTGGCCACTATCCCCTAATATGATCCAATTTACTTTTTTTATAGCATCGTCCCAGGTTGGATACGAATTTAAAATCCTTTGTAGCTGCTCATCTACTTTTTTAATTCCTTCAGTTTCATCCACTCCTTTTTTATGTACAACTTGATCATTGTTTGGGAAATAAACCATTGAAAAAGGAGGTAGGATATCATTGTTCATTAAAAATAATAGTTCATTCGTAGAATATTGATCATTTAAACCAAACTTTTGCCAAACATGATGGTTTTGATTATTTGGATTCATTTGTGACATGCTGCCAAATGAAAAAAAAGTAGGAGCTTTCACATTGATTTTGTCTGGCAATTTACTAAATTGTGAAAAGGTATTCGGTAGAAAGAGTGTTTGAGTTTTAATACCTCTATAAATTAAACCATTGATTGACGCTGAATCGATTTCTTTTGTTGAGAGAGTCTCATAAATTGTTTTTACGTTTGGATTTAAATGTTTATCGTTTAAATATTTTAGACTATCTAATATCATATGGTATATACCATGCTTCCATATTTCCTTCATTCCACTTCCATAAGTAATGACACGTTTTTCTTTATCGTTATACCAGACTAACCCTGGAACTTGATGTTGATCCGCATATTTCCCTGTTAATATTGAACTATCTATTGTAACAGACATCGTTGGATAACTACTGACTACTTTAGGATAATACTTTCCTTTTTCTATCAAATATTTTATAGCCTCAGCTTCACCACTTTGAATGGCATTTTGCAATGGTTCATCCATTATTGAGTCTACAATAATCAATACTACAGGTTTTGTAGACGTGGAACTATAGTCAAAAGGTTTCAGATTAAATTCAGTTTTATTTAATTCAGAAGGATTTTGATCCAAACCCGCAATTAGAATCAACATGATAAATACAATTGAAGTTACTGTAATTGAGATCCATTTATTCAACATATATTCAATCCTTTAATGATCATAGATTTTAAATTATCATTACTTTATTGTGTGCAAATTTCAGTTTGATCATTCGATTTTCTCAGGTGTGATTCGAATCACAACACGAGGTCTTTTTATTCGTTATCTTTAGTATGAAAGTACTAATCTTTTTTTAGGAGGTAAGACAAATGGAGGCTACATTTCATGAGCAATCTATTGTTGGAGAAATTGTTACGAAGTTTCCCAGATCTGCTGACCTGTTTAAACAATATAAAATTGATTTCTGTTGTGGGGGAGACAAACCATTAAAAAGTGCTATTGAGGGTAAGGAAATATTACTGGCTGACCTTTTAAAAACTTTAAACGAATCCTATGAGGATATGATAAGATCTAAAGAAAAAATCAAAGAATGGAATTCATTTTCTAATACTGTTTTAATCAATCATATCATCAACACACATCATCGTTTTTTAAATGAAGAATTACCCCAATTAAGTCCATATGTTACAAAGGTTTTCAGAGTCCATGGAGCTAAACAGAAACATTTAGCAAAAGTCCATTCTTTGTTCCACCAACTAAAAACTGAATTGGAACAGCATACAATGAAAGAAGAAAATGAAGTTTTTCCAATAATCATTTCATATGAAGACACCCATTCTGATGAGGATTTACAATTATTAAAAAAAGCAATTATAGAATTAGAAGATGACCATGACGATGCAGGGGATTGTATAAAAGAATTGAGAGAAATTACGAATGATTTCACTCCCCCAAGTGGTGCTTGTGGGACCTACAGACTTGTATATCAACGTTTAGAAGAATTAGAATCAGATATCTTTCAACACGTTCATTTAGAAAACAATATTTTGTTTCCACGTGTTTTAACACATAAGTAAAAGAAAGATAAATACAAATAGGATCATTCACCATGAACATTGGTCAATGATCCTTTTATCTTGTATATCCTTATTTATTGTGTTCTTCTAATATCTTTACTGTGAATTTATAGTTGATGCTGCTACTGATGTTGCGACAATCGCTGATACTGCAGCAGCCGTCTGTGCTGCGATTAATGCTTCGATCGATATACTTAATGTTGTATCAATCAATTTGTTCTGTTCTTTTTTATTTTCAATATATTGCTTACTCACGATTACTGAAGCTAAAAGTACATTCATACCTCTTCCTAACCATTTATATTTTTTAAGTCCTTTTAAATAGTTAGTCACTTCAATTAAATTTGAAACGACTTCATGCTGATCATCATCTAATAAGGTGATTAATCCAAGTGCTGCATAATACTGTGAATCAATCTTCAATTTGTTTTTCCTCAATTGATCAAATATACTTTTACATCTTTCAGATTTTATTTGTATATTCTCATCGCTAAATGACAAGATGTGAGAAAGTAGCTGTAGACCATTCCCTTTTCTAAATCCCTGTCTATTTAAAGCTCTATAAACTTCAACAATATTTTGTATACTTGTTTCAACAGACGAATCAGAATTAGCTAACATCACGCATAATGGATAGTCATCTCCACTTGTGATCCACGGATTATTCTTTTTCATTTCTGTAAATACCTCAAATGATTTCCTTATCCGTTCTTGCAGCATGTTTTCTTCACAAGTTAACAATAATGCATAACAAGTAATGGGCATATACTCACTATTTTTAAAACCTGCTTCTTTAAACCATTTTTCATAACTTAACAATTTTAGAAATTGTGCTTCTGGATCGTCAAATTCACTGCACAACAACATGGAAATCATAAACATATTACCTCTAAAGCTTGAAAACAGTCTAGTTTGATTTTTTATGTATTCACTAGTACTTTTAATACTACTTTTTACATATTTATTGTTCTTCTGAGTATAGGTAAGTGCAGCAAAGTGAAGAGATAGATTGTTTTCCCACCTAAAGTCTTTTTCCATTGTTAAATAAAGTTCTAACATTTCATCCACTTTTGTTTTTAGTGGTTGTTCCATGCATGCCCCTCCTATAATCGAATTCTTATTATATATGCTAACTTTCTATATAATCATACGGAGATATTAGGAAAAAGTTTCAATTTACGAATACTCCGTCATTTGTCACGAAAAATATTCATTTTACTCCTTTTAACTCTATCAATTTTTGATATAATGATTTTAATTTAGAAAAAGGAGCAGATTTTAGTTGAGTAAATCAATTCAGTTTTTTCGTTATGTTGGGTTTGCAGAAGGATTATCTTTCCTTATCCTGCTTTTAATTGCGATGCCTTTAAAGTATTTTTTTGAAATGCCTTCAGCAGTTTCAGTTGTTGGAGCTATCCATGGAGGTTTATTTATTCTTTATATTCTTACTGTTTTTTATGTTGCAACAGAACATAAATGGCCATTAAAAAGAACTTTACTTGCAGGAATAGCTTCAATTGTTCCATTCGGACCGTTTTTATTTGATGCACGTATTTTACGAAAAAGTTAGTTTTATTAAGATAGACAAAAAAGGACGGATTTTCATGCGTCCTTTTTTTAGCAGTCTATTTCCCGAGAAATATATTTTAATATTTATTTTGTAAGTTGACCTCTTGTGACTCCTAGTTGATTCGTTGCTTTTAATGTTCTCCACACTTGAGTACCACTAATTTCACCTTTAATCGCTTTCTCGTATAAGCTTATCACTTCTTTTACTTTTTCCGGAGATTCTTCTAAAAATTCAATACGAAAATGTGATACACCTGATTTTATGAAATGTTTTAAATACTCTGCCCCAGACTGTTCAATTGCATTATAAACGGTATTCCGACAGCCCTCATCTACACGAACTGGATGTGACATACCTATACGATCTCTTAAAGAAACACGATGCTCCTCACAAGGTCTTCCACAATTCGTATAATCTGTTCCTTCACTTAAAAAAGTGCAATAAACACAATGCTCAGTATGATACATAGGCAAGTGTTGATGTATCACAACTTCCAGCTTGGACGTATCTGTTTTATCTAATAAATCCATCATTTGCTGAATATTTAGATCATATGAAGGGGTACAGCGATCCAAACCTGAGTTTTGAAAAAGTTCAATGGTTTTATGATTTGCCATGTTTAAGGAAAAATCACCGAACATCAATGGGAATTCTTCAGTCGGATTTTCCTCTTTTCTTTTTATAAACTCATGGACAGCACCTGTATTTCTAAGCAAAACTGCATCAGGTTTCAGCTTTAAAATATGACTGAAATAACCTGTTTCTCCTGGCATATGAATACGTGGAGTTGTTAAAGTAATTTTCTTCCCAGCTTTACGAGCACAATCTACCGCGGCAGGGTATTGTTTAATAAATTCAAAATCTGCATAAATCCACTCAACATGAGTTTCAGATACAGCTTGTACTTGTTCTAGGTTTCTACATAGTACAACTAAATTAGGATCACCTGCTTGAGATTGATTTGTAACAGCATCACCGTATACATCCACTTCTCGTTTTGTATATGAAATTGGTTCTTGTCTTTTTTCTACTAACTGTTCAACCGCTTCACGACGAACTTTATTTAATTCTTTGATAGGAACAATGACTTGTCCTTCTAATTGATTGATCACATTTTCTAAATAAAAAATCGTGCCACCCATTCTTCCCAATTGATCCTGTAAAATTCCATCCTCTAAAGGTCTTTTTATGGCTTTCTCTAATATTTTTTCCGTCTGAACTGTAACTTGATGTTTAGTTTTTATATCTGTAAACTTTGCAGTCAGCGGTTCACCCTCTTTACCAGTTACCATCACTTCTAATGGAAAAATGTGATATGGTTTTTCAGTTTCAAAAGTTTCACGCAGGATTTTATCTAATTTAGGATCATTTGTTTTCCATATACGATCTCCTATGTGAACTCTTTGTAAATTAATATCGTTACGACCTAAAACAATTTCAATCAATTGCCCTTCTTTTGCTTCACCTTCAAACTTAATACCATCAACTATTAAATCATAAATACGTCCGCCTTCTTCATCTTTAGTTGGATCACCAGCATCATAAACGATCCCATCACCACGTTTTAAAGGAGCTTCTAACTTACAAACAACACCTCGTTTGGTTACTTGTTTCACATCTCCTAAAAAGACGCCTCTGCTTTTAGGAAATGTCCCCTCTACTAATTGTTTATTGTTCGTCCCTTTTAAAAACCCGTAAGTAAAACCACGAGAAAAACTTTGCTGTAATTCACGCATTTCATACTTATTCGGTTTTGCATTTTTACCTTCAAAATACCGATCTATCGCTTTTCTGTATTTACTCACAACATTCGCTACATATTCAGGACTTTTAAGGCGACCTTCTATTTTAAATGAAGTCACCCCTGCTTCAATCAGTTCTGGTACAATTTCAATCGCAGCTAAATCCTTTGGAGACAAAAGATAAGTGACATCTCCCATTGGCTGATGTTCACCGTCAACCAGCATGTCATAAGGCAATCTACAAGCTTGAGCGCACTCACCTCGGTTCGCTGAACGTCCTCCCCACATTTCTGAAGTTAAACATTGACCTGAGTAGGAGACACAAAGAGCCCCGTGAACAAAAACCTCCATCGGCAGTTTCGCTTCTTCTCCAATTCGTTGAATATGTTTTAAATTATTTTCTCTTCCTAACACAATTCTTTCCATCTCATAAGGTTTTGTAAATTCAGCCGCTTCAGGAGAAGTAATGGTCATTTGAGTCGAACCATGAATCGGAAAGTCTGGCGAGATTTCGCGAATCATTTTCACTAAACCTAAATCTTGTACGATCAAAGCATCTACTCCTGCATCCATACAGGCTTCAACCAATTTTTTTGCCGCTTCTAATTCATCTTCAAACACTAGTATGTTAAACGTAACGAACCCTTTTACGCCATAAGTGTGTAAAAAAGACACGACCTCTGGCAAATCTTCTATTGTAAAGTTCTTAGCTCTTACACGAGCATTAAACTTATCTACTCCAAAATAAACAGCATCCGCTCCATTGGCTACCGCTGCTTTCATACAATCCCAATCACCCGCAGGTGCTAGCAACTCTATATCTTCTATTTGACGTTTCATTATAGTCCTCCACTTATTTTTCACACACAAAGATTTATGTTGATTGATTATTCGATAACGAGATTTCCTAAAAAGCATTTGAAAAGTTAGTTATAATTAAGCTTTCTTTTTAGGAGAGCTAAATGATCTTACATTATTGTATATGTTCAGGTCGTTTAGGTCAAAGTGTGGGATCTATTGCAACATATTTTAAATATTTACATTTCTATAAAGAGAAGAAGTATAGTAGAAATTTCAATCATAAAGTTAGTTTGAAAAGGAGAGTGAGATTAATGTCGAGATTTAAATATATCTTGATATTCATTAGTATGATCACTATATTGACCCTTACTGCTTGTAATGAAAAAACTTCTGAAGAAGATATAGTTAGTGCTTGCTTTAGAGCTGAAGAATGAACATAGTTTAACAAACGAAGATTTTGACATGGAGCCTCTGCGGGCAAGACGATAATACAATAGTTGGATACTTTTTCAATAAATTGTATCACTGTTTTTTGATTCAACCAATCATGCCCGCCACTCCAAGTAAAATCTATTTAAGTTAACCTATTAAATTCAGTTACTGAATATTAAAGTCGTCTTTGTTGATTAGACTATTTATTCCCTTAGTAAAAAAGTAAGTGTCAATTCCCAATCGTATAAGGTATCTTCATTTTAAAGATTTTTATATTCTGACCAAATGACTTTTCCATTTTCATCAACTTCATATGAATAAATATTTGTTGCCTCTGACTTTGGTACTACTTCTTTATTATCGTTGAAGTAGTAAATAACACTTCTAACACCACCATGTTTTAAATTCTCTGTTAAAATTTGAATAGCTGGATTTGGATTTTCCTTTTTAATATGCTTATTCTTTAATTGATGCGCTACTTCATCCATACCCACTTGTTTACGAAACTTCCACTGAATTTCTCTATTTTCTGCTTTTTCATACTCCCACATATTTTCGTACAATGTTATTCTAACTAAACCGTCCTCTAACTCTATTGTCTCATATCCACTATTAAAATTAAGTAATACTTCTTTCGGAATATACTGAAAGTATTGTTCACCAAACCACATTTTCCAACATGATCCAAACCATACATCTCTAACAAGATGGGAATGGCCAGGATTATATTCAATATCGATTATCTGCCTCCTTTTTAATACATCGTGTTGTTTTAATCTAACATTTTCAAGAGATTTTCCCTTTGATTTATAAAGATCTATGTCTATATTATTTTGCAAAAAATCATCTTCAGAAGTGCACATATATGCAACTACACTTTGATGATTTTTAAATAAATCATCTAAATTCTTTAATATTTTGTTTTGGTCTTTGATATAAATTCCACCGTTTAATCTGAATGTTATTGAACAAAAAAATGGTCCTTTTGTAAAAGTGAAAAAATTACGGTCTCCATCTAACATTATGGTAAATATATCCTTGCTAGTTACCTTATCTAATGCCTCAAAAAAAACTTCAGAAGCATATTCTTTCACTTTTCCACCACCAATATTTGGTACCTTCATTTTCTTAGGGCTAAAATAAACAAGAGTGCTAAACCATTTTTTTAAATTAATTGATGAAACCTCCTGATTATTCAAAACTATTTCAAAAATTATATTTTCATCCATTCATTAGAACTCCTCCCAAATAATTTCAATACCTTTACTAGCCTTATTAATTCTTACATGGTCAAAATAATCTTTCGTTCCTTTTGGTATAACTATGTGCAGTATTCTATCTTCGTTTTCAACTAAATCTCCACCAATATATATTTTTCTTTCCGTTAAAGCATTAATGTAATCAAGGGCCTTGTATGTTGCCAAATCATCCTTATAAGATCTTGGGTCTATTGATTTTACACTAACCGCTTTTCGAGAGTTCACAAAATCAAGTACTGGAAAAAAACCATTTTGTTCTTGTCCTATATTATACCAATCATCGAATTCATATTCTGTTTGAGCAAGAACCTCTTCAAAAATCTCTCCACGTGTAAATGGATCGAATCGCCAAATTTGTCCAGTGAGATTACTTGCATCTACAAATTCTTTTGCAATAATTTTAACAAGCTCCTGTTTGCCCTTCCGACTACCTTTACCTCTATAAGTTGCTACTTTATTAATATATAGTGTGACCCAGGGGTCTTCAACATAGATATCATTTCTAACATGTATGTTCCCAGCTTCTTCTTCTTTGTTACCTGAAGGATCACTATACCTCAATGGATTATTCTTAACATACGTATACAAATTCAAACTAAGTGGGTTATTAATCTCCCCTTCATACGTATCCTCATTAATAAACCTTCCAATACTTGGATCATACCATCTTGCTCTAAGGTACTGCAACTGGGTTGCGTCATCCCATAGTTCTCCTGCGTAGCGAAATGGATTGTGTATTTGTTCTTGTTCGATGATGGGATTACCCCATATATCATAAGTATACGCGTTCAGAACATTTCCATTCTCGTCTCTAAGTTCCACCACATCCCCATGACCGTTAGTTAACACATAGGCTCTTGAGGCGTCTGCATACTCAATGATTTCTAATTGATTACCACGTATATAATGTGCTTTGAGCCTCGGTGTTCCATTCACTATGGTAGCTTCGGCTATAATGACTTCACCATCATAATAATAGCGCGTTGTCTCTCCCTGTTCGCTACGCTCTACAAGATATCCATCCCCGTTATATTTATACTCTACACGCTTCCCTTCGATCGTCACATCCGTTAATCGATCGCGGTCATCATACCCAAGTTCCTTCGGACGTTTACTTGGGAATTGCGTGGATTGCATCGTTAAACGATTGCCTCGATTATCGTAAGAGTAGACTTCGTCAAACTCTGCCGAGGTTTCAATTCGATTTAAATCATCATAAGTAAATAATTCCGTTACGTCATTTTCTGTTCGGGTAACGATGTTTTTATTGTTATCATATCCATACTTAAAACGATTCGTCTCATTGGTTCCTACTTGATGGGTTAAAGTATCTAATTGTGTTCCTTTGTAAATATATTCACTATCAATTCCGGGTACATTATTTAAATGTGTATTTTGTAATTGCCCATTATCGTAATAAGAATACTCCACATCCACTTCCAAATCGGACCCTAAATCCGGGTTGTTGGTTCCTATGGTTGCTAATCCATTTAAACTATTGTAGGTGTAATAGGTTGTCAGACCAAAGGGATCAGTCATACTCTTAAGTAGTCCATTTTCATATTCGTAAACGATATTTAATCCATCTGGATAAGTAACAGCATCAAGTTCTCCCGTATAATCATTATAGTCGTAAAATGTGTTGCCCGTTATATCCGTCATGGATATTCTTCTACCCGCTTGATCATACAAGTAAGAAATTGTTTCATCTGGACTGATTTGTTTTTCTAATTGATTTAAGCTGGTATATTCATAGTGAAAGTTTACCCCATTACGATCTATGTTTCGTATTACATTACTATTGGAATCGTAATACATCTTTTCAGTCTGGTTCATAGCATCGATGGTTTGAATCAGACGACCTTTTTCATCATATTTTTTCTCTATAAAATTGCCATCAGGATAGATTAATTTCGTTAAGTTGCCCATCATGTCATATTCATAAGTAGTGGTTTCTAGTAAATCGTTCGTAACACTTTGCAGTTGACCTGTTACGTCATAGGTAAATTGAGTACTGTTATCCTTACCATCCATTTGCTTCAACGTTTGCCTACTAATGGGTTCATGCTCATAACTAGCTACCTTTGTCGTTACTCCCGTAATGAAATTCTTTTCTTCTATTTGTTGTACATTGCCATAGAGATCATAACTTTCAATAACTCCGTTTTGTTCAGGATCAGTGGTTGTAACCGTGCGCTGTGCATCATTATACTGTATGGTAGTTATAGCATCATTGCCATGTGTAATCCCCGTTTGACGACCCCAGTTGTCATACGTATACTGCGTTGTATTCAAGGATTCATCGATACGATAATCCAGTCTTCCATAAAGATCATAGTGATAGTCTGCCTTCTTCTTATACCCTACCTCATCAAACCATCCTTCTTCGACTTTCCATCCTAACGAATTAAAAATCGTTTGCGTCTGATTCGCTTCTGCATTGGTGGACGTTGTGGTATTATTCAGATCATCATACGCTACGGTGAACGTTGTTGCATCTGGATAAACTACTTTTTCAATCCGACCTAAATGATCATATTGATACCCCGTCTCTTTTCCTTCATTGGGGTCCCCCACCGTATTCTGTCTTCCATCTTTCCAACTCGTTAAACGTCCCGTTAATATATCATATTCAGCGGTGGTGGTAATGGTAGAGTTAACACCATCAACATCGGTGACCTGAACGTTCTGCATTGTTGGGAAAGCACTTTGATACACACTACTATATTCTATTGCAGATTCAGTCGTAGAATCCGTATTTTGCACCGTGACTGTCCTTATATTTCCATAAGGGTCGAAGTTACTATAGTTTATTTTTTGCAGTAACTTACCCGTAGGTCCATTCTCCCTCACTTCGATTTGCGTAATACTTCCTTGTTCATTCCGAGCATAGTTTTTATAGATACTTCTAGTTTGATCTACCTGCTGTAATACGGTTTCGAGTAAATGATTACGATCATACGTATAGGTGGTGGTTGCACCCGTTTCAGCTGTGGTATGTGTCACATTCCCGTAATCATCATACGTTGTACTCGTGATCAATTGATCAGAGGTTTGATTATTTGTACGTGTTGTAGAGGTCGCCACCTCTACTGGATACGTATTACTACCTACCTTTTTGCTGTATTCATATGCTGTAGTTTTTTCCGAGCCTTCTGCTGTAGACTGGACTTGATCTAAGTAATATTTCGATCCTACACTACTGCTTACATAATCTTTACTGTAGGTATATTTCGTTTCAATTAAATCATTGATCGTCGTTGAGAATGTAAAGTCGCTGCTGTAAGATTGTCCATAGTCAGTTCCGTTATAGTTAAAATATTGACGGTTATATAAATCTTGGGTGCCATTATCGTACCAAATTTGATCTTCACGTGAAGCTATACGGTACACATAGTTGATTGAACTTGAACCGATATATCGCTTAACAGGTGATGGTTCATATTCATAGGAGGTCACAGCACCCGTAGGATGATGGATTTCAGTGAGTAATGCATAATCATTAGAAATCGCACGACTTGATTTCGAAGCAATTAAATTTGATGTCGCCGTTCCGATCGAATATTTATATTCCGTTCTCCTATTTTCCGCATCCACAACGGAATCGAGTAATTCTTTCCCCTCTTCCATCCGTTTATGATAAGTAACTTTTTCCTCCCCTTTGGTAAGGGTGACTTCGGTTTCCGTATACGTAATATCTATCGTATTACCTATTGCATCTTGAACCTGACTTAATAATTTTCGATCATAGACCGCATGGTGGTCATAGAAAAATTGAATCGTATTATCATACGCATCCGAAATTTGGATCACGCGTCCATCACTCGTAAAGTATTGCTTGGTCAATCCATCTGTTGAAGTGAGCTTATATTGTGAATGTTCTTCACCTACCGTAACTGATGTATCCGTAGAAAAAGTAAAACCTTCCCATGGATAATTTTTAAGCGAAGAGCCATTAATTTCATAACTCCCTCCACCTGCCATATGCATATATTTTTTACCATCTTTACTTTCAATAGAAGGTAGTTCCCAGCTCCACCCTTTTCCAATCGGATATAATCTTTCATCGAAAGACATCACTGTCTTATTATAGTATTTATCCACTGATATTGGATCCGACTCAACGGAAGTGCTTGGTGAATTAGCTATCAAGTATTCCTCATCTTTATAATTTACGAGAGCTCCAATACTACTCTCTATTTGTTGTTGCATTTCTTCTGCAGCCGATCGAGTAGCAAATCTCTGCGTTTCTAATGTAACAATTTCACCTGTCGGTTCATACACAGTCTCAGTTTCCATTCTCAGAGAACCTTTTAATTCATAAACATATCTCCAAGGGTACCGTCCACTAGTATCCCAATCACCATATGCCATCGTACTAGAGGTTGTAGTTGATGTTGAGACAGTACCCGAATATTCCTGTTTCCATTTACGTGTATCGGATTCAGGTCTTGTTACAGTACCCGAATAATTTGCTGTCCACGATTTCGTGCATTTGTAACCCGGGGTGTTGGGAGAAAGACACGGTTTATTGGTTGTCGTCGATGTGCGGGAGAGCGTACCTGTATACCCCCCAATATTGTACGGAATAGAGGGAGGGCAATCACCAGAATCTCCACCAGCATCTGCTTTCCAATTCCCCGTGGAATCATAATGTCCTACGATCGTATGCTCACAAGAATCCGTTTCAGTCCTAGAATCTGCTGGAGTAAAAGAACCTGAAGATACGTAGGAGGAACCTGATTTAGTTAAAGTTCCTCTATAACCTCCCGAACTATATGACATAGTTGATGGGAAACTGTTGGTGCTTTTGGTAAGAGATGAAGTTGCTGTTTTTTCACATCCTGGTTTAGTAAAAGAGGGATTATCCATCTTTGCTTTAGCTACTTCAGAATCATCATAAATACCATATAGCAGATCATAAGAAGGAGGATGAGGACCACCAATATAATAAAGAGAACAATTTCCTCTATCTTCTTGTACATGCTTATCTGCATCAAATGTTAAGGTATAAACTTCATCTTTTGTTGTTTTTATAGCATCAAATGTAACATAATATGCATTCACAGTTGATGTGCTCTTATAATAATCTATATCGTCAAATTGAGAGGAGGCGGTATCATAGATTCGATTCAAGGAAAAAGATAATCCATTTCGCCCCGGCAAGTTCATATCTGAGTATTGTAACGAAAGTCCGCCAGTTAAGGTTGAGATGGATTCATTTTCGATTCCAATTGAATACGGTGCCTGATTTATTGTGCTAGAATCATAGACTGGCGGTTCTTCCAATTCTATCGGTTCTTCTAAATTAGATGATTTAAAAAACTTTCCAGAACCGCTTACATTATCTGTGTCACTATCGACTACACCTACAGCCACTATACTTGGAAGGATCTCTTGTTCTTGTAACACTTCCTCATTCACAGGCCCCGTTTCACTATGGGCTACATTGATAGGCGAAGGAAATAGGATCTTCAATACTTCTTCATAACTTAGTTGCTGCGTTTCCATGTAAAATAAAATTGAATAGATTTCATTTAAAGTATAACCAGCTTCTTGCTGCTGCTCCACGTAAGATTCGCTGACAGAAAAACGGTCTAATATATCCTTTAATAATTGTTGTTTATTTATTTTTTCCGGTTTAGATGAATCTTGATCATTTTCAATTATATTATCATTTCCAAAAATCTTATCCTGATCTTCTTCAGACGATAACTGATTGCCAACCGCCCCTACTTGTGTAGGGACGAACGTAGTAAATAGCATCATAAATATGAGTATGATAGATACGTATGACTTTTTCATTTAGATAATTCTCCTTTTATATTTTAGTTAAAAATTGGATGAAATATTGCTTCTAATTTTTAAATCTATTGTTCAACACTAGTCACTCGTACATTAATCAAATTTCCGTTCGCATCATATTCATACTCATAATTTAGTACTCCATTCACTGGAGGTTCAGTTGGATCAGTTGGTTCATTCGTTCCAAATAAATCTACTAATAAGTTATATGGTGTTTCTGAAAAACTTCCATCTGCACTGAAGATAGAAATAGAATAGTTTTTCCCACTCTCAGCTAAAAAGTAGACGTCGTTTGTCCAATTTCCTTCACCAACTATAGCTTGATTTTCATCATAAACATACATTCCGTATCTTACACCTGCTGGTACATTAAGGTCGACATGATAAATTCCTGAATCTGTTGCAGTAAATTGATAGAAATCTTTATCTGCACTTGAACTCACGTAGGAATCAAGGAATTGACCAACGTTCATCGCATGAGCAGTTTCTATACTATCATTTGGTTCAAAAGAATCTGTGACGTTTGAAGGAGCCCCCTCAGGAGTAACACTGATTTCATTTGAATTTCCACTTTCACCTGCAATATTCACTGCACTAACTACATAATAATATGTCGTTCCATTTGTTACACTTGAATCAGAATAAGTTGTTCCACTTACATTTGAAGCAACTGTAGAATATGGACCACTTGATGTTGTAGCACGTTTAACTATATAGCTATCCGCATTATTTGCAGCATTCCAGCTTAAATCTACGAATGAATCACCAGTAATTCCATTCAAATTTGTTGGTGCTTCAGGAACAGTGATAACAGCTTCAGGGGTTGCAACAACTTCATTTGAATTTGCACTTTCACCAGAACCATTGACAGCACTCACCACATAGTAGTATGTTGTTCCGTTATTTACATTCGTATCCGTGTAGCTTGATGTGGTCACTCCACTAGAAATGATTGAGTAAGGACCTCCACTTACTTCTGATCGCTTAATGTTATAACTATCTACACCTGTATTTACATCCCAATTCAATTGTACTTCTCCATTCCCTTGTGTTGCAGTAAATCCGATTGGTGAATCGGGCACTAATACTATTTTATTTATTTCTAACCAAGAGCTAGCAGCTTCATCAGAGTAGCCTCTATATTTAATATAATAGGAAACTCCTGCTTGTAATTCATATTGGATTTCAGAGTAAACATCATTAGCATCATCATTGAATGTAAGTTCGTTTGTAAGTTCCATGTCACTAAATAGATGTAAGTAAGTGTCACTATCAACACCATTAGAATACGTATGAATTTTATATAACCCATCTTCATTTGGAATAAATTCATATATATTAGATTCTCCACTTTGAACGGACACATTTAATGGAGTATTCAACTGGATAACTTCTGGCTCAATTGGATCTAATGTATAGTGGATTGTAATTCTAGGTGTGAAATTACCACCCGTTACAGATCTAAACTCACGGCTCGGAGAAGTTGATTCATTTTGTTGTTTCAACATAAATCCATAATTGGCTTGAGTCCCACTATACCAATCTCTTGCTAGTTCTGTAATATCCCATTCCCAATAATCATTGACAATATTATTTGTTGTCGTGGATTCTGGACTTGCTCCAACAGTCGGCTGGTTGTTAAATGTTGTAGTTGGTTCCTCCCATGGACTAGTCACTCTATATAAATCAATGGATACCATGGTAGGGTCATCTTTTAATTGATAGGCATGGAACGAAGCATAGGTGATCGTGCTATCCGTAGGAATCGTAGGTATAAAGAAACTTACAAATGAGCGTGTTGTCCCAAAAGTATTATTAAGTCCTGTTTTAAAATTTGACTCACTTGAAAACGATGTAGTTGAAGCAATACTTGAAACGAACATATCTCTACTAACATCCCAATTATCTACAGTAGGATCAATTGTAACTGGATACTGTGTAGAAGGATCTTCTAAAAACGCTGAATCAGCAATAACATCAACATACGTTTTCCCTTTTTCTTCTCTTAAGGAAAGAGTTACTGCATCAGAATATGTTCCATTTGCATCAAACATGTATGGTTTTTGAAAATAGAATTGCTGTGATCCTTTGTTATCTTCAAATACAATGATCCCATCTGAATTCGTAGTTGCTGTTAAACCTTTTAATTTCATTTCAAACGTAAAAATATTACTTGAAGGAAGACGATGAAGTATAATATCTTCTTTTACTGCACTCCCCTTCACTTGGTAACGAATATCTACATCGTCATACATCCCTGTGTATGTAATTTCATTATTTTCAACCTTCCCTTTAACCTTTTTTGCATTTAAAGGAATAAGAGAAATGCTTTTTCCACCTTTTTCTACTGTAACCAGCTCATTTTCATTCATTTCATCTGCAAAGGAAGCTTTAAAAGCATTCGCTGTAGTTTCATGTTTAGCATTTTTATTATTTTTTTTCAAATTGTTATTAATTTTCTTCCACTTTTTATCCGTAGTATCTTGATAGAATTGGGGTTCTAAATAAATTTCTTCTGTATAACTTCCATCAGGATTCAGATAACGTGTAGAGAACTCAGTTCTTTCTTGTGTTAACTCCATTATTTCTTTTGGTTCCACTGATTGAGGTTCTCCATTTGCTATAAAAGCAAACTGTGAACCTATTAAACTAAAAATAATAATGGCTAAAAAGATAGTGCTAAAACGAGGTTTTTTTCTTGATGTTGACATGAACAACTTCCTTCCCAATTTGTATTTTATTGTTGTAACCGGACAATTATATCACGGAAGTATTATAAACTTCACTTATGAAATTTTGGTAATTCACTCATTGATTACAATCGGGTTGGAGGCTACCCATAAGTTGAGTTGCAGACCTCCACATCACAGTGTGTGAATTTATACGATTTTTACTCTGATCCAAAAGATATTGGCTCTCTAAGTCGAATAAGTACTAAAGGGAGGGAGATGATACTAAGGCGTTTATAGAAGGAGAAGATAGAAATCAATTTAATTTATTCCCAAATACATTGGATGATTATGTGAGTAAAGAAATCTGGAAGACCTACATACTCAACCACGGTCTTCCCCCTATTAACTTTAAGGAATAATTTCTTTTCAATAATGGGGAAGATATTTTCCAACGTAAACGATCAGCGCTTCTTCTGCAAGAGCAGAAGAAGCGCTGATCGCCAGCATACCTTACAAATCGGTGACCTCTTTAAGTTGGACTTACACCTGTCAAGTAGACAGAATTTAAAAAGGTGTATTTTAAGCAGCCTTAGTCCATTCTAAAGGGGCTAAGGTTATTTAGTTTCTTTTGGAATCTCTTATTATTGTAGTACCATATATAACGTTTCACCGCATGTTCTACTTGTTTCCGTTGCATAAAACTATATCGATAAAAGCATTCTGATTTAAAATGACTAAAAAAACTTTCTATACATGCATTATCTAAACAATTTCCTTTTCTAGACATGCTTATCTTGATATCATCCCTTCTTCGAAATATAAATTTATCGCTTTAAGTTTAAATTCTAAAGTATAAGTTTTTCTAATTTTCCCATAAAAAAAAACTCAATAATAAATAGTACAGCACCTTGCTTTTTACTGTCTACTATAAGAGGATAATTAATGTTCATTTTTTGACCCCTGGTTCCAGCACTTTTCTAGATGAAATAACAAATGTAGGTGAAGAGATTGTCATAGGTAGATTTCCACATGATATGTCTTTCACTGAGATTTATACTACTTGTGCAATAACAAGAATTACTCCCAGTTAACCAACAACAAATTAATGATTCTTCTAGGATAAATCCCCACCAGTTGTTTACTGGAGGGGACATCATTACAACTTTTTCACTCTATAGAATTCATGGAATAACTTCATTAAAGCTCTCTTTTCAATTCTAGATACATAGGATCTCGAAATGCCTAAATCTTTTGCAATTTCTCTTTGCGTAAGTTCTTCTCCGCCTTGAATTAATCCGAACCTCCCCTTGATTACTTCCCGCTCTCGATCATCTAAAATATGAAGATTGCTATATATTTTACTTTTTTCTATTTTTAGTTGTACTTTGTCTACTACTTCATCCGATTCTGTTCCTAAAATATCAATCAGTGTGATTTCATTTCCTTCTTTGTCTGTTCCTATAGGATCTTGGAGAGATACATCCTTTCTTGTTTTCTTTAAGGAACGAAGGTGCATCAAAATTTCATTTTCGATACATCTGGCTGAAAATGTAGCTAACTTCGTCCCTTTATTCGCTTTATAACTTTCAATCGCTTTGATTAAACCAATCGTTCCAATGGAAATTAAATCTTCAATGTCTTCACCAGTATTATCAAATTTCTTTACAATGTGAGCAACTAAACGCAGATTATGCTCGATGAGAATGTTCCTTGATTCCTGATGACCTTCTGCCATTAAACGTAAATGTTTGGCTTCATCTTTTTCAGCTAAAGGTTGGGGAAAAGCATTGTTTTTTACATAGGATACAAAAAAAACTAACTCCTTGGCAAACAACGCTAAAGCTGCAAAGAAACCAGGCATGTGCTTAACACCCCCACATTAAAAGAGAATGTTATATCTTATGTGGGCGATGACCTATCTGTGCAAGTACCGAAGAAATTTAATTTTCTTCCGGTATCTACACCTCATCCTTATCATATTCAATGCTCAATCCCTCAACATGTTTTCGGCTTAGTTGATTCCGTTTCTTTCGATTCTCTTTTGATTCAAATATGATATCAAAATCGTAATTTTCAGGATACAATTCCTCCGCCTTAATATGCAGTTTAATTCGTTTATGATTCAAAACCTTTTTCTCACCTTTGATCATTAACACGACTTCTCCAACTTCATTTGTAGGTTTATATACAATGCCATATTGTTTTAGAGACGGAATGAATACATTGTCTCCAATATGGAATTGAGGCAATTCTTCACTTTTACTTTTTTGCTCTTTTTTTATCTTTTTAAAACGTTTTTTTGGAGCTAATTGTTTTTCCTGATTTCTCCATTCTCTTGTCCCAGCTGCATTCGATTCATAAAACTTCTTTTCTTTATATGTGATTAAATGGGCTTTTTGTATTAGTTTTGGATGCATACCTAAACTTAAAGCAATATGAAAAGCTTGACTGTCGCCACCTTTACCTATCACCAATTTATATTTAGGTTGTAATGTTTCTGGGTCAAATTCCATGGATGCATTTTCAAATCCCTCATGTTTTGATGCAAACTCCTTGATCTCACTATAGTGAGTTGTGGCAAATATGACCGCTCCTTTTTCATATAATTCTTCTAATATAGCAACAGCTAATCCCATTCCTTCTCCTGGATCTGTTCCGGAACCCAATTCATCAATAAGAACAAGGGTTTTATCAGTAGTACTAGACAATATCTCAATAATATTTTTTATTCTTGAAGAAAATGTACTTAATGACTGTTCAATGTTTTGACCATCTCCAATATCTACTAAAATCTGATCAAATAGGCTCAACTCACTTCCTTCACCCACTGGAACGTGTAAACCACATTGTGCCATGAAAGTTAATAATCCGACTGTTTTAATCGTTACCGTTTTCCCGCCAGTATTTGGTCCAGTAATTACAAGAGCATTAAATGATTCACCCATCTTTACATTTAAAGGAACAGCATTCCTTCCTAATAACGGATGTCTCGCATTTTTCAGGTTTATGAATTGTTCATCATTCATTGAAACGGCTGAACCATTTATTTCTTGACTGTATTTTGCTTTAGCAAACAAAACATCATAATGAATCATCATTTCAATTGCAATATTTAATTCAGGTTCTGATTCTTCAACTAAATTGGTCAGCATGGAGCAGATTTTTTCCTCTTCAAGCTGCTCATCAATTTTCAATAACTGTAGTTCTTGATGACATCTACTTACATCTTCTGGTTCAATAAATACAGTTGACCCTGAAGCAGAAGTATCATATACGACTCCGCTTATACTTTTTCGATACTCTTTTCGCACTGGGATGACGTAATGTCCATCTCTTATACTCACGATCTTTTCTTGAATATATTTAGCATATTTTTTTGACTTTAATACTTTTTCAATTCTCTCTTTCATTTCTGCCTCAAGTATTAAAATATTTTTTCGTATTTTGCTTAATGGCTTGCTTGCTCTATCATCTACTTTTCCATTCCGAATACATCGATTTATTTCTTCCATTAGGTTAGAAAAATCTGAAATCGAATAAATATATGAGCTTACTCTTGGAGCTATACTTTCCTTGTCTTTCATAAATCGATCCATTTTCCTTACACTGTCTAAAAATTCAGTGAATTTATTAAGTTGATCTGGACGTAATATCATTCCTTTGTTTAACCTTCCCATTAATTGCTCCATCCCATTTAAGCTATGGACAGGTACACTTGTACTTCTCTTTAGAATTATTTTTGCCTCTGTCGTTTCTGTTAAAGCACTTTGAATCGCATTTAACTGATATGATGGTTTTAGAGTCTTTAATTTTTGTTTACCCTCTTCTGATAAAGAATACTTCATTACTTCTTCTTGCACTTTTGCAAATTCTAAACTTTCAACCGTATGTTTATTCAATGTTTTTCCCTCCGTTTTAATAATAAAATCAAAAAAAGACGACAATGAACAAAGATTCATTGTCGTCTTTCATAAAATGTACGAGGCTCTGTTTGTTTGATGAAATATCAAACATATACTCATAAAAGCACAAAAAAACTGTGCTATTGGCACAGAGTTGTGTCGTACGTATATAAATAACGAACTATACCAATGTTCTTAACTGAAAGTACAGGATCAAATAAATACACTAAATAAACGTATCTTATCTAAGAAAATAAGAACAATTACTTATTATGATCCATTATTTACTTTGGTTAGTTAAGAACGACTCCACTCATAAAATATAGCTCCTTATTATTTATCTCTATCATTATACTTCTTTTGTTTCATTTTGTCACTAAATAGTTATTCATTTCTAAAAATGCTCATCATGCGTACTAAATTTGATTTTGGTATTATATAGGGCTGTCCAATATAGACTTTAGATAACCCTATTTCCATAATTTATTCTCAATTATTTTACAGTTGCATTAACTGTTAGTGTAGCTTCTCTTTCAACTAATTTCGCTCCACCTTCTGTTTCAATACTTAAGTAAATGTTTGCTTCCTCTCCAGGGGCCAATGTAACTTTCCCGTTTTTTGTATTACTTCTGTTATAAAACTCTTTTATTTCAGAATTACCAACATTAATATTTTGACCTCCAAGATAAATATTGGCTTTAGTGTCAAAACCCCAACCATCTTTAGTGATGTTAAATTCAATCGTTTCTTCAGAGTTATTTTTAACTTTAAATAAATGTTCCCATTCATATGTACTATTTGGCTGAACACCAAAACTTTCTCCCCCAAGACCTTTTGCGAGATCAATTTTTAATTTTCCACCATCAATATAAACAAAGCTGTCCTTCACACCTGCAACATCATCTTCTTCAGAATAAGGAATAAGTGCTATTAAGGATTCATCAGAACTTGTTACTGATAAACTTGCGCTGTTAGATACAGTAGCTCCAGTGAATGCAAAGGCTGCCATAACAGATGATACAGTAAGTAGTGAAAGTAATAATAATATGGGTTTTTTCATGTTTATCAACTCCTACAATTTAATTTACTATACACTTTATATTTTAGGAATTATTCATGTTTACCACATCACTCTCAAGGGGGAGGACCATGGTATACTTTTGTAGAATAAACAAGAAAAAGACCTTAGCAATTCGCTAAGATCTTCCAAAATTATAAATGAATTACTTATTTTAATGAAATCCGATATAATCAAACGTATTAATGGGATGTGATGTCCATTCACTGTTATTATAACTTGCTGTCCCTGAAATAATGTCCTCATTTCGTACCAATGTGATATCTTTTGCAAATTGTGTGCCCGTAATTCCAATTATATCTACGATATCATTGTTTTGATTTAATGTAATGGAATCATCTCCATTAAAGGCAAGATTCGACGTCGTCATATCTGATTCATTTAATAACGTTTGATCTGCGCTTGAATGAGATATTATAAAAACATCTCCGTTTTGTAATATCCCACTTAAATTTATAGAAGCTGAAGTATTTGACAATTCAATAGAATATCCAGATAAATTAATATCCTGCCCTGTTCCATTATAAATTTCAAGAGATTTATTGAAACTACTACCTTCTATGTATTCTGAAAAGAATAAGCTTTCAGTAGTATTGGAACCTCCTCCTATTGAAGTATGTGTTCCGATATAATCAAACGTATTATTAGGATGTGATGCCCATTCATTACTATTATAGCTTGTAGTTCCTGAAGTTATGTCTTCATTTCTCACTAACGTGGTATCCTTTGCAAATTGTGTGCCTGTCACTCCTATTACATCAACTATTTCATCATTTTGTTTTAATGTAATAGAATCGTCTCCATTAAAAGAAAGGTTGGATGTTGTCAGATCTGCTACGTTCAAAAGTGTTTGGTCTGCGCTTGAATGAGATATGACAAATACATCTCCGTTTTGCAATGTTCCAGTTAATGAGATGGGTGTTGATACATTAGAAAGCTCAATCTTAAAACTGGAAAGATTGATATCCTCACCTGATCCATTATAAATTTCCAATGCTTTATTATAACTACTCCCTTCAATATATTCGGAGAAATAGATTCCTTCTATTGAAGGATCAGTTGGATTTGAAGCATTACTGTAACCATATGACCCCTGTGCGAAACTTGAAGCATCCCACCAATTGTATCCAGCATCTGGCTGTGACCAAGGCTCAGATTCAGGTTCAGTCGAATTTTGAGGTATTTCCATATTTAACAAAGCAGTTGGTTGATCTAACTCCAAACCTGCAACTGTATCTAAACTAGAATAATTTTCTTGTACTGATAACCAATTAATGATGTTCATAAGGAGTGTAGCATCATCTTGTTCTAAAAAACCATTGTAAGTTGTTTTTGGTTGACCATTTTCTTCTCTAACATATTTAGGAGTAATATCCTCAACTGGTGAGGAATCCCCAATAAATGCTGCTTTTCCTAAACCTAATTTTGAAATCGCTGCGTATGGACCTTCCTCGATACCACCATTATTATAAACACCTTGATCTACTGCATAGTTCCATGCAGCATTGGTTTGTGGAAGGTAAACTATACCTTTAGCTTTTGTTGGATCTAAAATAGCTAATGTTGATCCTGCATGCATCGCTACATTCTGAACACCTTCTGTAATTCCAAAAGATTGTTCAGGACTAACGATATGATTTGCAGTTACATCACCAATAGCATTGTAACGAAAGCGAACGCCAAATTGTTCAGCAAGCCAGTCAGAGCTTACCACATTTTCCATTGCAATCGAGTTAGTTTCCTGAGCGTTCATCCCTTTCGTTGGATCCTCCCATGCACCACGACGATAACCATTAAAAATTTCCGAAGCATCCCATCTATTTTTATTTCGATCTGCGTTGTAATGATCAGATATAAAGAAGATACTTCCTCCATTTTGAACATATTGGATCATTGCATTTTGTTCAGCATCTTTGTAAGGTATATTTGCCTCAGGGATGACAAATACATCATAAGCACTTAAATCAGCATATGTAATAGGTGATGATGTTCTAAGTTCCTTAACATAATAACCTTGATCAGCAATTGCGTTAGCAAAATCAGAAAATGCACCATCAATTACCCAATCTGCTGCACCAGCCGTTTGACCATGGGTATTATCAAATAAAACAGACTTACCATTTACTTGTCCTCTTGCTTGAATTTCTGGGGCTGGATCATCAGGTCCTTCTGCAAAACTTTGTACGTTTGCAAATAATAGAGAAAACAATAAAATATAAATGATGATTACTGAGTACCACTTTTTTTCTTTTGTTTGAAAAAACATAGAACACTCTCCCATATATTATATTTTGATCAGAACATAAATAATCTCTGACCTTCTATATTGAATGTATCAAAAATCATTTAGAAATGCTTATATAATTTTTCCAATTTCAAAAAAACTTTTTAAGATAAACAACTGCTTATGTTGAAATTCAGATGATAAAACAAAACTCACCGATGGCGAACCCCCTTTAAGCACAAAAAAATCCCTGCTAGTTAAAACTAGCAGGGACTTTCATTTAATTGTTGTAAACGTTAGATTTGAAATAAATATGCTTAAAAGCGATCATTCGCTTTATATCTTTATTTTTTTACTACGTTAACAGCTTGTGGTCCACGGTTACCTTCTTCTACGTCGAAAGAAACTGCTTGACCTTCTTCTAAAGTTTTGAAACCTTCACCAGTGATTGCTGAGAAATGTACGAATACATCATCTCCACCTTCAACTTCGATAAAACCGAAACCTTTGTCAGCATTAAACCATTTTACAGTACCGTTTTGCATTAAAAAATCCTCCTAAATATACCTTAAGTACATATTCATAATTAATCATCTCACCTATATAAAACATTTAAAAAGCTGCAACTTTTAAGAAGATTCAACTCTGCTATCTCCTTAAAAGTTACAGCTAAATTAAATCTGTATTATATTCGTAAATGATTTAAACTAACTATACCACTTAATGAATTTAAAAGCAAACTTCTTTTTTATGAATTTGAGCGTTGTTTTTGTAATATCTCCTTTCCATTTTTCGCTAGTGATTGTAAAAATGACAATATCACTGGGTAATTAGGCTTTGTAATTTTCCCTTTTGCTAACCTTCTTAATTGCTGTCCGTACCAGGTAATTTCAAGCATGCCAAGATCATCTATTTTTTTAATGCCTGTTTTTCTTTGATCTAATTTTATCTCATTCATTACTTGCTTTTCAATAAGGATGGGTAAATCAGGATATATCGCTAATGGTCTTGCAAGTCCTACAAAGTCCATTGCATTTGAATCCAATGCATTTTCCATACCATTCCTAGATCTAAATCCCCCTGTAACACATACAGGAACATGCACAGCTTTACTCAGTTTTTCTGCATAATCCATAAAATAGGCTTCCCTAATTCTGGTACTGTTTTTCTGTTGAGCTTTTGACATCGGTGAACTTTCATATGTTCCACCAGATATCTCCAACAAATCAATACCTTCTTCTTCTAATTCCTTTGACACATAAATGGACTCCTCTTCAGTAAACCCTGCTTTCATAAAATCTGCAGAATTTAATTTTACGCTAATCAAAAAATCTTCACTTGTCTGAATTCTGATTTCTCTATAAATTTCTACAAGAAATTTCATTCTACCCTTTACGTCTCCACCCCATTCATCCTTTCTTTGATTATGCCTTGGAGATAAAAATTGACTAATTAAATATCCATGAGCCCCATGAATTTGAACTCCTGTGAATCCAGCTTTTTTTGCTAGTGAGGCACTATATCCAAATCGCTTGATTACCTCAACAATTTCTTCTTTCTCTATTTCTCTAGGATGATGAAAAAAGCGTCCAATTTTCCCTTCAAAAGGTATTGCTGATGGTGCCACTGCTTCTTTAACAGCACTTTTAAAAGCTTGTTTCCCAGGATGATTTAATTGCATCCAAAGCTGCGTATTATTTTTCGATCCATGTTCAGCCCATTTTTCAAGAAATGGTAAAATTGAATCATGATCAGCAACAACATTCCTTGGTTCACCTAATGCCTTACGATCAATCATTACATTTCCAGTAATCAAAGTCCCAGTCCCACCATCGGCCCATTTTTCATATAACCGGAATAACCCTTCTGTTGGTTCATAATGAAGATTTCCCAGCGCTTCGCTCATAGCACTTTTTATGATTCTATTTTTTACAGTAACCCCATTTTTAAAAGTGAAATTGTCAAATAGTTTAGATTTCATATACTACTCCCCATCCTTAAACCCATGTTTATACTTACCAAAATCTTAGATTTTCTTCCATTTTAAACGTTTCTTGTCCCTTTAACAATGGATTATAAATCATAAATATCCCATAAGAAATTTAACGATCAAATGTCATTTAATTACTTGACAAAACTAAATTAATATTTTAAAATTACTTACATAAAGTAATCAATAACATGAAAATGAGAGGGAGATTATCAGTGGGAAAATTATTATATATTACTGCACATCCATTATCTGAAGAGAGTTCAGTGAGTCAGCAAATAGGTAAAGAGTTTTTAGCAACATACGAAAAGAAAAATCCAGATGTAGAAATCGTTAAACTAGACCTTTATAATGAAAACATTCCTTTACTTGATGCTGATGTTCTTAGTGCTTGGGGTAAGTTAGGTGCAGGAGAGAGTTTTGAATCATTAACAAAAGAACAACAAGCTAAATTAGGCCGCATCAACGAGTTAACAGATCAATTTGTTGAAGCAGATCGTTATGTATTTGTAACACCATTGTGGAATTTTAGTTATCCTCCAACATTAAAGGCATATATTGATACATTTGCAATCGCAGGAAAAACATTTAAATATACTGAAACTGGACCTGTTGGTTTATTAGAAGGGAAAAAGGCTGTTCATATTCAAGCTACAGGAGGTATATACTCTGAAGGACCTGCTGTAGGAATGAACTTTGCCGATAGTCACTTAAAAGCCGTTTTAGGTTTTGTTGGGGTTACAGATGTCACAAGCATCTTTGCTGAAGGAGTTGCAATGGGACCCGAGAAAGCTGAAGAAAGCAAACAAACTGCAATTAAAGAAGCACAGCAATTAGCAATTAGCTTAGACAAAAAAGGATTATTAAAACGTATTTTTTCATAATAAAAAACCAAACAACCTTATTTAGTATAGATTTAAGGACTCGGTTAATCATCCTAGATTCTTTAAAACTTAGAATTTGAAATTAATAAATTCTTCAGAAGAAAAGTCAGCTTCCACATAACTCGAAGCTGACTTTTTTTGGATTTCAAATAAATAGTTATTTCTCTTCTTTGCCTGAAGAACTTTTGCTTATTTCAACTTTCTTCACTTGATGCCCATCATGTTCGATGATTTTAAAATCATAGTTGCCTTTTTTTATAACAATTCCATCTTCAATTTCATCAGCTTCAGATAAAACCCAACCACCAATGGTATCTAAATCTGTATTTCTTATATTTAAATTATATAATTCATTTACATCTTCTATTAAAACTTTCCCATCTAATATTGCACTTGTTTCATTAATTTTATTAATATTTGGTTGTTCATTTTCATCAAACTCGTCACGAATTTCCCCTACAATCTCCTCTAATATATCTTCAACAGTGACCAGGCCAGCTGTACCGCCGTATTCATCTACAAGGATTGCCATATGCATTCGTTCTTTTTGTAATTTTGCTAATAAATCCTTTATCGGGATCGTCTCAATAACTTGGATAATTGGACGGATATAATGCCCAAGTGGCTCTTGTTTACCATTTATATAATCTCCAAAGATCTCTTTCACATTTACCATACCGACGATTTGATCTTTATCCTTTATGGCAACAGGATATCTTGTATATTTTTCTCTATTTATAATCTCTAAGTTTTCTTTTACATCATTATTTTTAAAAATAACGCTAATTTCAGTTCTTGGGATCATAATTTCTTTTGCAAGTCGATCATCAAATTCAAAAATATTGTTCACATATTGCAGCTCAGATTGATTAATTTCACCACTTTTGTAACTTTCAGATAAAATAAGACGCAGTTCCTCTTCAGTGTGAGCTAGTTCATGCTCAGATGCTGGTTTAATACCAAATAATCTTATCAATACTCTAGCTGAGCCATTTAAAACCCAAATAAAGGGATACATCACAGCATTAAATAATATCAAAGGTCTTGCTAACATCAAGCTAACTCTTTCTGCTTTTTGAATAGCAACGGTCTTTGGTGCAAGCTCACCAAGTACGACATGTAAAAAAGTAATGATACTAAAAGCAATAATGAAGGATAAGGTTGTAGTGACTGTCTCTGATAGAGCAAAATACTCAAACACAGGGAGTAACAAATGTTCTACTGTAGGTTCACCAATCCAACCTAAACCTAGAGAAGTAATTGTAATCCCAAGCTGCGCCCCAGACAAATAACCATCAAGGTTGTCGATTACCTTTCTTACTGCTTTCGCATTTTTATTCCCTTCTCTTACTAAAGCATCAATTCTTGTACTTCTTACTTTGACTATTGCAAATTCTACTGCAACAAAAAAAGCTGTAAAAAATATAAGTAGTGCTACGATCAATAAATTAAAATAATCCAAAAAAGTACCTTACACCTAATCGGGTAAGGCTTCACCTCCTGATATAGTTGTGTTTATGACCATTTGAATGGTTAAACTTGTACTTGTAGCTTCTTCATTTTAACAAAAAAATCATTTACATGCACATTCTCATTCTCATCAAAATTAAAATTCTCTTTCCTATAAGAAAGAGATTCATTAAAGGTTAATCTAATTCATCCAGCAATTTCATTTTCATGTCCCAAAGATTTTGAGATAAATCAACATGATAAACATGGGGTTTTGAAAATCGTTTATGCTCCTTTGAAAAACAATTTAAGTTCCTTTTAACACTGTCAACGATTTCTTTGATGCTAGGGGATTCATATACCAATTCACCTTTCTTAAAAATAGGATGCAGCAATTCAATCGAAATGCAATGCTGAACCTTCTTTCTTTTCCAAGTATGAATAGGATCAAACACTTCAAATGGCTGATCAGGAACCTTTTCATTTTCTAACATAATTAAATCAACTAAAGCTTCACCATTTTTTTCATCGATAAATCGTACTACTTTTTTCAAACCAGGATTCGTAATTTTCTCCGGATTTTCAGATCGTTTAATTTTTGGAATCCACTCATCGTTTATTTTTTCAGCTGCTAATTTATAAACACAACCAAGTGCAGGTTGATCAAAAGCAGTAATCAATTTAGTGCCAACACCGTATGCATCAATTTTTGCTTCTTGTGATTCCAGCTCTCGAATCGTATATTCATCTAAATCATTCGAAGCAACAATCATTGCATCCTGAAAACCTGCTTCATCCAACATCTCTCTTGCCTTTTTACTTAAGTAAGCTAAATCGCCACTATCTAAACGAATCCCATACTTTCTCAATTCACCATATTTTTTTCTTGTCTCTCTAAACACTTTTATCGCATTGGGTAATCCTGATTTTAACGTATCGTATGTATCTACAAGCAATATGAGTTGATCAGGGAATGCCTCTGCATAACTTTGAAAAGCTTCAAGTTCACTTTCAAAACTCATGATCCAGCTATGAGCGTGGGTACCAGATATCATTAAATCATAATCTTTCCCGGCCTTCACATTAGAAGTCGAACTGCATCCCCCTATAATCGCAGCTCTAGATCCTAATACTGCACTTTCCACCCCTTGAGCTCTCCGGGCACCAAACTCTAATATTGGCTTCCCCTTGGCAACACGAACCATTCGATTGGCTTTTGTAGTGATTAAGCTTTGATGTCCGATCTGTGTAAGTAATGCTGTTTCAATAAATTGGGCTTCAAATAATCTAGTTTTCACTTTTATGATTGGCTCATTCGGAAATACGATTGTACCTTCTGGAACTGCATAAAAGTCACCCGTAAATTTTAAATTTTTTAAGTAATCAAAAAAACATTCATCATGGAATAATTCAGTTGATTTTAAATACTCAATATCTGACTCGGTAAAGCTCAAATTTTGAATGTACTGTATCACTGTCTCTAAACCAGCAGCAATGGTATATCCATTATGAAATGGATTTTTTCTAAAAAACAAATCAAAAGCGACCTCATCATCCATTTTTCCTGTTTTGTAATATCCGTACATCATCGTAAATTGATATAAATCAGCAAACGTACTCAAATTAGTATTCATGCCATCACCTTTTTTCACTTGATAATCTCCGTATGGAAGCATAACTTCGCATGTTCTAAAAACAATTCATGATGTTTTGTAAACGTTGCTGTTCCTCTGTTATGAATGGCAGTTTTAAATCCATTTGCATCCGCCCCTGCTATCGTTAAGAAATCACAAATATCAGTACATACACCTACAATATGAACCTTTTCCACATTCCAACCATTTAATATCACCTTTAAATCTGTGCCATGGAATGCATTGTAATTTTCCTTTGGTACGTAAAACATTCTTTTGTTATTTTTGTTATGTTCGTACCAATTTTCTAAGTCTCCATAAAGCTTCTGTCCCCAACTGCCTACAACGTTATGAGCTGGCCATAATTTAAAGTGTTCATCATTCTCTTGATGGGCATCCATGGTGACAACAACTAAACCTTCTTGATCTAAAAAAGTTTGGGCTGTTTCCATAATATAAGCAACAATTTTTTGCGCAGATTCACCCGCCGTTAATGTTCCATTCTCATGCACAAAATCATTACTCATGTCCACTATTAGTAATGCTTCATTTTTCATCATAAACCCTCCTTTTCTCATTTTTAAATAAAAATAGAAAAATATCATAATTAATCATTTTATAGAGCTCAAACAATAAACCAACAGATTATGAAGAAATTATATAAGAAAAAATCACTTATTGGAGACTTTTAGAGGATGTGGTGGAGCCAAGTAAGTGATAAAATTGCTATATTAAGTGTAATAATTTAATTATTCCATATTTTAGCATGATTAAAAAGGTTAAACTTTATGAAATTATGAAAAAATTTTGTTAATTGATAATTATGAATGATTTACAGGTTCAATGAAAGGAAGTTTATTATGGAACGTTTGATTTACGAAAAACTAAAAGATGTATATGGATATACTTCATTTAAACAAGGGCAGCAAGAAGTGGTGGAAAGTATTTTACAAAAAACTGACTCTGTAGCTATTATGCCAACAGGAGGTGGTAAATCATTATGTTATCAGCTGCCAGCTTTAATTTTTGAGGGAACAACCTTTGTCATCTCTCCCTTAATCTCATTAATGAAGGATCAAGTAGATACTCTAAACAATATGGGAGTCTCTAGTACATATATTAATAGCTCTGTTTCAGGGAAAGAAATGAACAAGCGACTGATGAATATTTCACAAAAAAAATATAAACTCGTATATATTGCACCTGAGAGGTTAGATTCAGAAGCATTTGTAGAGCGACTTCAAAACATACAAATTCCTTTGATTGCTATTGATGAGGCGCATTGTATTTCACAGTGGGGGCATGATTTTAGACCAAGTTATATGAACATTTATCAAATGATTCTCAAATTACCCCAGAAACCAGTACTCGCAGCATTTACGGCTACAGCTACAAGCAAAGTTGAGACAGATATCATACGTAACTTAAAACTACAGAAACCGCACATTACAAAAACAGGTTATGCAAGAAATAATCTTTCTTTTTCCGTTCTAAAAGGGGTTCATAAGCAAGACTTTTTACAAACTTATTTGAGGGATCGAACAGAGGAATCCGGGGTGATTTACGCTTCTACTCGTAAAGAAGTAGACCAATGTTATGAAAATCTAAAGAAAATGGGTTTTAGTGTAGAAAAATATCACGCTGGTTTAACCGAAAAAGAGCGAAAAACAAACCAAGATCGTTTTTTGTTTGATGACATTAAAATCATAGTAGCTACAAACGCCTTTGGTATGGGAATTGACAAATCAAATGTTCGTTTTGTCATTCATTTAAATTTACCAAAAAATATTGAGTCTTATTATCAAGAAGCTGGACGAGCAGGTAGAGATGGGGAACCTGGGGAATGTATTTTATTATTTTCACCTCAAGATATCATTACACAAAAATATTTGATCGAACAATCTGAAAAGGATGACAACTATAAAGCAAAGGAGTATAGTCAGCTACAGCAAATGATCGATTATTGCCATACAAGTAGCTGTTTACAACAATATATCGTTCGTTATTTTGGAGATCAGTCCTATGATATCTGTCATAAATGCAGCAACTGTAAAGATGATCGAGAGGTAACGGACATCACAAACGAAGCTTTAAAGGTGATTTCTTGTGTTAAAAGAATGAGGGAAAGATTTGGAGTCACTTTGACAGCTAAAGTATTAAAAGGTTCAGCTGACAGTAAAGTAAAGCAATTTAAGTTTGATCAATTATCCACATACGGTTTAATGAAAGAAAAAAAGGAAAAAGAAATCATCCAACTCATCCAATTGCTCCTCGCAGACGGGTTTTTAGAACTGACAGAAAGTAAATTTCCAATTGTCAGGTTAAACAATAAATCCATCCAGGTGCTGAAAGGTGAAGAAAAAGTATTTCAAAAAGTGCAGATCATTACAAAAAAAGAAAAGTCCTTCAATTACGACAAAGAATTATTCGAAGTACTGCGAAATTTAAGAAAACAAATTGCGGATGAGGAAAATCTTCCACCATTCACAATTTTCCATGATGCATCATTAGTAGAAATGTGTGAGGTACGCCCTAATAATGAAGTTGCATTTTTAGCAATAAAAGGTGTAGGACAAGCAAAGTTTCAAAAATATGGGGAGAGGTTTATTAAGTGTTTAACTGAATTTCAAAATTCAATAACTGGGTAAAAAATAACCCGCAAAAGTAAATTAAAAATGAAATCCATCCATAAAATTTCTTCAAAGGCTTTTGCGGGACACTATGATTTATTAAACTTTAACTTTTTCTAACACATGAACCCAAAAATACTTTTCAGGGTTGAATTTTAAAGTAGTGATATTATGGTGTTTTTGTATACTTATACGATACTCCTCTAGATTCTGATAACCTTCTTTTATCGCATCTTCATCTACCATATCTTTATTAGCTTGCTGAAATACATCTTTTATTCGATAATTTTGACCTTCTAATGTTAATATCTCTCCAACTTCAGCATATTTACCATGCCTTCGAACTGTCGTTTTTTTACCTGTCACTATTTTATCAATCTCTTCTTGTACTGTGACCAAATGATCAATTGTAAGCTGCATTTCCGATTTATGTCCTTTCAACTCTATCACCTCATATTATTATTTGTTATTTAACATAGCTAAATAAATTTTGTTAGTTAAATCCTCAGACGTTGTAGGTCCAATTATTTTTTCTAGTAAGATCCCTTCTGGACTAATAATAAATGTTTCTGGTTGTCCCCTAACACCATAATATTGCGAAACCTTATCATCTTTATCCATTAAGTAGGTTGTTGTAGAATCATACTCCTCTTTAAATTCTAAAATTCTACTCTTCGGCTCACTTCGATCAATTATAAGGAGAGGATATTCCTCCCCATATTTTTGATGGAATTTTTCTAATTCTGGTTCCTCTTCTTGGCAGGGGTAACACCATGTTGCAAAAAAGTTTAAAACAACGTACTGACCTTTAAAATCAGATAACCTATATATTTCGTCATCTATAGAGCTCAACTCAAAATCATAAGCAGCTTCACCTATATCTGGCACCTCAACACCTCTAAGCCCATTTGCTAGGATAAACAATACACCAACAACAAAAATGATAATGACCCACCATATTCCATTTTTATTCAAGTAAACCCCTTCCTTCAGTAAAACATTAAATCCATTTGCCTAAAATCATTATCGTAAAATGATTAAAGGGTTTAAGCCCCCCACCTCTATAGGTGGTGTCTTCTAATCAGGTGGAGTAGAGTCTCCATCTGATTTCCCGATGTTTAAGAATTGCTTAAACGAGTTCACTGAGTATTTTCAAGCTCTCGAATAAATTCAATTTCTTTATTTATCTTTTGCTGACGTTTACCTAAAATCATCAAATAACCTGCTAATAAAATCCAGATCACCATATAAGCAGCAAATAAATAGCTCATTTTTAACCCTCCCAGCATAAAATCATTTATTATTTCATTAACTTTTCTTGTATATGTTTTTTATAATTTTCAACTGCTAGTTTTGTTTTTTCGATGTAAATTCCTTTTTGTAAAAGTACGATATAAAGCAATGTGATCACACCAAGACAAAACAGTAAAGTAACTAACATTTCTCCTTCAATCCCACCTCCAGATTGGTTTGGAGAGTCACCAAATACAATTGGATGAAGTTTAGAATTCCACCACCTAATCGCCATAAAGACAATAGGTACATCAATAAAACTAATAATTCCAAAAACAGCAGCCAATCTTGCCTTTTTCTCCCATGCTCCATCCATACGTCGAATAAAAATATACGCTAAATAAAGGAAAAACAAAATTAATGTGGTTGTTAAACGTGGTTCCCATGTCCACCATGTATTCCAAGCACTTCTCCCCCAGATAGGACCCGTAGTTAACACAATCGCCGTAAACAAAACGCCTATTTCTGCAGAGGTACCAGCGATCATATCATAAGACCGTTTTCTCTTCATTAAAAACAGAATACTGTATACAAATACAACTCCAAATGCAAGAAATGCAACCCAAGCTGATCCAACATGAAAATAAAAGATTTTTTGTACATTCCCCATTACTTTTTCTATTGGTGACCAGATAAACACTAAATAAAGTGCAACACTCATTAAAATAATAAGAATCCAAACCAAGAATCGATGCATTGTTGATTGTTTAGGTAATAAAAGTCCAATTTCCTTTTCCTTCATTTATTACACCTCCAAAATAAATTCAAATAAAAAGAAACAAAACACAAAAAATAATAAATCGTATCCTGCCATTAAACTAATCCAAGAGAACAAACTTTCAATTTCTTCGACTTGTATTAATATGATTCGAGTAGATTGGACAGCTGCAATCACAATTGGACTAATCACAGGAAACAAAATGATCGGCAGCAACATTTCACTGCTTCGTGAGTTTGCAGAAAGTGCTGCTAAAAAAGTACCAACACAAATGAAACCAACACTACCTAAAAATAAAACAATTAGAAATAATAATAAATTTCCATTCATTTTATAATCAAACAAAATAAATAAAAGTGGAATCGTAATCATTTGCACAAACAAAACAATAATAAAATTTGAGAGAAATTTCCCTAAATATATACTAGATGGATCTATTGGGGAAACAATTAATCCGTGTAAACTATCATTATATTGCTCTGATATAAATGACCGGTTCAAACCTAAAATTCCAGCAAATATTGTAATTACCCATATCATACCTGGAATAACTGCTCTTACAGTGTTATTCGTAGGATCAAAAGCAAAACTGAAAGTAACAATTACAAGTCCTGAAAAGATTAACATTGTACTGAAAACTTGTTTAGTTTTCCACTCCGCATATAAATCCTTCCAGGTGATAGCCAAAGCTGCTTTTATTAAAGCTCTCATATTTAGCCCACCTGTCGTAAATAGATTTCTTTTAATTGATGTACATTTTTGTCCTTTAATACAAAATCATCGATGATTACACCTTTTTTCATTAAAAGAAATCGGTCACATGTTTCAATCGCTTGAGCTAAATCATGTGTAACCATTAAAATAGTTGTTCTCTGTTCTTTCTTTTTTAAAATGACTTCATTTAAAATACCAATGGCTTGTTGGTCAAGTCCCGTATGTGGTTCATCTAAAATTAATATCGATGGATCATGAACAATCGCCCTAACAATGGCCAAACGTTGAATCATTCCTCTAGAAAAAGAACGAACTGGCTCATCCATAAAAAACTGTAATCCTACTTCGCGAATCAATTCTTTCACTTTATTTTCAAGCTGGTTAACTTGATATAATTTACCGAAAAAAGTCAAGTTTTCTACAGGAGAAAGATGTTCATATAAATAGCTGTTATGTGCTAAAAAACCAATCTTATTTTTAATTTCTAAATTATTTTCTTTTATTGAGACATTGTCGATCATTACATGACCAAAAGATGGTTTCATTAATCCCCCGATAATTTTAAGAATAGTGCTTTTCCCCGCACCATTAGGACCTAATATCCCAATCGTTTCGCCTTGATTTACAGTGATATTAATATCCTTTAAAATTGTTTTTTCTCCAATTGTTTTGTTTAGAGCTACCGTCTTAATCACTGTAAAAACCCCCTTTACTTATTCAGTAAACTTTTTTAATTTCATTTTCACTTGAATTAATTGCTGTTTATAACTCTCATATTTTTTTGTGAATTCATATTGATTCATTTCTCTCAATTGATGTAACTGCTCTAAATCAACCATTTTATCTAGTATGATAGAACGTTTTTCTAGTAAGTCCTGTAACTGTTTTTCATTTCGCGTGACCACTGTCCCATGATCTAGCACTTCTATTTTTTTCACTTTAAAAAAGATATAATAAGCTACAAAGGCAAAAAGAATAGCTGCGAAAACAATCAATACAATGTGTGGATTAAACTCTCTTAATGGTGAATCGTACCACATTCGAATATGACCTTCATTGTGAAAATTCGGGGAGCTTCTAGTCACATTTGATTCTGTTAAAATATAGAAATTCTGCATGTTTTCCCACTGAAGTAAATCAAAGTGGTTTTCACCTTCCTTTCATATATTTATCCCTTTAATCCTCTTTCTTTTCTTAATAACTCTAGTTCAATCTCAATTTCTGATTGGATCTCTTCTAAGATTTGTTTATTTTCTTTTTCCTTGGGTAGCTCTGATAATTGATCTTCATCTCTTAATAGTTCTATAAAAAATAATTCAACCTCTTTCTTCAATTGTTTGTAATCATATTCTGACAATTTATTCATTTTATAATCCATCTCAATCTCATTTAAAGTTGCATAAAATTCCTTTTTTATCACTTCGTTATCGGAAGATTTTTTTAAATCTACATTTGTTAATATCTTTTGATGAAAAAAAGGAGATAAAACCATATATAAACATCCAATGATCATGAGAGCACTTGTTAGCATTACTATAAACTCCATCCTTCTCACATCCTAATAGAGGTTGTTCAAAAAGTCCCCTTTTGCCAGCACAGGACGTGCTGGTACTACATTAGTCACATGGAAGTGGCTGATTTTCAGTAGTGATCACGAAGTATCACCAGGAGGTCTGCTCGACTTCGAATCTGACTTTCAACTTTGAAGTCCGGTGCTCATGTAACCAATCACTACACTTGCTTTACCCCAAAAAGTGAAGAAATGCTTTGGAGTATAGTCCTAATACTTTTCGGGGACCCCGAAAACATTGGCTTAAGCCACCTTCTCGGTGCTAAAAACTGAACTTTTTGAACATGCATTAAAAATACTTTTTCCGTTCTTTCTCAATAACAGATAATAAGATTTCATTTTCTGTTTCATCTATAAATTCTCGATTTAAGTCACTAGTTTGATTTGGCCTTACCCATTTTTTAATTAAGAAATAAACTAGAAATGTTGCTACAAACAATAAAAAAAATGGGGTGATCCATGCGGTGAGACTAAAACCCGTTTTAATTGGGGCTGCTAAAGCTTCTTCCCCTAACTGATCAACGTAATCATTTAAAATTTCATCTTTGGTTTTCCCCTGTGCCATTAATTCTGCAACTTCATTGTAATAAGTTTGTTTGACAGGACAAGTTGCTAAATCATCACCGCTATGACCTTCCATAGACAACATACTCACAATGGATTGAAATTCTTTAGAACTATAATCAAAATCTTCTTCTGCAAAAATCACGTTAACTGATAATAGTAATAAGAAAATGAGCAAAAAAACGAATTTTTTCATCATCTTCCTCCTCAAGTAACTTTTCTTTGAGTTCCACGATATCTTGGAATGACTTGATTTTGTCTGCCCCCCCAAATAGCAAATAATGTACCAATGACTACTACAACTCCACCAGTCCAAATCCATTTTACTAACGGATTAACACGAACCACAAAAGTTGCACGTAAGTCTCTTTCCCATGCACTTATCACAATATATAGATCTTCTTGCCAACTGCTTATCATCCCAACTTCAGTTGAAGGTTGTTGCCAATTACCATAAAAGATTTTTTCTGGTTGAATATAACCCAACTGTTTTCCATTCTTTTGAACTTTTAAGTCAGCAAATATGATATCGTTGAGGCCTTCACTTTTTTGAGCTAAATTTTCATATGTAATCTCAAAGTCTGCTATGTTTATCTTTTCACCGATAGCAACAGTTTTCATAGACTCCACACTAAAATTCTGTGAACCTATAATACCTATGGCAATCAATGCAATTCCAAAATGTACGGTATAACCTCCGTAACGCCGACGATTTTTTGAGATTAAGCGAATGAGTGCTATTGGATAACTTTCTAGAGTAACAGAACGTCTTGCTTTAACCCCACGGTATATTTCAGAAATATGTGTGAACAACATAAATGCAACAATAGTAAATCCGATGATAGGATATGTAGTTCTTATCCCCAAAGTAAATAAAAGGACCGCAACAATGAAAGTTAACAATGCTGGAATTAAAAAATTCTTCTGTAAGTTTTTTATTGTTGATTTTTGCCAAGCAATTAGTGGACAAATGGCCATGATAAACAACAATGCCAACAATATCGGAGACATTACAGTGTTAAAAAACGGTACGCCAACTGTTACTTTAGTACCTCTTACTGCCTCAGAAATTAGTGGGAATATCGTGCCCCAAAATACGGCAAATGCTGCACCTACTAAAATTAAATTGTTAATTAAAAAGCTGCTTTCTTTTGAAAGAAAAGATTCAAAATAATCGCTATCTTTTTTTAGTAAATGATACCTACTCATCATGACATACATTGCAAAAATAACAGCTATGCCCATAAAAATTAGAAAGTAAGTTCCTAAATTTGTATCTCCAAAAGCATGTACAGAAGTTAAGACACCACTTCGTACTAAAAATGTACCGAACAACGTTAGGGCATAAGACAATATAATTAAAGACAAATTCCAAACCTTTAACATTCCTTTTCGCTCTTGTATCATGACGGAATGTAGAAATGCTGTCACCGTTAACCAGGGCATAAATGATGCGTTCTCTACTGGATCCCATGCCCAATATCCACCCCAGCCTAACTCCAAATAAGCCCAATATCCTCCCAATAAATTCCCAAGAGTTAAAAACAACCATGCTAATAAAGTCCACCGTCTTGTCATACGTATCCAAAAGGAATCTACGTTTTTTAAAATCAACGCAGCTATCGCAAAAGCAAATGGAACAGCTAAACCTACATAACCTAAATAGAGAGTAATGGGGTGAATAATCATACCTGGATCCTGTAGCATTGGATTTAATCCGTTACCTTCAGAAGGAATCAAGTCGTTAAGTTCAAATGGTTTTGTAGTCGTTGCTAAAATAAAATAAAAAAAGATTGCATTCCCTAACATAATTGTAGAAACATAAGGAACCATCGGATTTCCTTTCATTTTATTAGAAAATGCAACCATTGCAGTGTACATCGTTAATAAAAATGTCCACAGTAATAGTGATCCCGCATTACCTGCCCATAAAGCTGAAAGTTTATATACGATTGGTAAATCACTACTTGTATACATGGATACATATTTAAATTGAAATTGACTGGTTGCTAGGGCATATAATAGAAGAATTACTGTTATACTTGTAAGAAGAAATAATGTCAAGACTCCATTTTTGCCACTATTCACCCATTTTTGATCTTGTTTTATCACTCCAACAATGAATGCAATGAATGAATAAATAGAAATAGCTAAACCCAAATAGATTGTCAGATCTCCGATATTATGCATAATATACCCTCATTTCATGAACACTACTGTTTGTGAATCACTGTCTATTCCATCTCTTTTTCATGTAACTCAGGATCGTATTCTTCTCCTTCATATTTTGAAGGACATTTCGTCTGAACCTTCTCTGCATTGAAGGTACCATCATCATGAACAAAACCTTCAACAATCACAATCACATCTTCACTGAAATTATCTGGTTTAACACCCTGATGGACAACGGATAACACATTCCCGAATTCATCTTCTATTTGGAAACTCAGTTCAATTAGGTCAGCATTCCATTGAATAGACTTTTCTATTAAGTCACCCTGTGTCATAATAAAACGTTCTTGAAATTTATGAGGCTCTTGTATAATCTCCTGTAAAGTAAGCTCAGACCCACTAGTTTTTGTTGTAGCTCCAATTAATAAAATAAGAATTGCAACAAAAACTGTACTAAAACCTATGAGCATCTTTTTATTCTTTTTCATAAACTTCACCTCTTTGATAACTTTTCAATTCTCCTTATATAAATTGTATTCGATAAAAATTAGTATGGATATACAATTGGAGTCATTGTAAAAAAACATACATATTTTACTAAATCAGTTGAAATAGATGTGATAAATTTCACAGACATATTCGTTATACATTGATCTACAATTAGTGTGGAAAAAGCATTCTACTATGAAATAAAAGTAAAATGCTTTTTTAATCTGTGTCCTTCTCTATTTTTTTTGAGGAGGGAAATAATCGTTGGTTGCATGTTCATTTTTCTTGAAATTATCAGGTTCGTCATAAACAGCTTTTTTAACTTTTTCGATTTCTTTTTTTAATTCATTTATGTTTACGTCCAATTTCACAAGCTCCTCAGTTGCTAAAATAATCGCTTCACTCGAAGCTTCTACGGATGTTTTTAATGCATCCATTGAACCTTGAGGATTGTGGAAACCAGTTGAGTTTTCAGCAGAAACTATATCCCAGAACCATTGTCCCTTTCTTACTAAATCCTGCGCTTGTTTGATTTTATCTTCTGATACACCTGATGTAATCATTTTGTTCACATAATAATGTGAGGTTATCGAAATATCTCCTGCTTTATCCAATGCATCTTTACTCATTTCCTGAATCGATTCAACTTTGCCCTTTAACTCCTCTTCTGTTTGATCAGAATGACAAGTACGACAAGATTGTTCAACTGTTTTTAGAGGTGAGGTCCAGAAATGACTCGTAATTTTTTTTCTATCATCTTCACGAGTATATGGCATATGACAGTCAGAACAGGTCACTTCTGCTTTTCCGTGTGTACCTTCAGCCCAGGTCTCATACTCAGGATGTTGTGATTTTAACATTGGTGCACCTGAGACATTGTGTATCCAATCTTGGGAGAACCCAGATTCCATTGCAATGGTTTCATAGTATTCAAACATTTCCTCAGGTTGATAACCTTCTGACCAAGGGAACGTAACAGCTTTATTTTCCGGTTCAAAATAATATTCTACATGACATTGCGCACAAACATAAGTACGCATTTCATTTAATGTTGGATTAGATATATCCTCGCCCTTTTCTAACATTGCTGTAGCAAACATAGGGCGAGTCACTTGAAGTTCCATCGTTTCAGGATCATGACAATCTGAACATCCTATCGGTGAATGTCCCATTTCTTCTGCTAATGGGATAATTTCATTTCGGAAATTTTTAGTCCAATACTCATCACCAAATTGATCTATCATACTTGGAACGGCAGTACTTTTACAAGTAAAACAAGAACCTATTGATTTATCATTAATTCTTGCAATTGAAATGTTATCTTCTACTGCATAAATGTGACCACGGTCTTCATTATATTCCTTAGCAAATCCGTAACCATTAAATAATATAGGGGCATATGGCTCTTTATTATGATCAAACTTAGATGCAAGAACGGAACCTCCAAACCTTGTATCTTCCATCTCTAAGTTTCTTTGATAACTAGCATAATGAAGAGGAAAAAGATTCTCAAAAGCTTCATTACTAATTTCATCAGGAGAAAGACCTGTTAGAGCTACTTCAGATGTTCCTTCTGTATTTAATTGACAAGCCGACACTAAAACTGTCAAAATCAAAATAGTACAAAAAAGAAACAAACGTTTCAAATTAACCATCATTTTCATTCCCTCCTAGTCCTTTAAACCTTTAATGTTATACGTTCCTGGTTCATATAATTGCTCAGATTTATTTTTATCTTTTTTTCCATGAGGCACTTGACGATGACAATCAACACATGTACCTTTGACATCATGACTTACATTATTGATAGAATTTTCGTGACATGATACACAGTTTTCTTGAACGACTTCAACAGTTGCAGCTTTTGCATGAATGACATCTGGAATTTCATCAACATTTAGCGTATTCATATAAATATCATGTAATCCTGCCTTTGATTTAAACAATATCTTCTCTCCAAAGTTATCAGTTGGTGCATGACATGTATTACAATCTAAATTCGCATGTGTTGAATCTGAAAAACTGCTATAAGCTGTATCCATAGGGTGACATGTTGAACAAAACTCGGCAGAATCAGTATAATGCAATGTTTCTGCACTTGCTATCGTAAATATAAGACCCAACATGATACCTATAAATAAAATTAATCTTTTATCAAGCGCCTTCATTTTTTTTAACATCCCCTCACCCCTCTTGTAAGAAATATTTCCTTAGCTTCAATGTAACATTTGGAAATAAAGAATAATGTACCAATCGAATGAACAAAATATGGAATTTATTTGTCTGCTTTATTTGAATCCTTTTATATTTGTGAAATAATTCACATAAATTTCAAAATTGGCCAATTCGACAAAAATGGCATATCTTCTACTTAAATTTTTTTTTGAATAGCACAAGCTTTGACAAACTTCTGAAAACAATTCGTGTAAACTTACTTTATATTTTTCTGATAAACGGAAAACATAAAGAATACGAAATCGATTTTTAGGAGTTTTTCCATGAAAAAGAAGTACATTTATATAGTAGTTGCTGTGTTGTTAATTATCACCTCCAGTTTTTTTCTAAAAAACACAATTAAACTAATGGCATTTAATTGGTTTTTTGCACAGCATCTTGAGGACATATTAGAACAATCATATGAACCTTTGACAGAAAAAGAAAATATTTTAGAGTTAGATGAAAATGTTCAAACGAATCAAATAAATAATCCCGGATTTATTAGCTTTCAGCTGTTTCCAAGACAAGTACAATTAAAGGAGAAAAATGAAGGAGAAAATGAGGTGACAATTGGAAACACTAAACCTTTTGCGATACTACTTTTAGGAGAAGATGCAAGGGGAGAAGAGCAAGGTCGATCAGATAGTATGATTCTATCCATCGTAAGACCATCTGACCTTAAAGTGTTACTACTATCTATACCTAGAGATACTTACGTGGAGATACCAGGTCGAAGAGGAAAAGATAAAATTAATCATGCATTCGCTTTTGGAGGAGTGAAACTTGCAAAAGATACAGTTGAACATTACTTTGATATCTCCATTCAAAATTACGCAAAAATAAATTTTTATGGCTTTACTCAGCTTGTAGATGCATTAGGTGGTATAAGCCTGAAAGTAGAAAAAGATTTAATAAAATATACAGATTCAGGAGCTGAAATTATCGTTGTTGGAGGTAAAGAAAGTTACACTGGAGAAGAAGCATTAAAATATGCAAGATTTCGTTCAGATTCACAAGGTGATTTTGGAAGAACGGAACGCCATCAAGAAGTTATTATCGCTATATTAGATGAAGCAAAAAAACTAACAAATATAACGAAAGTATTTGATGTCATCGGAATTGTAGGTGAAAACTTAAAAACAGATATGAAACCTAACATGATAAAAGAATTAACTAACCTATATTTAAAATCTGAAAATCCGCAAATTCACACATACTCGTTGAAAGGTATTGCTTCTAATGATAACCCTCAAAAAATTTGGTACGACCATGTTAGTGAAACAGAATATACCAAAGTAAAAACAATGATTGACGTTTGGCTAAATTTAGATACCTCAGAAGATGAATTAATTGAATACTTTAAATAACATTTTCCTTCTTTTTTCTAAAGAACTTTTTTCAAAATATTTTTAAATTCTTAAAGTGTTAAAAGCCTTAGGTTTGTAATATATACTTAACCCAAGGCTTTTATATGAAATTCTTTTTAAAATTAATTATTTCTCAATTTCTGCTTTTGGTCCAAAGAATTCATAATGTATATGTTGTAAATCTACTCCCCACTTATTTAATCCTTCATATATGACCTTCATAAAGGGTACTGGACCACAGAAATAATAATCAGCTTGATGTGAAGGCAGGATGCTCTTCAACCATGCCATTTCAATAAAACCTTCTTTTTCAAAACCATTTGCTTGTTTATCTTGTTCAGTAGGAGCTTGATAACAAACTAATGATTTTAACTGATTATGTTTTGCTGCAAGCTGCTGAACATGATCTCTAAAAGCATGAAACTCACTATTAATTGCTGCATGAATAAAATAAACTGGGCGTTCTGGCTCTTTTTCAATTAACGTATTTAACATACTAATCATAGGAGTAAGACCAACTCCACCACTAATGAGAACAATTGGAAAATCATGTTCTGAATTTAATACAAAATCTCCTGCTGGTGCACTTATTTGCACAATATCTCCTTCATTCACATGATCATGCAAATAATTTGACACTAAACCATCAGGTTTATTTTCAACCCCTAATTCTCTTTTCACACTGATTCTGTAATAATTTTTATCTGAGGAATCAGATAAACTGTATTGTCTGATATGCGTATTTTTCTTCCCTTCTATATTCATTTTTACACTAATATATTGACCAGGTTGAAAGCTTGAAATGGATTTACCATCCTCTGATCGTAAATAAAAAGAAGTGATCACCTTACTCTCTTCAACTTTTTTGTAAACCACAAACTTTCTAAAATCTTTCCAACCTCCATTAAGTTGATTTGCATCCTCGTACATTTGATGTTCAATTGAAATAAAGACATCAGCTATGACCCCATAAGCCTCTTCCCATGCACTCATAATTTCATCAGTAGCAGCATCTCCTAATACTTCTTTTATAGCTAATAACAAGTGTTTACCAACAATCGGATATTGCTCGGGTTTAATTCCTAAACTTCGATGTTTATGTCCTATTGTTTTCACGATAGGGAGAATAGCCTCTAAATTATCTATATTGGCAGCTGCGGCTAATACGGACCCAGCCAAGGCTTTTTGTTGTCTTCCTTGTTTTTGATTGGCATGATTGAAAATGTTTAATAACTCAGGATGATTACTAAACATAATCTTATAGAAATGACTTGTAATTTCCTCTCCATGTTCCTGCAATACTGGCACTGTTGATTTAATAATATTTATTGTGTCTTGATTCATAACGGTTCCCCCTGTTAAAAGATGTATTTTTTTACTCCTTTAAGCATAATCTAAAACATGTATATAGAATACATCTTTAAGTTACAATTTTTTGAACACTTTCATATTATTTTTTACTAAAGCAAAGAAGTTGAGCATTTATCAGTTGCTCAACTTCTTTGCCCCTAGAACTCTAATGACAATTAAAGGTATAATAGAATAACAAAGTTCATTGGAGTGATGGAAAGATGCGATTAACAAACTATACAGATTATACCCTAAGGGTTCTCCTCTACTTAGCGACTCAACCTGAAGACAAAATAAGTAATATAAAGGAGATCTCAGAAACTTACGGAATCTCTAATAATCATTTAATGAAAGTAGTATATGAATTAGGATTGTTAAAATTGATCCATACCATTAGAGGAAGAGGTGGTGGGATTAAACTTGCTTCTGCTCCAAAAGATATCAATATTGGTTGGGTCGTTAGACAAACTGAGAATAGAGTTAACATAGTAGAATGTTTTGATAAGGAAAATAACTCTTGTATAATAAGTCCAGTCTGTAAACTAAAGAATGTATTAAACGAGGCACTTGATGCATTTCTGGAAATATTAGATCACTATACACTAAATGATCTATTAAGTAATGAACCTGAATTAAAAAAAATATTAATAAATCACTCACATAAGTAAATTGAGTGTCAACTAAGGAATTGCACGTGATATTCTTAAAGTAAAACAAAAAACCGCCAGAGGCGGTATTGTTAGCCGTATTTAGTTAATTCTTTTTCCTAAATTTCAACTCACTTACACTTTCATAAATAAAAATAGATGCACATACAATTGTAATTCCCAAGAAATATCCCGCCATAATATCAGTAAAATAATGTACAGAGAAATAAATCCGATTAAAACCTAACAAACCTATCAACAGAACAAATATGATAGAAATAATCCATTTATTTATTGTTCTTTTTGTATACTTCACTAAAAAATAAGCTATTAAACCATAACACACCAGTCCCACAAGTGCATGTCCACTAGGAAAACTAAAACCTGTTCCATCAACTGCTGCGTTTATTTCAGGTCTAGGTCTTTGAAAAAAATCTTTAATTGATCCTTTTAAAATCTCACTTATTGCAACAGCAAGAGGTAAAATTATTACACCTATTAAATCTCGCTTCCTCCATCCTAACCAGATCATTGCTAGCAACACTACGATCGGAATTGACCAATAGGTCACTGCTTCAGTTAAAAGAGTTAGAAAGCTTGATAAAAAACTGGGGGCATGTTGTTCCACCCATTCTAAAACCTGTATATCAAGAATTGAAGGTTTATTTATATTTACTGAATATACCAAAGATACAAAAATAGCAAGTGATAATATAGATAAAGCTAAAATAAATAATTTCGATTTTGATTGTAATGTTACTCCACTGTCTTGCCTGGATATTTGAGCCACGCCAATTAATACCTCCACAATCGTTAATGGTGATGCTTTTTTGTTATCTTAACATAATATATCAAACACCAACAATAGTAACATTACATTTTTTAAAGCTACATTTAGTTTTTCATTCTTGGATCCAAAGCATCTCTTAATCCATCACCCATTAAATTAAAGCCAAGTACAGTTAACATGATTGCAATCCCTGGGAAGAACATCGTCCAAGGTGCTTGTACTAAATACTCCTTTGAATCTGCTAACATTTTTCCCCACTCTGGATTTGGAGGTTCTGCTCCTAACCCCAGAAAACCTAAAGCAGCAGCTTCAATAATAGCAGTTGCTATAGCTAATGTACCTTGAACAATAATTGGAGCCATACTGTTTGGTAAAATATGACGAAATAAAATTCTACGATCTCGCATCCCAATTGCTTTAGCCGCTGTAATATATTCTTCTTGTTTGATGCTTAAAACTTTTGATCTAATTAAGCGGCCAAAATTAGGCACATTAATAATAGCTATCGCTATCAGTGCATTTCTTAATGAAGGACCTAATACTGAAACAATCGCAATGGCTAGTAACATACTAGGAAAGGCAAGCATAATATCAAAAAATCTAGAAATGAGAGTATCCACCCATCTCCCGTAATAACCAGCTAAGATTCCCAGTAAACAACCAACCACAATAGATCCTATAACTGAAACGAATCCAACCCACAGTGATATTCGAGCTCCGTGAATTACACGTGATAAAATATCTCTTCCGAAATCATCTGTTCCTAACAAGTGTTCACTTGAAGGCGGCAATAATCGATCCGCTAGTTTTTGCTCATTAATGCCTTCAGGTGTTATATACGGAGCAAAAATTGCTAAACTTATAAAAATGGTAACGATAATTAAACCTACAACGGCTAATTTATTTTTTTTAAAACTTTTCCAAGCATCTAACCACAAAAGAAAACGACTTCCTCTTACGGATTGCTGTGGAGCTTTATTTGGAGCTAGTTCTGCCATAAGTAATCCTCCCCTTTGTTTAGGAGTTTTTCAGATTTTTATTAGAATGTTAATTGTATTTAATTCTAGGATCGATAAATGCATATAATAAATCAACAATAAGGTTAATCAATACAAAAATAGTTGCTACGATTAATATTCCAGACTGAATGACAGGATAATCCCGAAATTCAATTGCATTATAAATATATCGCCCAATCCCAGGCCATGAAAAAATAGTTTCTGTTAATATTGCTCCGCCTAACAATAGTCCTGTTTGCAAACCGGTTACAGTTAATACTGGAATGACTGCATTTTTTAAAGAATGTTTATACACAACCCAAAACATCTTCTGCCCCTTTGCTCTAGCTGTTCTAATATAATCAGAACGCATAACTTCTAACATACTGGAGCGAGTAATTCTTGCAATAATAGCCATTGGTATAGTTGCAAGTGCTATACCAGGCATAATCAAGTGCTTTAACACATCTATAAACTGATCCATTCTACCTTGTAATATCGTATCAATTAAATAGAAATGAGTAATGGTTTCAACAGGATTTTTAACATTTTCTCGCTTTGAAGGAGGTAACCAATCAAGTTGAACAGAAAAAATCCACTGTTCCATCAAACCTAGCCAAAATATTGGCATGGAAACCCCTACGAGTGCAACTACCATTGCTGTATAATCAAACCAAGATTTTTGAAACCATGCGCTGATAATCCCGGCATTCACACCAACAACTACAGCAATAAGCAAAGCTACGAACGAGAGCTCAAAGGTAGCCGCCAAATAAGGCCATATCTCTCCACTTACCTCTGCCTTCGTTCTAAGTGATTCACCTAAATCCAACGTGAATAACTGTTTTAAATATTCAAAATACTGAGTAAACCATGGTTGGTCAAGCCCTAGTTCTGCCCTTAAACTGTTAATGGCATCCTCCGTAGCAAGCTGACCTAAAATCACTTGAGCAGGATCACCTGGAATCGCTCGAATCATAAAAAATACGATAAATGTCATTCCAAACAAAACGGGTATCAACATTAAAAGTCGTCTAATGGTATAACTGAACACTAATATCACCTCTTCATATACCCATATTTACCCCAAAAAGTGAAGTATGCACACGGATGTGATTGCCGAGTACTTTTCAGGGACCCCGGATTAAAATGAAGGTTTCTTCCTTCGGGAGCCCGATGATTACCAATACTTTAAGAGGGCTCTGAGCCACTAATAAAATCACATATGTGAGTTGATGCTTCGACATTTATCCCCAATACATTAGCAGGTACCGAAGTCAAAACTTGTTTCTTTCCTTTAAAAAAGGGGAGGTTTTAGCTCCCCTTTTTTTTATTCTAACTTAGTCAAAATAAACTTTTGTTAAAGCTTGAGAACCTGTTGGATGAGCGAAAAAGTCATTAACATTGTTCTTTCCACCAAGAATTGGAGTTGAATGCACTAAAGGAATCCACGGTGCATCTTCATGAATAATCGCCTGTGCTTCCTTATAAAGCTCCTCACGTGCTGCTTGATCAGGGTTTGATTGTGCTTCAATTAAGATGTCATGTAATTCAGGATTACTGTAATAAGCGTAGTTGTTACTTCCAATGTTATCTTGATCTAACAAGACATACATAAAGTTATCAGCATCTCCATTATCCCCAGTCCAACCTAATAGGAATGCATCTGCTTCACCATTTCTTGCTTTTTCTAAATAAGTAGCCCATTCATAAGATACGATTTTAGCCTTTACACCAATTTGTGCAAAGCTACTTTGAATAACTTCTGCTACTTTTTGACCGTCAGGCATATAAGGACGTGGTACTGGCATAGCCCACAGTTCCATTTCAAAACCATCAGGATATCCTGCTTGTGCTAATAATTCTTTCGCTTTTTCTAAATCATATGGATATGGATCGATGTCATCATTATATCCAGCAATAACAGGTGGTAATGGGTTTTTAGCCGGTACTGCTTGTCCTGCATAAAAAGCTGCAATAATACCTTCTTTATCAACGGCATGGTTTAAGGCTTGACGAACAAGTTTTTCATTGAATGGTGGTCTTGTATTCGTTAAACCTAAATAACCAACATTCATAGAAGGTCGAACGAACAATTGCAAGTCGCCTTCCCCTTCAATTCTTGTACTGTCGTTTGGACTTACTCCATCCGCAATATCTATCTCTCCCGCAATTAATTCATTTAATCTTGTTGCGTTATCTGGAATAGAAACAAATATAACTTTTTCTAGTTTTGGATAATCCTTCATCCAATAATTTTCATTTTTTACTAAAACAACGCGATCATTTCTTTTCCATTCTTGAAATACAAACGGGCCAGTCCCGACTGGATTTTCTGTAAAACTCTCCCCATGTTCTTCTAAAGCTGCAGGACTAGCAATCGCAAACGGAGGCATTGCTACATTTTGTAGAAACGGTGCTTGTGGTCGACTTAGTGTAAATTCAACCGTAAGCTCATCAACCGCTTTTACTTCTTGAATGACATGACCTTCATCCCCTTTAAATCCTCCAAACATAGATCCATAATAATAGAATGAAGATTTTTCACCATTTGCCCAACGCTCAAAGTTATAAACAATTGCATCTGCATTAAAGTCTGTACCATCGTGGAACTTTACTCCCTCGCGAAGATTAAAAGTGTATGTTAATCCATCATCACTTGTTGTCCAATCAGTTGCCAAACTCGGTTCAATAGAAGTATCTACATCACCATACTTCACTAAAGTATCATAAATGTTTAAAGTTACTTTAATGGACTCACCATCTGTGACTAAAGCAGGGTCTAAATCAACTGAATCAGCGCCACGCCCAAACACTAGAGTGCTTTCTGTAGAACTCTCCTCTGATTGTTGGTTCTGATCATCATTAGTCTCCTCATTGTTTTCATTTGTCTCCCCTTGTGTTTCTTCAGTTGGAGCTTCAGAGCCACAACCAACTAAAGCAATTCCCAGAACAAAAATAAACACTAGTGCAAGAAAAATACTCTTTTTTTTCATTTCTTTTTAACCCTCCTATTTTTTATCTATCACTAAAGCTGCTCGTTCTTGTTGTACAAATGACAAGCAACATAATGATCTTGCTCAATTTCTTCAAACTCTGGCTGAACTGTCTTACAAATCTCCATACATTGTGGACATCTTGTGTGAAATGAACATCCCTGTGGTGGATTTGAAGGACTTGGCATTTCCCCTGTTAACTCAATATGTTCCCTCTCAAATGTAGGATCAGGAATAGGCACTGAACTTAGAAGAGCCTCAGTATATGGATGCAGTGGTTTGTTATAAAGCTTTTCACTGCTGGATAATTCTACTATTTTACCTAAATACATAACGGCTACACGATTACAAATATGTCTAACAACCCCTAAATCATGTGCTATAAATATATAGGTTAATGAAAATGCCTTTTGCAGATCATCTAGTAAATTTAATATTTGTGATTGAATTGAGACGTCCAATGCAGAAACAGGTTCATCCGCTATGATGAGTTTTGGTTTCGTCATTAGAGCACGTGCTATACCAATACGCTGTCGCTGCCCACCGCTGAATTGATGGGGATACCGTTTTGCATGATAGCTGCTCAAACCTACTGTTTCCAGCATTTCGATAACCATTTGTTTGCGTTCTTTAGGGGTACCTATTTTATGAACGATTAAAGGTTCTTCTAATATTTTCTCAACTGTATGCCTAGGGTTAAGAGAAGCGAATGGATCTTGAAAGATCATCTGAACATCTCTTCTAACCGTACGCAATTCATTTGAACTTAGACTTGTTAATTCCTTTTCGTTAAATTTGACCTTTCCATCAGTAGGTTCTTGTAAGCGAAGAAGTGTTCTTCCAGTTGTAGATTTTCCACAACCACTCTCCCCCACTAGGCCGAAGGTCTCTCCTTCAAATACAGAGAACGACACATCGTCTACCGCCTTTACATCCCCTATTTTCCGCCCTAGAATTCCACCATTAATCGGAAAATACTTCTTCATTTTTTCAACTTCTAATAGTGTTTTTGTCATACGTATTTTCCTCACTTTCCTCATGTAAAAAGCAACGAACCTTATGGTTAGTTTCAATTGTAACTAATTCTGGTGTTTCTACTTTACATTTATCCATGACAAAATCACACCGATCAGCAAATCTACACCCCTGTTTAATAGACCCAGGAATCGGTACATTTCCTGGAATTGAGTATAAACGACTCTTTTTATCACGAATATCAGGTACAGATTGAATTAAACCTTTAGTATATGGGTGCTGCGGACTCTCAAATATCGTTTTAACATCCGTTTCCTCAACTATTTTCCCTGCATACATGACAATGACTCTTTCACATATTTCTGATACAACGCCAAGATCATGTGTGATAAGTATAATAGATGTATTTAGCTGTTTATTTAATCTCTTCATCAAAGCCAAGATTTGTGACTGAATTGTAACATCTAAAGCTGTAGTTGGTTCATCAGCGATTAATACTTTCGGTTCACAAACCATTGCCATTGCAATCATAACCCTCTGTCTCATTCCTCCAGATAACTGATGAGGATATTCATTCATCAATTCCTCTGCACGAGGTAGACCGACTAACTTTAAATATTCTATCGCTTTCATTTCTGCTTGCTTTTTATTCCATTTACGATGAATTAAGATCGCTTCCATGATTTGATTACCAATGGTAAAAAGCGGATTCAAAGAAGTCATAGGTTCCTGAAATATCATAGCTATCTCATTTCCACGTATATCCCTCATTTTTGATTCAGAAGCTTTTAAAATATTTTCATCGTTAAAAATAATCTCTCCGCCCACAACTTTACCTGGGGGGTGAGGTACTAGTCCCATTATTGAAAGGGAAGTAACACTTTTGCCACATCCGGATTCTCCTACTATCGCAATAATCTCCCCTTGTTTTAAGTTGAAATCTATATCGTCAACAGCTGGCACTTCGGATTTATCCATAAAAAAAGAGGTTTTTAGTCCATTTACCTGTAATACAGAAGTTTCACTCATTTCATTACCCCCAAGATATAAACAATTTAAATTAGATAAGTACCGATAAAACCATCATCAAAAGCATTAAAGTCATATGATTTTTCGATTTATTATAACAGTTCCATCCAATGAAAGCGCTTCATTCCTTTCTCGTAATATTGGTGTAAGTAGTAGCCTTCATAGATATGAAAATCAATTAGTAACCAGGATAATTCAACATTTTGAAATTAATTTAGTTTGAAGTTCTATTTGTATAAACGAAAATAGTGAAGTTAAAAATCTCTGAAGTTGACTTGATAGCTTACTTTAAATCTTTAAATGCTCTAAAGAGGTCAAATATCGACAGGAGTATACATAAAAGTTGAAGGTGAATAAGTTAAATGTTGAATATTTATCCACACTTTTACTCACAGATGTAAGGTTTTATATTTATTGAAATATTATCATATTCCTATTCTTTTTTCTATATTAAATATAAAATAATTTCACTGAAGTTTATATTTACCATGATTATATAAGGGATTGTTTATTTATAATTTAATATTGATCATTATGAAATTTACTGGTAATATCAAGAATTTTTCACTGTTTGACCACTCTATAATATGACATTTTTTTATTGTGGAAATGAATCTAGTAAGTTAATATGTATGAATAGATTTTAGATACAAATAGCACCCTTAGAAGAAAGTTGGATAAATATGATAGGTTTTGTTGTGAACCCCGTTTCTGGGAATGGAAGGGGTCTTAAAGTTTGGCATGAAATTAGACATATATTAAATGAAAAAGACATAAAATATGTTGAAAGTTTTACTAATAAAGTAGGTTCTGGAACAACATGTACACTACATTTAATTAATAAATATAAACCTAATATCATTGTAGCAGTTGGAGGTGATGGAACCGTGCACGAAGTTATCAATGGGATCTATCAAGCTGACGTTAACAACAAAGTCCATTTTGGGTATATTCCTTCTGGTTCTGGAAACGATTATGCTAGGGGAGTAAACTTGCCAAAACATCACTTGAAAGCACTTGAAATAATCTTACACTCAAATCAACGTAAAACATTAGATCTATTAAAAATTGATAATGAAGTCGCAGTATGTTCTATTGGTGCTGGTTTAGATGGAAAAATAGCTCAAATCACGAACGACGCTAAGTATAAAAAATGGTTTAATGGTCTTCGTCTTGGAGGTTTAGCTTATGTGATCTCATTATTTAGAGTATTATTTTCTTTTCGTACCAGTGACATCACTTTAAATATTGATGGAGAACTAAAACAACTTAAGAATGTATGGTTCATCACTGTTTCTAACCTTCCATACTATGGGGGCGGGATGATCATTAATCCAGATGCGAGCCCAAATGATAAAAAAGCGGAGATTTGTATTATTAGCAATATCAATCGATTAGAACTTCTAACACTATTTCCTCTTGTATATTTTGGAAAACATGCTAGACATAAAGCAGTGAGTTTCTTTTCTGGGAAAAAGATAGAATATGCACCAAACCATTACCTTACCACTCAAGCAGATGGAGAAACTATAAAAGTGAATAAATATAAAATTGAAGTTTTGTCCAGCCATATCACAGTTGTCAAATAAACTCGAATTTTGTAGAAAAAATACTAAACATAAAACAACGGTTGAGAAATTCTATTAATACGTTATACTATAAAATAAATATATATAATTTATACAAAAAGGGGAATAAAAATGAAAAAGAATTTATTAATTGTATTGTTGATTAGTATGGTCGCGATTTTAGCTGCTTGTGGCGGTGGAGATAAAGTCATTGTGGGTACTGATGCTGCATTTGCTCCATTTGAATCATTGGATGGGGAAGAGATTGTTGGGTTTGATGTGGATTTATTAGCTGCAGTTATGGAAGAAGCAGGTCTTGATTATGAATTAAACAATATTGGATGGGATCCAATATTCCCTTCATTGAAAAATGGAAGTATTGATATTGCAATATCTGGAATTACAATTACAGATGAACGTAATGAGGAATATGATTTCACGAGACCATATTTTGAATCCACTCATATGATTGCTTTTTACGAAGGAACAGATATTAAAACTGCTACTGATTTAGAAGGAAAAGTCATTGGAGTTCAAACAGGTACAACTGGACAGTTTGCTGCTGAATCAATAGTTGGTGAATTAAACCCTGACTTACAATTATTTGAAACAACAGCACTTGCACTAGCTGCTTTAAAACAAGGAAACATTGAAGCTGTAGTTACTGATATTGCTGTAGCTGCAGAATTTGTTAAGAACAACCCTGACGATAATGTTCAACTAGTATCAGATGCTGAAAATTTTGAAGCAGAATATTATGGATTAATGATTGCAGATGGTAGTGAATTAAAAGAAACGTTGGATAAAGCATTAACAACGGTCATTGAAGACGGAAAATATGCTGAGATTTATGAGAAATGGTTTGGTACATCACCTGATGTTGAAACATTACTAAATCAACAATAGTTTGAATGAGACATTATATTCAAGCGTAGCGCGAACAAGCGGTACGCTTTCTTTTTTGATAATAATAATGTGTTTTAAATGAATAAAATGGAGTGAGTTTATGCAAGGCATTAAAGATTTTTTTGGTAATGTTTGGGGATATATTAGTGATATTTTCATTGTGATTTGGGGAGTTATTAGTGATTTTTTCAGTTTGATTTGGGGATACGTATATGATTGGTTATTAAATGATCTAGGAATTAGAATAGATGTAATTGTGGATTATTTCCCATTGTTTATGAAAGGAACATTATACACATTAGGCATCTCTTTATCAGCTATTCTTATTGGGTGTGTATTGGGTTTATTTATTGCACTAGGACGGTTGTCACCTTTTTCAATTATCAGATTACCTTTCGTTTGGTATATTACTTTTTTCAGAGGTACACCTTTATTAGTTCAAATTTTTATCATTTACCTAGGAGTTGCTCCACTATTCATTAGTGGTGTTGGCTCTACTAAAGCTGTTATATCTGCGATCATTGCACTTTCATTAAATTCAGCAGCTTATTTGGCAGAAATTTATAGAGCTGGTATTCAATCCATAGATAGTGGACAAGTTGAAGCAGGACGCTCCTTAGGTATGAATAAAATTCAAACGATGAGGTATATTGTTTTACCCCAATCCATTAAAAGAATGATTCCTCCATTTGGTAACGAGTTTATTACTTTAGTTAAAGATTCTTCATTAGCTTCTGCTATTGCAGCTCCAGAAATACTTTATTGGGCACGAGCAGTAAATACAAGATTTTTTATTACTTGGGAACCATTTATATTGATTTCTTTAATATACCTTGTTATCACTTTATCTCTAACTTACTTATTAAATTACATCGAAAAGAGGTGGAATATCGATGATAACCGTTAAGAATCTAAAAAAATCCTTTGGAGATAACGAAGTCTTAAAAGATATTAATCTTCAAATTGAACCTCAAGAGGTCGTTGTTATCATAGGACCTTCTGGGTCAGGAAAATCAACCTGCTTACGTTGTATGAATTTGTTAGAGTCCATTACAGCTGGTGAGGTCCAAATCGAGGGTGTGAATCTTACAGACAAAAATACAAATATAAATGAGATTCGTACAGAGGTAGGTATGGTATTTCAGCAGTTTAATTTGTTTCCACATAAATCTGTGCTTGAAAACATTACTCTTGCACCCATTAAAGTTAGGAAATGGTCTAGGGAAAAAGCAGAAAAAGTGGCATTAGATCTCCTGGAAAAAGTAAATTTATCCGAAAAAGCTAATGCATACCCTAATTCCTTATCCGGTGGACAAAAACAACGTGTTGCCATTGCAAGAGCTTTGGCGATGGAACCTAAAATCATGCTGTTTGACGAACCTACTTCTGCACTTGATCCTGAAATGGTAGGAGAAGTATTAGATGTTATGAAGCAGTTAGCTAAAGAAGGTATGACAATGGTTGTAGTCACACATGAGATGGGGTTTGCACGTGAGGTAGGAGATCGAGTAATTTTCATGGATGAAGGTTATATCGTTGAAGAAAATGTACCTGAAAAATTATTTGATTACCCATCTCACGAACGAACAAAATCATTTTTAAGCAAAGTACTCTAATACCACACTTAATGATAAAAAAACTGATCAAATAAACCAGCATAATAACTGCTGGTTTATTTTTTAGTTATAAATTCATTGTTGAATGACCACATTGCGGGCAAACGTCAACCGAGTGCTCTAACTCTTCATCGCAGAAGGAACAAGTAAATCGATCCTCATTTCTTGACTTGATATTTGTATATTCATAGTCTGCACCATATACGTTCTGTACAACTTTTACTTCAAATTTATGTCCGCAAACTTGGCAATAATTGTCATTAATATCCACTAAATGACCGCAGCTGCATTCTTTTTGATTTGATAATTCTTTCACTTGTAAATCAATTTGCTTAATTTCATTTTTTAACTGTTCAATATCATTACACATCATTTCCATATCCTGATCCAATTCAATTAGATCTTGATTTTGATATTGATTATATATTTTTTCTCCAATATACATAAACTTATTATCTATTTCTTTCTGTTTCACAGAAATTTTAAATTTTAATTGATTGATTTCAATCACTTCTTTTGCTTTATTCCCTGCTTCAGAAAACCCTTTCTTCAATTTATCTAACATACTCATCATCCTGCGCTCCTTCAATGATCGATTTCCTAATTTTTAGACCAATACATTTACAACTATATTATGATCAAAAACATACAATGGTTAATCATTAACCTCATAATATTTCGACTCGATTTCATTTAACGATCTATTAAACTACTATATCATCTATTAACTTTCTATGGATTATACGTGTATTAGTTGATAAAGTTTCAAAGACAGATTCAAAATATACCTATAATTGAATTTGAAAATGGACTAAAAAAAGTCACTAATAAGAAACCTCGTAAAAAGCTTGTTATCACTTCTTACAAGGTTTTAAAACATTGTACATTTTTATTATTTAACTTTTCTCTTGATAGGAAGCAACGTTCCAATGAAAGCAATTAAGGAACAAGCTAGCAGTATTTTATTCAATCCATATAAGGCTATACTGGCTAATGAAGCAAAAATGATTAAATCAAATAACGAATCAATAATCGATAACAAAGAAATTGTTGTTGCTCGAACATCAGAAGGAATAATGTCATTACTTAGCTGAGAATATATGGGGTATCTAATTGCACGTACAAATCTCAATATAAAAAATGAAGCTAATATAACCCATAATATTTCTCCGAAAATTGCCGAAAGTAAAAGTCCTCCGACTGCTAAGAGACCAGTTATATTCATTAAAAATATTCTCGAAAACCTTTTTGTAAATACACCGATAGATCTTGAAACAAAAAAACTGATGATGGCTACTATCGAATAAACTACCCCTATAAATATAACAGGTAGACCTGCATTTGTTAAAATGATAGGATCAAACTTTTCATATACTGCCCCGGCAGGAATAAATACTAATGATACATTTAAAAACAAGATGAGAAGCAACGGACTTCTTCGGATAGCTTCTACTCCTGCATTAACTTGTTTTAACGGATTGTCTCTATAAGATGTTTGATGTTTTGGGTTTTTTACGTAAAATAAGAGCAAAAACACAATCAATTGGAAAATGAGACCTAACAGAATTAATAAAATAAATTGCTCATCTTTAAGATCTTTCGCCAATACGGATCCAAAAATAACCGCAATGATCATTGATATAAAACCAGCCGATTGAATTTTTCCCATCGCCTGATCCATTAAATGTTGCTCATCACTTTCCTTTAACGATTCATAAATCAGAGCTTCATCAGCACCTGAAAAAAATGTAACTGAAAATCCGTTTAAAGCCGCGTATAAAAAAAACATCCATGGTTCATCAGCAAATAGTAAAATTGAAATACTGAAAAACTTAATAACAGAACCAGTGAGGAAAGAAACCTTAGCCCCAAAACGATCTGCAAAAACACCTGTTGGAACTTCACCGATTAAAACAGAAAAACTCCAAAAAAACATGATAATAAAAATATGAGATGTAATCTTCGTTCTAAATAAAATAAACTTAAAACAGGTTGAAGAAAACTTATCGCACCGAAAAATTGTACCCAAAATAAGATATTTATATTGTGTGAAGCAATCGTATTTGTTTTCATTATTCTCCTACTCTTTCTATTGTTTTATGTCTTTTCTTTTAATAGATTGAGAAGCAGGAGTGTTCTTTTATTTAATTAAGACTACACCCCTCCTTCTTATTGAAAAATGTCTTGATTACGTTACGCATTATAATTCCTCCCTATAATAAACTAAAAAAAGTATATCATTCCATCTATAAACTATATTAAAAATAAAGCAGATACATCGATATTTTCTCCTTCAATTACAATCGCTGTCATTCCCTTTTCAGTAGTTGTTTCATGCCATTCACCTGGCTCCCAAAAAGCAGCTTGACCTTCTTTAATTGGTGTTTTAATGTCCTCTTTACCTCGAACAAATCCTTCACCACTTACTACTAAAAATAATTGCGAACCTAATGCTTGATGATGACCTACAACACCATCAGGACCAATGAACATGCAACTGATATGTAATGAATCTGACTCCTTAATAATTCGAGACATGATTAGATTCTTACTATCAAAAGCGGTAATTTCCTTGCCAACTTCTTGATCAAACCTTAACATTTTCATAAACATTCCTCCATAAGAAAAATACTATATTATCATCCAAATTGAGTTGCCTAAAATCTCTATGGAATTGCCTCCACATCTTCTGAATAAGTCGTGTTCTTAAACAATTCTACTTATGTATTTAGCCACAGTATCTTTATCGTGATGATCGATCACTTCACAGGCTAATTTTTTTAATTGTTCATGTGCATTTTGAACGGCTATTTTAGAGCCCGCTTCTTCAAACATTCCTATATCATTTAAGTTATCTCCAAAAACCAATACATCCTCTGTGTTACATTCCACATGCTCACACCAAAGTTCAAGCCCTCTTTTTTTATTAGCCAAAGGGTGACTAAACTCTAGAAAGTAGTTATTGGTAATATAACTATCCTCCATAAAGTGAATATGGATCTGGTCTTCAAATTTATTTTTGACGCTTTGATAGATCGGACTAACTTCTTCGTATGTACCGATAAACGCTACAATAATAGTTTTAGAATCTTCCGGAAATAAAAGAGGTGTCACCTTTTTGAATCTAGAATCATTCGGTCTGCTATCGAAAAATTGAAAATCACAGGATCTATTTAATTTTCTATGATAGACTCTTTCCTTATCATCTGCATCAAGTAAAAATAAGAAGGGGGATATGCCGTTTTGTTCCCCTATCCCAATAATTTCATTTGATATTTGTGTATCGAGAAAGTTGCCATCTATCAACTTTTGACAAACAGGATCATATAATAAAGCACCATTGTATAATACTAAAGGGAATTTCCACGGAACTGTTGATAGTATTTTCATAGAACTTATATAACTTCTAGCGGTGGCATAACTAATGACATGACCTTTATCTAATGCCTCTGTAAGTACTCTTACAGAATATTTAGATATACTTTGATCTGATCTAAGTAATGTTCCATCTAAATCGGTTAATATATACCTTTTTTTCATATATAACTCCTATTGTTTGCATAATTTGTATTTAAAAGCTCATAAAACAAATTGAAATTCTAATTCGTGTTCTATAGGAGATCACATTCTCCCACGTTGCTAAGGAATCCCTTTTACTAAGGATAAAACATCTTAGAAATGTAAACTAAGTAATTCCCTATCAATCCGAAGAAACCTTCTGCAGATCTATAAATTTTTGCGAAGCCTTTGAAATCCATTTATCTTTCCTATAAATCAATTGACTATAAAAATTTAGATCATGGTTAATAAAAGGAATCATTTTCAGCCTTCTCTCTTCTATATTTTCCTCAATTGCAAAATGGGGTAAAAAAGCAATTCCCCAGCGATGCTCTACAGCCTTTTTTATCGCCTCTACGCTACTTAGTTCAAGTGAAATATTAGAAGTAATAAAATGTCTATTCATTTCATTCAATAGGAATGCACGATATGTGCAACCTTCCTCTGTCAAAATTAACTTCTCATCAGCTATATCCTTTATTGTAAGTTCTGAATTAGTAGACAGAGGATGATTTTCATCCATCAAGATGATCATATTTTGCTTCTGTATAGAAATGGTGTTTGTCTCTTTTGAAGAGTATGGAACATCTAATATAAGCCCAAAATCAATTTCTTTATCCTTTACTTTATGAATAATATTAGTTTCAGTATCAGGTCTTATACGAATCCTAACTTCTGGATAACTCTGTTTAAATTTCTCTAAGATTTCTGGTAGATGATATATTGCTAATGTTTCTACTGTCCCAACTGTAATGATTCCAGTGTCTTGTTTTATGATTTTATCTTTTGCTTCTTGATGTAATGATAGGATCTTTCTTGCATAATCATAAAGTACTTCACCTGTGATTGTGGGGACCATATGATTTCCTTTTCTCTCTAAAAGTTTCACACTTCCATATGATTCTTCAAGTTTCTGAATATGATTAGTTACACTAGATTGAGCATAATCTAGTTCTAATGCAGTTCTGGTATAACTGCCCCATTTTATGACCTCACAAAATGTTTTTAAATATAATAATTCCATCGAATCCCCACCACCTTATCATTCATACTGATACTTCATATCAATATATATCTATAACTATGATACATCAAATAAAGTACAATTAGGAAGAAATATTTCTTTGATGCGAAAGGAGAAAGAAAATGAACATGAAACCTAAATTTTCACTGGTGTTACAAACGGAGGTAGCTGATCCGAAGAATGCGTATCAACACTTCATGGCAAAACTTGCATTTGAGACTGATGTAGCCGATCTCATAATTGATTTAAAAAAAGGATGTGATCAATTTATTATCATTGATGTTCGAGATCCTAGTTCTTATGAAGAATGTCATATCCCTGGAGCTATATCGTTACCTACTAATCGGATAAATGTGGATACAGCAGAATGTTTCCCTAAGGATAAAGTAATGATCATTTATTGCTGGGGACTTGCTTGTAATGGAGCAACGAAAGCTGCTGCTAAATTTGCAGAACTTGGTTTTAAAGTGAAAGAATTACTCGGCGGTATGGAATATTGGCGTAAAGAAGGAGGGGAAGTTGAGGGCACCTTAGGATTAGAAGCTCCTTTATACTGGAAAATGAAACATTAATGAAAAGCCGATTTCCTGTACGATAAGGTCATCGGCATTTTCTTTTTCTAAATAGTACCCTTCCAAATTTAAGAGTTTAAAATCAGCTGTAATATCTACTCAAAATCAATTTGATTTAAATGAAGTCCTTCAATTTCTCATTCAATTCAGAAACAAATGCTTTTCGTGTGGTCAAATAAAATTGATTGTGACTAGACATATGAACTCGTATAAGATGATGGAGATTTCCTTTAGTCCCGCCTAGTGTAAAATTCAAAAGATTCTTAAGTGAAACTGGAAAAAGACCAGTTGAAGAATTGTTACAACAATACTTTCAAATTGATCTTAGGAATCCAAGCTTTTGGCAACAATCTATCATGCACATTATAAAAGATATAGAAGAATATATTCACCTTACAGCTATAAAATGAGTTTCGATTGGTTTATTAGGATAGAATTTTATTAAACAAACTGCAGATACATACGATTATTTTATATAATAACCACATGTAAGTGGTAGATATTTTACACTCTCCCTTCACATTAAGTTATAATCAATACATAAATATTCTAACTAAGGTGGAATACAGATGAATAAAAAAACAGCTATAGTGACAGGGACATCAAGTGGTTTTGGATATTACACTGTAATAGAACTCGTTAAATTAGGTTTTCATGTCATTGCAACAGTAAGGAGTCAAGAAAAAGCAAATCAATTAAAAGAAGATCTTAATAAGAAAAATATTGATGGTCAACAAGTTACTATTGAATTATTAGAATTAACAGAAACAAATTCCATCCAATCATTTACAGATAAAATACATAACTATAATTCTATAGACATACTTGTGAATAATGCTGGATTTGTTGTGGGTGGTTTTGTTGAAGAAGTCTCTATTGAACAATATCGTAAACAGTTTGAAACAAATGTATTTGGATTAATCGCTGTAACTAAAGCTGTTATCCCATTTATGAGAAAACAAAAACAAGGTAAAATCATTAATATTAGCAGCGGAATGGGCTTAATGGGGTTTCCATCTATGTCACCGTATGCTGCCTCAAAACATGCTGTAGAAGGTTTTATAGAATCCTTAAGATTAGAATTAAAACCGTTTGGCATTCATTCAGTTTTAATTGAACCTGGTTCATATGCAACGAGTATGATCCCAGATTATCAGAATGTAGAACAATCCTCTCCTTATTCACAATTTAATAAAAACGTTCAGAATTCACTTAGTAATTTCAATCAAGGAGACCCTATTGATGTAGCAAAATTGGTAGCAGTTATCTCTCAAATGGATAAACCAAAGTTAAGATATCCCATTGGAAAAGGAATAAAATCACAAATATTTATGAAAAACCTGCTACCATGGAACATGTGGGAAAAAATAATGTTGAAAGTACTAAAGATGTGATTTGAATACCAACAGATAGTTAAAATTCACTTAGTCTTATACGATTCAAATAGACCGTTTTCCATAAGACGGTCTATTTGATATTATCTCTTAATTAAACGAGGGTATTTAACTAAGTTGATATAAGGATGGTCAGAGCTAAAAATCAATTGGACTTTTGTACTTCGGATTTGGTAAATCAAAGGTAGCAGTCATACCCTTAGTATACCTTAATTGAAATGGGACTTCTTCAATTTCAAGTTCTTTCAATACCTTTGCATTTGGTTTATTTCCTATTTGTAGATAAGATATTCTTTTCTTATTTTTTCCCCTAGTTGTTACATTAGCGGAATTTGTCAAGAAAGTATAAAACGTCCAATCAAATGAATATTGTAACTCATATTATATTTTAAGATCTCAAAACAAACACCTACAGTGCAAAGTTGGAGCTTATTTATTCCAATCAAATATATGACCCTGCAAAGCAGATTCATAAATGAGGTGTGTAAGCTATAGGCGTTTGTGAAATAGTAAGAATACGTGAGTATTCAAGAGATAATTTAACTTTATAGAGGGAGTGAATTACACATGGCAAATAAATCTGATTGCTGTGGCAAAACATTAAAAGATGTTTGTTTAGTTTTTGATAATAGCGTGGGTGAAATACAAAATCTTGAAGACCTTCCTGTTATTGCTGATGGTAATCCGCTTAATGATGCGAATACAGCACTTGTTAACGAATTACCCCCTATAGTAATATGTAAACCTGGTCAAAAAGTAAAAATAGATGCTTCTATATCACTTTTGGTTACACAAAGTAATGTATTCTCTGAAAATGTTAGTAATTTCGGTGTTAATGGTTTAAGTTTTAACTATGGTTTTTTCTTAGTTCGGAATGATTTGGGTCTTGATGGTCAGTTAGATGAGGTTCTTGTATCATATGCTAATGCAGCTTCTATTCTTCTAGGTGGAAATAACTTTAATCCTGATTTCACGTTTACTGATTGTCCACCTGCTGGAAAATTTGTTTATAGTATTAGAGTTGCACTTCTTTTTGTTGGGGCTAATAATCAAGGCGTAAGATCTGAATTTACAGCTTCTATTCCAAATACTAATATGACTGGCCTTCGAATTGGGTGATCACAACTGCATCATTTTTTCTTATCCTATAATTTTCATAGTATAGAAAATTATAGGATAATAATTTGAAAACAGATAGCATTACTAATATCACTTGGTATTTTTATCCTAAATCTTTCAACTCCATAATCCTTTTCCTAGAATGAAACTACCTTTTTAGTAATATCGTGGACAAGTTCTAAAAAAATAAACAATTCTATTTATAAAAAGTAGATTTGATTAGTAATCTACTTATATTGTTAGAAAAGAAATAAAGTTGATTGAAAGTCTAAAAAAAACTATTGATAATCTTGTAAATATAAGGGTGATATACATTGTTAAGGTTTTTTTTCGACAAACAAATAGGAGAAAACTTGAAAATTGGATTTGAAGAAAAAATTTGGTAAATATTTAAGCTAATAAGAATATAAGCTGTATGCAAGATAAAATAATGTTCTATTGGCTTCTTTTCTACTCTCCTTAATAGATGAAAGTCATAAATAAAGAGGGTTAAAAATATAACATTTACTCTAGCTTCCACTTGATATGTGGAAGCTTTTTCAAAATTTCACTATTCTGCAGTCTGGTCCAAATCATAAAGAAAAGCGCTCTCTATAATCGCGCCATTTCGTATTAATCGCATGTTACAAGTAGATCGATTCTTGTTTTAGGATAAAAACTATATCCTTTTTATCAATATAAAAGGTTTGGTAGAAAATATTATAAAGATTAAGCAACCTCTAGATACCAACGAGGTATCAAGAGGTTGTTTTTTGAGTAAGATTATTTTAAAGGAGTTATTAAGGAGTAACGGCTATACCTTGCGCTCCATTTCCTTCTGCTGGTATAGTTGCTATCAATTCATTATTAGAAGTTTGAATGACTTCTACATTATCAGGGTTAGCGTTAGCTACATATACTCGACTCCCATCCGTATTAATAGCCATTTGTCTTGGCGCAACTCCAAGCTGCACCTGCTTAATTACTGTATTACTTGCTACATCAATGACATTGAAACTTCCAAATGCAAGAAAGACTTGATTAGAAATTACATATACGAAATCTGAAGATGGAGAGATGACAATATCAAGTCCAAAGTTAGCACGAGATAATTCTATAGTTGCTATCCTCGTGTTATCAGATATTCGAAAAGCTTCTACAAATTGAGAATTACCAATCACATAGAGAAATTCACCACTAGGAGTAATTGATAAATTCTGAGGGTTTGGAGCTGGAGTAGATATAGTATCAAATATTGTTTGATTAGAAGTTTCGATAACGGTTATTGAACCATTTGAACTTACAACATAGACAAATTTACTATCAGGTGTGCTGGCGATAGATAGAGGAACATTGGGTACAGAAATCGTTTTAATAACAACATTATTAGAAGTTTGGATGACAGAAATGGTACTATCTTGCGTATTAGCCACATAAACAAGCTGACCATCAGTCGTAATGGCAATATTTCTAAAAGTGTTTCCTCTTGACCCTTTACCAACCTCAATGCATTGTATAACCATATTATCACTTACTCTTATCACGGAAACCGTCGATGCATCAATATTATACACATAAACAAACGCACTATCAGGTGATATTACTAAATTTTGAGAACCCCCCCCTGTACTTATGGGACCTCCTACGATAGTATTATCAGATACACGTATTACAGAGACAGACGCACTATTCAAATTTGCCACGTAAGCGAAACGTCTATCTGGTGTAATTGCCACTCGAAAGGGTGCATTTTGAGCTGGTAAAGTTGTGATTGGTGTATTGTTTTGTCCATCAATAGCTGTAACATTATTTGAAAATTCATTAGTGACATACACTGTGTCAGCAACACGTTCGCAACTTACAATCGTAAACTCTGTATCAGATATTGGGGTATTATCTACTTCTGTACTAGCTATAATTGTAATAACCGTACCCAAAAGAGGTGGGGCTACCGTCACCATTGACGAATATTCTCCATTATTATTCGTAATTGCGGGATTTGGGTCAAAACTGACGCTATTAGGTAAAGAACTCGAGAAAAAGACTTCTGCTCCCTCTACTGGACACACTCCATCAGAAGTGACCTTTCCAGTAATGCAACCTTGACAATTTATTTCACTAGGGACTTCTAACGTAATGGTTGGATCACAGCATTTTTTTGAATGGTGTTTAGGCATATATTTCACCTCCTTCTATTAGAAGAAAACTAAAATACAAAGATTAATTAGTCCACAAATTTTTTTGTTTATTATTCTCCACATCCAACAAACTTCAGAAAAATTCGACCTTGCACTCTAACAACTTCTCTACCACAAGCATCTGTTAGTGGAGCAAAAATTGCTCCTGCTGCTTCAATTTCATAACATGGTATGCACGGAGGAGTTTGGTTACAGGTGAAATCTAGAATTTGATCAACACAAACAGTTGTACTACAGTTCACTGTACAACTATCTACTGCAAAGGGAGATTGGATTGGAAGAATGGGTCCAGTGTTTGCCGTAATCCTCACACACCCTACTAATCGTACAGCTTGAATTTCAGTTAAACAAGTTAGTTCTCCATTGCATGGATTATTTACTGTGGCTTCCACCTTTTGTGTTTCTAAACAACATTTTAACTCGCTAATATCTATGCAAAAATCTTCTAAAGTTGGATCCGTGAAATCAGGTTTAAAAAATCCATCTGGGACATTAGCGATACAGCAAAAATCAATAAAATTTTGACACTCATCTTCTCTAATTTCTATCTCAAACGGATCTACTTTTTCCCCCTCACTATTGTAAAACAATTTATATTCGTTTGTTTTTTTCTCTTTTTTTTCCATAATAATCCTCCTATTATAGTTCTCGGTAATAAAATCAGACAGGACAAGTCCATATTAGAAATGATTACTCATTAATATACTATGGATGATTGAGAGAGTGTGCTTGTGTTAATGAACCAATCAATTAGTATATTTTTACACTGATATTGTTACTTTTAAAACCAGCTTGGGCTTTCACTCTATAGATTGCACCTGTGCCAGGCACATAAAAAAATACCTTTTAGGGACAAAAGTATGAACTAAAAAAGAGGACATTCCATTTGTCCTTAAAAATATTGGCTATATAATTGATGTCTTAACCTACCACTTAATTGGTAGGTTCACTCTTCTCATGACCTAATAAGCTTTGTATTACCTCTATCGGAGCACCGTTGTTAATCATATGTGTAAATACAATAATTTCAAATCTATCATCTATTAATAGTATCAAATTGGAAATACAGCCCATAAATTACATTTAATGATATAATGAAAGTATTAATCTAATTTATCAACGTAACAGATGATTAATTAGATATCATTATTCTAAATATTCAAAAGGAGTTGATGTATTGAAGAAGATATTGCTTTTTGTTTTATGTGGATTTGTACTGGGATTTGGCCTTCCCAATGATGCAGGTGCAATCGAACAAAGTACAGAAACGTATTCGGCCGAAGAGAAACTTGCGCTGATTACGAAGTATGCACCTCGTGTCTGGTTCGATGATGATGAAGAATATTTCCCCTCTTCAATAGAGTGGTCAACGAAATATATGGAGCGCTATCAGCCATCTGGAAGTAATGAGTACTCCTTACAAACAATCGAAAAACTGAATGATGCTGAGGGCGTGCTCGACTTCTTTGGTGGTGATCTTGATTCTGCCCGTATCTATGCTGGATGGCGTGAAGCAGGCCCCAATACGATCGATATCAAATACTATATCTGGTATCCGTACAATCGCGGGAAACTACCCTCCAATATTGATTGGCTCCTAGACTCCCTGATCTCAAAATACGGTCATCATGTTGGTGACTGGGAAGGCATGCAAATTCGACTCGTAAAAGGAGAACCTATGCAAGTACAACTAAACTATCATTCATCAAACAAACAGTACAACTGGACTGATTTCGAAACTATAGACGGTACACACATCATAACTTATTCGGCAAACGGCTCGCATGGAACTTGGAAAGATCTAGGTGACCATGTGTACTATGACCTATATATTGATGAATTAGTGGATGAGACTAGCCAAGGTACCGCATGGGACACATGGAATGCTGTAGAAGCCTATGATTTTGACTTACAAGAAGGATTGTCAAATACATCGTGGCCAGCGTGGTTAAGTTCTGACAATACGTGGACTGAATCCGGAAAAGATCCTTCTGACCCTCTAGCCGGTGGTGTTCACCGTTGGGGAAATCTAAAACAAGATTGTAATATTTTTGATTTGTGCGTCTTAAATAATGGACCCTCTGGACCTAATGAAGACAGCGATTGGACGAACGCATTTGGTGACCCCGCAACTTCCTTATTCAATGTTGCCTTCCTATCTGCACATGATAAATATTTAGTAGCAGAAAGAGATGGAAACAACGATGTTAATGCAAATCGCGAAAACGTAAATTCATGGGAGAAATTCAATATTAAAGTTGTCGATAGCCCAGATGGAAGTAGTTGTATTCTTGACAATGACATTGTAAATATTGAAACAGGAGCAGGCTATTATCTAAGAGCGACAGACGATGGTGACCTTGATGCCAAAGCGTCTGAACCCAACTCATGGGAAGAGTTTACGTTCATCAACCATACCGATAGTACGGGATGTTTAGTTGATGGCGACCAAATTTCTTTAAAAAGTGCACATGGCAAGTATGTTGTTGGAGAAAACGATGGCGAAGCACATGCGAATCGATCTAAGATCGGTTCATGGGAGAAGTTTATCGTCGAACTGCATTGATTGAAGGAATATAAATCCTCTCACTTCATTAAAGTGAGGGATTTTTACATGCTATCTGTCAGGTCTGTTGATTATCCGTACTAGTAAATACAAATTAAGTTTTGTTACCTTCTAGATTCATTCTTTTAAAACTTCAGGAATCATCGATTGTGACAGTATTAGGGAAACAAATTATCAGGGTTTAAGGAATGTCTGGTTGGGACTAGGATCTCGTAAACAAGCGAAGTTATGATACTACAGAAAACATTGGATATATGCACTTTTATAAAACAAAACTTTCCAAACATAGTATTTGGAGTGTTATTTGGCATGCATATATTTAGTATAACTTGAAACATTTTTATTTTTCATTAAAAATGTTGAAGGAACTAGATCAGTCAATCTTCTCTAATATCCGTTCTCAGCCAACCACCCCATAATCTCACCAAAAATTTTCGTAGCTATATGTTGCCCTCCTTCGTAAGGATTTTGAACAAATACAGCTATCGCATATCTAGGATCTTTAGAGGGACCATAGCCAATAAACCACTGATTTTCTCCCTTTTTTCCATCAACAATCACTTCCGCTGTCCCAGATTTTCCTGCTAATTCCCAAGGGTGACTTTTCAAACTTTTACCTGTCCCATCTTGTACTACCTCCTCCATCCAATGCAACAAATGATTTGAAGTTCGCAATGAAATACTATTTTCACCTGTACTTAGAGTCTTATCATCAAAAGCTTGCTTAAAAGAGTCATTCTGGTAACGGATTTCCTTTACTACCCTTGGTTGCTTTACTTCACCTTGATTAATCAAGGTGACAACAAGGTTTACAGCTTGCAGGGGAGTCATCATTACATCCCTTTGACCAATTGAGGTTTGAGCTTTTACACCTTCATCATCTCTATCTGTATTTGCTGAAAAAATTTGCCCTACCTCCTCATGATCAAACTGATAAAACACAGAGTCTCCTTGACTTTGAAACCATCCATTTTTCTGTGAACCACCTAATTTTTTAAATGTTTGCTCTAACATGTCAGAACTCATTCGTTCCATCACTTTAGCAAACGTAATATTGCAGGATTGAGCAAAGGCTTCTTCGAATGAAATCGTACCATGCCCTTCCTTTCTCCAACATGTAAATCCATATTTTCCTAAATGACCGTTGCATTCAAATTCTTCTTTTAGATCTACTAAGTCATTTTCTAATGCTGCTGCTGCAACAATAATTTTAAATATAGAACCAGGTATATGAGCTTTTAAAGCTTGATTACTCCAATCGTTTACAGTCATTGTTACACGATAAGGGTCATAACCGGGAAGGCTCGCCATTGCAAGCACATCAGCATTATGAGTATCTAAAATAACTACAGCGCTATTATGATTTGTATAAGTGGCTTGTATCATTTCCACGTTCTGTTGAATATTTTTATCAATCGTAGTTTTAATTTTCAAAGGATAAAATGGATTGGTAGACTGAATGAGTCTCAAATCTAATCCAGGAATTGCTCGATGTTTCCCATCTGTAAAAAAGGAAAGAGATGTATCTTCTACACTTTGAATAAGAAAGTCCAGTGTTTTTTCTAATCCACTAGCACCAATTAATGTACTTAAGGACATTGCTCCACTATCTATTTTCGTTGGGTATAACATTTTTATTCGACTTGGATTTTCACCTACAAAACCAATTAAATGGCTTGCGATATAAGGATCAGGGTATCTTAGTTCATATTGAATAGCCTGAATACCAGGTAAATGGAGTTCATTGATGTCTGCTACCTCATCGGATGTTAATAAATAAGGAATTGCTGCGGTTGAATCCACTTTCCAAATGACAGGTTCATTAATACTATTAAAGAATTCAATCCACTCTTCTTCTGAAATGTCTAAAATACTTACTAATTTTTTTATTTTTTGTTCATTTCCCAGGAAATGGCTTTGATTCGGAAAAACAGCTAGAACATGAACCAATCTTCCCGTTAGTGAATCACCATTTCTATCATAAAAATGTCCTCTACCTGATGATAATATAACACCAGATTCTCTTTGATTAACAGAACGTTCGATAAGATTAATATCCATATTTGAATAACTTCTCGTTTCAACCACTTGAATCCAGAACAATCTTGAACCTAACAACCCAATAATCAATGTAAAACATAATAATGTGATTAAGATCCTTCTTTTATCCAATTTGCCTGCTCCTAATTTCTGACTTTTTTGTAATCTTAGATTTAATGAGGAGAACTTAAAAACTCTAGGTCGTTTTTATTATTTACAAATTTAAATTAGAACAAACAAAAGTGTTTAAACATACTATATTTTTTTGCACAATAAAAACTCCTATGCCACAGATTTTATCTGATTGCACAGGAGTTTTTGGATAACTATTTTAATTAAACAAATGAGTTGTTAACTTGAATGTATATAATCATCATGCTCCGAGTCATATTGAGGGCCATTTTTTTCAAATGTGAAATAATAATCCACTACATCCCCTTGTGATAAATTAGAAATCGTATATTCCCAACGATCACCACCACTTACATCATTTAAAAAGTAGTTTTGTTCATCTCCATTGTTCACCCTATAGTGCACCACTACAAAATTTGGAGTATAGCCGTTAGGTTCGAATGAAATAAGAGCTTGTGAATCACTTATAGCTTCTACATTAGAAGTGAAATCAATATTCGGTGTCCCATCGCCCACGTGTTCAAATATATAGGACTGAGATTCATATTGAGGGCCATTCATCTCATAAGTGAAATAATAACTAATTGAAGAACCTACTGGAACATTATTAATCGTATACTCCCATCGATCACTGCTTCCATTATATTGTAAGAAATAATTCTGTTGTGTACCATTATCTATTCTGTAGTGTAATGTCACAAAGTTTGGTGTATACCCATTTGGAACAAACCAAATCTGTACTTGTGAATTACTTAATGTGTTTACACCTTGTGAGAAATCTCCCGCTGGTGCTTCATCCGTTGTTACATTAAGGGCAATACTCTCTATGGAGCTATTGCCTGCTGCATCTCTAGCAATGATTGTAAATGAATAAGTTGTACTAGCATTTAAACCAGTTATATCATATGATAATTCACTTGTAGAACCTACTAAACTTGAATCCATGTATACATCATATTCAACGACACCCACATTATCTGTTGATGCTGTCCAGTTAAGATTGACAGTTGACTGAGTAACTTCACTTGCATTCAAATTAGATGGAACAGTTGGTGGTTCTGTATCTGGTGATTCTGTAGTTACACTTAAAGGTTCACTTTCTCCAGACTCATTACCAGCAGCATCTTTTGCTGAAACTGTAAATACATAATTTGTATCTGCATTAAGACCATTCACCTCATAAAATATATCTGATGTTGAACCAATGAAGTTTGAATCCATATATACATCATACTCAGAAACCCCAAGATTATCTGTCGATGCATTCCATGAAAGGTTAACAGTGGATTGTGTTACTTCAGTTGTAATTAAATTAGTCGGGACTGTTGGTGGTTGTATGTCTGGCCCTGCTGTAGTCACTAATAGTGGGCTGCTTTCACCTGAAACATTTCCTGATATATCCTTCGCTGTGATAGTAAAAGTATAAGTCGTATCAGGAGATAAACCAGTAACGGTAAAATCAGTGCTGTTAGATGATCCTACTAAATTTCCATCTCTATAAATATCATAGCCGGACACCCCATAATTATCTGTTGAAGGCGACCAAGATAGAGTTACAGAAATATCTGTTACTACATCAGAAGTTAGATTACCTGGAACTGTAGGTGCTTCAGTATCATCTACTGGTACTCCTGTTTCTAATATTTCAAATAAATCTGGTGAAGCATTCATCCACATTCCATTATTTATTTTTTCTAACCATTTTGTTTTAATGTAATCATTAGTTTCTATTCTCGTATCTCCCCATAAATCTCCCCACATCTCTTGATTTGCCCAATCATTATTAATGTAGGAAAGTGCCCGAACAACATCTCGATTCTCTTCAATCCAAGAAAAAATTAACTGATACCAGCTCCAGATCTGCTCATCAGTCACATCACCATTCCAAAAATTCCAATTCGTATCTAAATGATATCCTTGTGGTGTTGATTCCGCAATCATTATCGGTTTATCATGCTCTCTTGCAAAATCAAGCATCTGATCATATGGCGCAGGAACATATTGGAAGAACGAAACCCCCATCCAATCTACATACTCATCACCAGGATACCAACTCTCAATTGGTGTTGTAACTTGCCAAGTGGAAGCTTGCCATACATAAGATACGTTATCTACACCTAGAAATTCAAAGCGATCTACAATATATCTCCATGCATCCACAAATTGCTTTGGATTATAGTGATTCCATGGGCCATCAAATTCATATCCAATTCTTAGAAAAACTGGACGACCATCTTCCTTAAAAGAATTCCCCAATTGATCAATATATTGATCATGAGTACCATCAACAATATGTGTTAAGTTCGCTCCTGTATTGTCTACAATATACAATCCCATTTGTAACACAGAATTTGGATAATCTCTTAAGTTATCAAACATATTTATAGGACCAGAACCATAATCAATTCTTTCATCCAAACTACAACCATATAAAAGATATTCTTGATTTCCTTCAGAAATATCACAATACGTCGTAGTTCCTGCTGGAACAGGTAAATCAGGATCTGCCACATAACCTTCCACTGCTGCTAAATCTTGACCAATAATTAAAAGTGCTTTTCCATCTGGAGGTGAATATTTTCCTGTATAATAGTAGTCTGGTTCAGGAAATGGCGGTGGATCTCTTGGAGGTGGAACAGGAGATCCATCTCCCTCAGAATATAGTAATTCTTGTGGAATGACTTCTTTTGTCTGACTATCACTTGACCAAGCTAATTGAGCCGAAGCTTCTCCATCATTTTCAAAATATTCAACCGTAATATACGCTTTTTGCCCTCCAACCAACTCTACTCTACCTTTTATTTCAGTAGCAGGTTGAATAGCCCATCGATCAATCACTAACTGACCATCTACCCATACACGAACCCCATCATCTGTTGTACCATAAAAGGTATAAATTTCAGAGTATCTAGGTTCCACCATTCCAGACCAACGTATGGAAAAGTTCTCACTTCCTACACTACCTGGACCACTTTGCCCCCAGTTGAAATTAATGCTAGAATCAATTTGTGTAAAACTCGGTGTACCTGATAAATTCTGATTTGGAAAATACTCTGCAAATAAACCATCACCCGTGGTATCTACGGGCGCTGATACGACAACACTATATAACGATATAATTGAAAAAAGCAAGCTAAGAATAGTTATCATATTAATTCGTTTTACAGACTTTTTAAACATAAAATATCTTCTCCCTTACTATCATATTATTTTCCACTATATGAAAAGCAAAAGTTAGCTTTATTAGAGGATCATAAAGATGACCAATTTATATATTGAAGAAAGAGGGAAAATCTTGTTAGGTTGATTCATGTCCCCAATTGAGACAATAGGTATGTATCATCTAACTTTTGAAATAAAATCCATAGATTTTCATTATCTTTTTTAAAATACAATTGCATAATGTGCATTAAATAATAGAATAATTAAATGAAATCCAAGTGATTAGATACTTAGATGTGGTGAGTGGCATATAGAAGGAAATAATAAAGGGTATTCTTAAGGATTTATGATTTGATTATTAGAAGTTAACATAAGGTAAAAAACTCTATGAATTTACTCTATAAAGCAAAATACCTAATCTCATATACATATAGTGGTACAATAAAACTGAATGTTCACCTCCAAATAATAAACTTGATATTATCGAAAAATTTTCAAGTACTCATCTATAAGTACTTAAAATTTTCGTAAGATAGAACACCAAAGATGTTTATATATGTAAAAGTATCATAATAATTAAATGCTAACAATGACTTATTCTAGGAAAAATAATCCAATTTATTAAAATAACAAAGAAATCCTATAATATACTATAAACTCCTATCCTTTGCTTATATTTCTAAAAAAACAAAAGATAAGAGTGGCTTTTTAAAAAGAAAATTTTCTATATAAGTACTATGATAACAATATTAATCTCTATTACTTTTACCGATTCTTCTGATAAGAAAGAAAATAATAATCCCAATAATACTAAAAAATAAAATGTAACGAATATCCAATCCTGTATTTTCATTTTGATTAGATAAATCAATCATATCAGTAGGTTTTTTACCTTCACCTAATTTTGATAAATCCTCAACTGCTTGAAATTCATTTAAAGGAAAACCTCGTACACAGAGATGCAAATAGTAGTTGCCTTGATCATCTAAATTTGTATAAATAAGATGCTCCTCACTAACTACAATGGGATAAGGATAATTACAACTTGTGCCCATGTCTACATTTATAATTACTTGAGATTGCTCTATTCCTTTATACGATTGAGCTACTTCAAACAATACGGGAGTTGCAGACATATTTTCACCTTTGTTTTGAGCTTGTATCTCTAATACTTTTCCCTTAAAAATAATATCAGAATGCGAGACCGCTTCTTCAAAGGATGGTTCAATGCAAAAACATGCAATTGCTGAAGATGGTACCCAAAATATAGAGATGATATACAATATAATACTTTGTATGATGATCGTTTTTTTCAAAGGAAATCCCCCAATTTTTTATACTTTTTAATGGTGATTCATTTCATTTATTTTTTACAAAAAATTGGATAATAATGTACTTATACATAAAAATCCTTTTAAAAGAAACTTTTTTTACTTTGTAGCAACTTATTATGTTAGAATATTTGGAAAATCATTTTAGGAGAGGATAACCATGAATCAAGTTTATTTAAGTAAACCCACTGTAGAATTAGAACAAGAATATTTATCTTTTTATCAAGATTGGGTAAATAGTGGTGAGAAGTATGTTCCTTTTGTTATTCGGCAAGACCCAAATACCTTGATTCAATTTTTACTTGATTCAGCTCAAGGATTAAATATTCCAGCGCAATTTGTGCCTCATACAACATATTGGCTAGTAAGAGATGAGGATAAATCAATATTAGGTGCGGTAAATATTCGACATCAACTAAATGAAAAGTTATTGAACATAGGTGGACATATTGGTTACGGTATCTGTTCTTCGGAAAGGCGTAAAGGTTATGCTACTAAAATGTTGGCTCTATCATTGGAAAAAGCCAGAGAATTAGGAATCCAAAAAGTGCTTGTTACTTGTGATTATAATAATTTGGCTTCTAAAAAAACCATTTTTAATAATGGAGGCGTGCCTGATACGGATTATGTTGAGGAAAGTGGAAATATTGTGAATAGATTTTGGATCGAGCTTTAATAAGTTTCTTCAGGATGATATTGATATGTCGCAAGGTTTAAAGTTCGATGAGTATTAAACTTAATTCCTTCACTTTCAAGTGACATTTTTTGAATGAAAAATAATTCTTCATCAGCAATGCCTATTTCACCTTTGGCGTTGATCACTCGATGCCAAGGGAGTTTATGTTTTTGACTCATGGAATGAAGGATTCTAACAACTTGTCTAGCTCCCCTTGGACTTCCAGCTAACTGAGCTATTTGTCCATAAGTCATAACTTTTCCTGATGGGATTTGTTTGATGATTTTAAGAACCTGTTCTGTAAAGCTCTCCAAAATGCACATCTCCTTTATTACGTAGTCACAATTCCAAATTTTCTTTATTAATTATAAACTCTTAATAAACTTAATAAAATCTACTGTGTTTGTAAAATAGTAATCTGGCTCTTCTTCAAAATGAGTTGTTTGTACTGTTGAAAGCCAATGTACTCCTACTGTTAATAGATTTGCAGCTTTACCTGCTCTAATATCTGCGATACTATCACCAACAAAAATAACTTCATCCTTTTTCAAATTCATCATTTCCATTGTTTTTAATATACCCTCAGGATTTGGTTTTGGTTGTTGAACCTCATCTCCAGCAATCGTTGTCTCAAACAAAGAGGTCATACTCAGTTGATCTAATGAAATATCCAAACCTCTTCTGCTTTTTCCAGTAATAATTCCCATTCTTAATCTCATGCCAAGTAAATCTTTTAACATTTTAATAATTTCACTAGAACTAAGCATGATGTCTCTATGTGCTTTTTGATATGAAGAGTAATACCTTTCAACTGCTTCATTTGTAAGTTTTTTGTTTTGAATAAAACCTCGAATAATTTCATCATCTGTTGGACCAAATAATTGTATGATCTCTTTATCTGATAGATTCTTCTTTTCATAGTGAAATCTCCTTTGGTTAAAGAGTAGAAATCCAATAGCTATCGGGTGCAACTTTTTGTTCTTCTACACCCATTGTAACGTATTTTCTATTATTTTTTCTCAATATGTAAACCGCGATAGTAATTTATTCTTTTCTTAAAAACAAAATGAAATCTTAAAACAAAAAAAACTCCATCATGTTCAGATTCAAATGAACAGAATGGAGAAGTCTTTTGTAAAGCATCAAACTTTTCTAACTTTAAAATAATATACGATTACACCGAAAGGTCCAAACAAAGACACAATGACCTTCCATAACATATGTATATTCGTTTCTTTTCGTTTGGAGATTTTAGTAATCATAAAAATAGAAATAATCCATATAACGAATGCCAAAGTAAACCCTATTGGTCCAGCCATAATCATAACCCACCTTTTGTGTTTAATGCTGATCTAAACATTATAACTTATATATTTAGATTTTTCATTTATTAAACAAAAATTTCAATAATCCCCCTTTTTTCCATACCTTCTCAATATGCAGATCTTTTGATACCAATAACAAATCTGCTTGCAAACCTTCATCTATACTTCCAATTTGATCTTCCATTCCTAGCCGTTTTGCAGGATTATAACTAGCTAATTTACTAACCTCAGGGACAGTCAGACCAACTTTATTAACCATATATTTAAAAGCTTCTATCATCGTTAAACTGCTACCTGCAAGATTCCCTCCTTCTTTTAATCTTGCTACGTTATCTTTCACTACAACATTTAATCCTCCCAAATTATAGATCCCGTCCCCTAAGCCAGCTGCTGACATCGCATCCGTAATGAGTAATAGATTATCTTTATTTTTTAATTTGCTTAATAAATCAATACAAATTGGGTGAACATGTTCTCCATCTGCTATAATTTCTGTGCTTACCCCTTCATTCATTAAAATACTTCCAACTACGCCTGGTTCTCTATGATGAATTCCACTCATTGCGTTAAACATATGTACGGAGTGAGTTAATCCCGCTTCGTATGCAGTTTCCATTTCCTCATGAACTGCATCGGAGTGTCCACACGCCATCACAATACCTTGTTCTACCCCATATTGAATCATCTCAACAGCTTTTTCTCTCTCTGGAGCAAGGGTTAATATTTTGATCACCCCTGGGAATTTATCAATCCATTCTTTTAGCCAATCTATCTGAGGTGGAACAACGTAATTTGGGTTTTGGGCTCCTAGTTTATTGGGATTTATAAAAGGACCTTCCAAATGTACGCCAATGATTTGTGCAAAAGGTAGTCCTTTTTCCTGTGAGCTCTCAACTGATTGCAACACCTTCTCAATATTTTCTTTGGAGGAGGTAACGGTTGTAGCAAGCATTGTCGTTGTCCCATATTGAGCATGAAATTCACTTATTCCTTGTAGAGATTCCAGACTAGCATCCATAAAGTCAAAACCATTACCACCATGTACATGAACATCTATAAAACCTGGAAGTAACCAAGCTCCTTCAGCATTCACACGTTTCACATTTGGTTTATCCACCAAAAAAGAATCCACATCATGATTTTCAACAACTTGTTCTATTTTTCCCTCATGTATGAAAACTGCCCCTCTTTCAATTACTCCTGTTATGCTAACAATATTTGCGTTATATATAAACAACATTTTTCACCTCAAATATTTTATCAAAGTCGTACTTATTCATTCTTCTAATTTAAACTATAAAACAGATCTACATTTAAAAACAGGGGGAAATTTTGTTCATTTTATGTCTTATTTGAATCAGTATAACGATTATGATACATTGATTAAGCAAGGTTATGATAACTACCTATTGAAAACGAGAAAGGATTGTTAAAAATGAGCATACATATTGAGGCAAAAGAAAATGAAATCGCGGAAACGATACTGTTACCAGGTGATCCATTACGCGCAAAATATATCGCAGAAACCTTCTTAGAAGATATTTCTTGTTATAACAATGTTCGCGGCATGTTAGGGTTTACAGGTACATATAAAAATGAACGTATTTCTGTACAGGGAACTGGAATGGGTGTTCCTTCTATTTCTATTTATGTAAATGAATTGATTCAAAGTTATGGTGTGAAAAATTTAATCAGAGTAGGTACATGTGGAGCAATTCAGAAAGATGTAAAAGTACGTGATGTCATTCTTGCCATGACCTCCACCACAGATTCTCAAATGAATCGCATTGAATTTGGAGCTATTGATTATGCGCCAACAGCGAACTTTGACCTTTTAAAAAGAGCTTATGACACTGGCGTTGAAAAAGGATTAAATTTAAAAGTGGGTAACGTATTTACTGCAGATCAATTTTATAATGATAATGCACAATTTGAAAAGTTAGCTCGTTTCGGCGTACTTGCAGTTGAGATGGAAACAACTGCTCTATATACTTTAGCTGCAAAATTTGATGTTAATGCACTCTCTGTTTTAACTGTAAGTGATCACATTTTAACAGGGGAAGAAACAACTTCTCAAGAAAGACAATCAACTTTTAGTGATATGATTGAAGTTGCATTAGATGCTGCAATAAAATAATAAACAACCATTACTAATACGAAAGAAAAGTTTAAAAAATACTTAATTAACTATTGACCCTGTACCTAGGTACAGGGTTTATACTTTTTTATGAGGTGAACGAACATGAGTTATCAAGCAGGTGAAATAGCAAAGGCTTGTTTTATTAACAAAGAAACACTCCGTTATTATGAACGTGTTGGCCTCATCCCTGAACCTCCACGTTCCCAATCGGGGTATCGATTGTATCCAGAAAGTACAATTCAAAGAATACAATTCATTAAAAGATTACAAGGATTAGATTTTAGCATCAAAGAAATAGATAAAATGCTCGGTATTATTGATAAGGACAATTTAAAATGTCGAGACATGTATGAATTCACATCTCAAAAAATAAGTGATATTGAACAAAAAATGAAAGAACTAACGAAGGCTAAAAATTTGTTAGAAGAATTGAAACAACGTTGTCCAGATGAAAAAGAAATGTTTGAATGTCCCATCGTAGATTCACTTTTAGAAGAGAGTTAACAGAAAAAGGTGGTGCAATAGTGAACAACAAAAAAACATTTATTTTTGGTTTAGTAGGAACATTCATCACTCTTGTTTGTTGCTTTACCCCCTTACTTGTTATCACATTAGGAGCAATAGGTCTCAGTACATGGATTGGGTTCATTGATTATTTCCTTATTCCATTAATCGTATTTTTTATCGGATTAACATACTTTTCATATAAGAAATCATAGTCATAAAAAATTCAAAAGATTGATTTTAAGAATACTATAGGAAGGGTGAGTATATTGAAAGAGGATAAATTTGATTTTGATTTTGCCATTATTGGTTCTGGAGCTGCTGCATTTTCAGCTGCAATTCAAGCTTCTCAATACAATACAAAAATAGTGATGATTGAAAAAGGTACTATTGGTGGAACATGTGTGAATATAGGATGTATACCATCTAAAACGTTAATACAGGCTGGGAACATTAATCATACAATTCAACATCATCTCGTCCAAGGTCTGCGAAGTGAAACAAAACATATTGATTTTAAAAGTATAATATCTCAAAAGGATGAACTTGTTTTTTCACTTAGACAGCAAAAATATGAGAATCTAATTGATCAATACGGATTTGAGTTCATTCGAGGTGAGGCTAAATTTATAAGTTCACATACGATTGAAGTAAATGACAAAAGGATTACCTCAAATATTATTTTAATTGCTACAGGGGCATCCCCATTTATTCCAGACATTACGGGACTAAAAGATGTAAAATACTTAACAAGTACTTCTGCTATGAATCTAGAAAAAATCCCTAATCGAATGGTTGTCATTGGAGCAGGTTATATCGGTCTTGAGCTTGGGCAAATGTTTCATAATTTAGGCTCTAAGGTTACTCTTCTTAAACGTAATGATCGTTTATTACCTTCTTATGATTCAGAAATATCGAAAAGAGTTTCTAGTTTTTTTAAAGGGGAACATTTAAAACTATTAACTGGCGTAACATATAAAAAAATAGAACAAAAAGGAACCATGAAGAGGATTCACATTACAATTCAAGGTGAGGATCAAATCATTGAAGCAGATGAGATACTTGTGGCTGCAGGGAGATCTCCAAATACAAGTAACCTTAATCTGAAAAATACAAAAGTACATTTTTTGGGTGAGTCAGGAGAACTTCTAGTTAACGAATACATGCAAACTAATGTAGAAAACATTTATGCCGCTGGAGATGTACTTCTTAGTGCACAATTTGTGTACACCGCTGCACATCAAGGAAGTATTGTTGCAGATCATGCATTTGGAACCACAAAACGAAAAAATAATTCGAGTGTGATTCCATCTGTGATTTTTACTAATCCTTCGATTGCATCAGTTGGTATTACTGAACAAACAGCAAGAGAAAACGATATCCCTATAAAAACATCTATTTTATCAATGGAAAATGTACCTAGAGCAATCATTAATTTGAATACAGAAGGGTTAATTAAAATAGTAGCTGAAAAAAATACGAATAAAATACTAGGTGTACAGGTTGTTGCAGAAAACGCTGGTGAAATGATTTATGCAGCTACACTAGCTGTACAATTTGGATTAACAATAGATAACATCAATGAAACCTTTGCCCCATATCTTACAATGGCTGAAGGGCTTAAATTAACCTCTCTTGCATTTGATAAAGATCCAAAAAATCTATCTTGTTGTGCAGGGAATTAAATACACGATTCAAGATTATGTTCATCTTTTAATAATCCATATAAATACATATCATAACGTTTACCATTACGTTCAAGAAACTCACGGTAAACTCCCTCTTTTTTAAATCCAAGTTTTTCATATAGAGTAACTGCTCGTTCGTTATAACTAAATACGGTTAATTGTAAGCGATATAAATTAAGTTCACTAAATGCATAATGAAGTGCAAGTGTTAACATTTCTGTGCCAAAACCTTTTGACCAATTTTGTTTATCTCCAATGGCCATGGATATCCATGCCGTACGGTGATTCCACAGTATTCCATCTATTTCTATTATCCCTATGATTTGATCTGAATCTCTTAACCTTACAGCAAAGCGGTATTCATTGGAATTAGTGGATTCAATCCACTTTTTTATTTCAGAAGCTTGCTTTGGGAATGCCGCTTCTGCAGTAAATAAATTCAAAAAATCAGCATCTTCATACCATTTCAACATATGAGGAATATCTGTTTCTCTAATGGATGTTAATTTTAACTTCTCCCCTTCAAACAATTGACTTAATTTCATATATACCCTCTTTTCTAGTATGTAATCTACACTTATAAATAACATTAGTGAAAACAAAATGATTTATTATAAAAACAACATCATATGTTCTTCATCATAATACGTATCTCCTATTTTTAAAGCTCTTTTATCTTCTCCAAATGTTTCAAACCCCATAGAATTATACAGTTTTCTTGCTGCTTCGTTCTCTTTATTTACACTCAAATAAATTTGTTCAACTTCATCTAATTCTTTTGCTTTTTTTATTACTTCTATCATTAAACTTTTCCCAATCCCCATACCATGATAATCAGAATCAACATACATAGCATAGATATTTGCTCTATGTTTTAATTTATTTTTCTTTTCTTTAACCAAAGTCACTATTCCAATTAGTTGTTCACTTTTAAATGCACCAAGAGTTATAGATTCCGATTGTAATCTACTTTTATATACTTCTACAGTAAATTCTTTTTCCTCTTCATAACTTGAACCAAATGCAGAAGGATGGTTTTTTAAACCTTTTAATCTAAGTTTTTTATATATTTCAGCATGTATTGAATCTAATCTTTTGATATTCATAAACTCCTCCTATTACATTCAAAATTGTTAAAATTGCAATAAACACTTATTTTGATTAATGATATACTATTAAACATTAAATGTGACCTACCAAGGTAACTTTCCAATACCAGGCTCTACATATAAACCTGATTCATTCTTCTTTAGGTCTTTTATCCATTTGAAAATATTTTGTGCTGCTTCATACGGTTCAAGATTTGCATCTGAAGCTGCAGTTCTTGTTTTAATTTTACCTGGGTGAATAGAATTCACACTAATTCCGTACTCTTCTAATTCATTGCTCATACATATGGAGAGCATATTTTGCGCTGCTTTGGTTACGCGATAAGAATAAGAAAACTTTCTTTTTTTAAACTCACCAGATGCCATTTTCGCTAAAGAGCCTAAACGTGAAGAAACATTTATCACTCTAGGATTTGAAGCCTTTTTCAATAAAGGTAATGTGGCCTGTACAACTCTAATCACCCCAACACAATGTACTTGAATCGCTTCATTTATTTCGGATGCTGTTACCTTTTCAAACTTATACTCTTTACCAGATATACCTGCATTGTTTATTACAATATCTATTACATCAGTATGTTTTTTCAACTGTGAATGAATGAAATTAATGGATTGATCCTCTGTGATATCTGTGATAATCGGTTTGCAAGTTGGGAATTCTTTTTGTAGATTTACTGCATGTTCAATATTTCGAACAATTGTGTATACCTCATAATGAGTATTAAAAAAGGACTTAGTTAGTTCATATCCAAGCCCCCTACCTGCACCAGTGATTAAAACTCTCTCTTTCATACAATCACATCCTATATATTGGTTTTAATGAACAGTTAAATTAGCCATATTACCTACTTGTAACTCCAAAAATAAACTTGAATTTATTACGATCCTTCGTTCCTTTTTGAAAACCTCTTTTTAAATCTAAAATATATACCGTTTTTCCAACCCAAATACGTAAGTATACGGAGTGAAACTTTACAGGATCAACAATTCCTTTTTCTTCAAATTCTGTACCATTGTTTAATTCTGTTTCAGTTCTTATTAACCAAGTATTACCTATTCCAAATTCAATGTATTTCAATTTTAAAGTACGCTCCCAATTAAAGTGAATTTATTTGTTTCTATTTCAGTTAAATGGTTCTAACCACCATGGATAATCAAATTGTCCATCTGACACTTTAAAGAATTTGCCCAAAATCCCTAGATGAGTTACTCCATTTTCATCAATTACTTCAATAAAAGGGGTATAGGTAGAAAATAGATAGAAATTAATATGTTCAATTATGATTTTAGGAGTGTCTGGGGTCGTTATTCCGAGCCTTTCATCTTCTTGAGCCATATATTCTTTATAATCTTCTAAATTTGGATTAGTTATAATTAATAATACGTTCATCATTACAACAACTAAGATAAACATAAATATCTTCTTCATGTTTCTCACCCACTTTTTACACTCATAATCATTTGATCATAACTTTGCATTTATTAAATAAATGTAAAATCAATCCATGAAATCGCGTTTACTCATTATATTAACTAACTCAAATGTTTAACTCATATTATATAACTCATTCCAAAATATTAATAGAAATTTTCATTAAATTTTTCATGGTGGTCATTAATACCTCTTAAATGAAGTTATATGTCATACCAAGTAAGTCCTTTACTAACCAATATGCTTCAACTTTCAACAACAGAAACACCTAGCTTATTACGATATAAAAGAACAAGCCAAATACTACTTGTAAGTACACAAATCATCCCAAAAGCTACACCTATGACTTGGGGAGAATAATAGTCTAGTAAAATCCCTGTTAAAAACATAGATAATTGAAATAATGATCCATAAACCGCATAATGCAATGTAAAAACTTTCCCTATCTGTTCATCAGGTGAATAATTCTGAATTAGAGTTGAGTCTAATGGGATTATAATCCCTCCTGCTACTCGCATCAATAAAAGAAATATAAGTCCAATAAAAATATTTACAGAAAGAACAAACAAAATAAAAAATATGCCTTGTAATAAATAAGACCATCCAAAATATTTTTTCATCTTCTCTGTATCTGATGATATATACTTAGCTACAAAAACACTCCCAATTAACACCCCTAATCCTTGTATTGCATATAAGATACCGATTCCATTATCACCTAATTGATATACATCAGAACCATAAATTGTGAGCAGAATTTGATAAACTCCACCTACAATCCCCCAAGACATACCTACTAAAATCAAACCTAAAATAATAGGAGTCTGAATGATAAATTTATAACCAACTATCATATCTTTAAGGAAGCTAGTTTTAGTTGTTTTTTGTTTTTTCTCTGCTTGAGGGATTTCAGTAAATTGTATAAATACAGCTGAAATAATAAAAGTCATGCTATTTAATACAAAAGCGATATTAGGACTTAGAAAACCTAATACAATTCCTCCTACGCTAGAACCAAGAATAGCAGAGATTGCCTGCATAGAACTTGACAATGAATTGGCTACAGGCAATTCTTCTTTACTAACCATCCTGGGGATTATACTTTGTCTTGCTGGATTAAATAATGTAGAACATATCGCCATTAAAGCATTCACAATAAAAACCAAATATATAAAACTTTCAGCAAAAAGAAGGCCTAATACAATGATAGCTCTAATCAAATCCGTAATGATTAAAATCTTTTTTCGATTACTTCTATCAACGTAAACACCAGCAAACGGACTAAACAATAATTGAGGAACCCCTTTGCTAATGAGTGTTAAACTTACCATTAAGGGTGACTCTGTAATCCCATAAACAAAAGTTAATAAAGCTATGGTACTAAACCAATCACCAATTGTACTCGTCGTTTGAGCATAAAATAGTTTTTTATATTCTTTATTGTTTTTAAGCATTTTTGTATATGCGTTTTTATTCTCCAATAATCTCCCACCTTGTTTCGCATCTATATATAAACTCTCCCTGAGGGGTTATATAATCATCATAGTTATTAAAAGCCCTATTAACCACCTTCAGAAGGATTAGTTTTAAATACAACTTTAGGCCGAGATTATGTTCCAAATTATGGACATCATCCAACAAAATCAAGTATAGTGTATTAAGAAAGGACCAATTTAGCGATACGTTCATTTACATTGTCATTAATTAAACCACCGTGATAACAAATAACAGTTTCAATATCATATTGTGTGAACTTGCTCAATGATTTTTGAGATAATTCAATATCCATAGATTGCTGGTTTAGTTCTAACACACCATCTTGAATAACCATTGCATCTGCAGCAATAAGAGTCTTACTTTGTTTATGATACAAGCTAATATGTCCTATGCTATGACCTGGTGTATTGATGACAATGATTCCTCCACAATAAGGTAACTCTTCACCATCTGTCACTATTTTGTGAACATTAGTTTTTGGTGGATTGGATAATTCTGATTTAAAGTCATTACGCCATTGTTCTGGCCAAGATTCCATTTGAGCCAGCAATTCATCTGTTAACAGATCTTTTTCTCCCTGAATATATGGTTTTTCTAATTCATTTGATAAAACTTGAATATTATGATGCGACACCTCTAAAATACTAGGTAAACTTCCTGTATGGTCGAAATGATGATGAGTAATGATGATCTTTTTTAGAAGGTCAAAAGGTACAGATGCTTTTTCAAATTCTTCAAGAAAAATATCTTTTTGACCTGGGAAACCAGTGTCTATCAATACAGCCATTTCTTTATCCCTAATCACTGTAGGATGTATTATCACATCCTGCCCCAAAAAGTCTTTTCTTTCGATCTCGAACATTTCAATTCCTGTAGTTACCTTCATCTTATTCCTCCATAATCAGTTTTTAATTCATATCTATATAATTTATTTCTTTTTTATTGGAATCCAAATTTCACATCGATAATTTGGGTTTGTATCATCACCTGGAGGAATCAACTCGATTTCAGGTACTCCTGCGAGTTGCTCATATCCAGTTGAAGGAAACCACTCTGAATAGACGCGATCCCATACTTTTGAAACTGCATCTGGCATCGCACCAATGGATTCAAAAACAGCCCATGAAGCAGAAGAAATCTCTTTTTGTTCATAATTTTCCAAATCCTCTTTATCACAGATCATTGCACCAATAAAGTAAGTGAATTCTTCTTTTTCATGATCTATGTCCATAATTACACCTAGTAGATCCATTTGTCCTGTAATAGAAAGAATATGTTTATCTACACTTTCTTGTCGCATCTCCTCTCTAAATTTTAAAATATGTTCTCTAGACTTCTCTTTCACCATTGGCACTTTTATTCCTTTTCCTATGACTTTAATACTGTCTTTCTTCATAATTTTATAATTCATTTCCTTTTCTCCTTTTAAAGAAATATGAAATGTGATTCGTGGAAAGGCGACTAATGAAACGTCTGATTCCCTTACTTGTGAAGGGGAAATGCCATGCACTCTCCGGAAAGCTTTTGAGAATGACTCTGGTGTTTCATACCCATACTTTAAAGCAACATTGATCACTTTAGTTTTCGTATCTGTCAGTTCTTGGGCGGCTAATGTCAGCCTCCGTTTTCGTATATATTCAGCTACTGTATAACCTGTTAACATATGAAACATTCTTTGAAAGTGAAACTTAGAACTGAGTGACTTACTTGCTAATACAGATAGTTCTATTTTTTGATTCATGTTCTTTTCAATATAATCAATACATTCATTCATACTTTGAAGCATATTCATAAATTTACCCCCTCAACGTCAATATTAAGTTTAACAGTGAATTTCAGTTTAAACCTGTCATTTTGTGCTCCTTATTGACATAAAAAAAGCAGAAAAATAAAAACCTGTGAATGCAATCTGCCATCCACAGGTTTTATTATTACAGTAACTCTTATATCATAATTTCAAAATCTTTTTAACCCACTAAGCTCTCAGAGATAATCTCAGCGATATCCTTCGCTTGGACTCTCTCTTCATCTTTCGCTTTTAATCCATCGTCAACCATGGTAAGACAATACGGGCAACCTGTTGCAATCAGATCAGGTTTTGTTTGTAATGCCTGTTCTGTCCTTTCATTATTCACCCTTGTTCCTTCTGTTTCTTCCATCCACATCATTCCACCACCAGCACCACAACACATGCTGTTGCTTCCTGAACGTTCCATTTCTACAAGTTCTACTCCAGGTATAGAGGATAAAGCTTGACGTGGAGCCTCATATTCATTGTTATGACGTCCTAAATAACAAGGGTCATGATAAGTGATTTTATCCATCATGGACTTATTAGGTTGAATTCTACCTTCTTCTATCCATTTTGAAATGAGTTGTGAATGATGATATACTTCAACATCCTCAGGTAAACCAAAATCTTGATACTCGTTTTTAAACGTATGGAACGCATGGGGATCAATTGTGACTATTTTTTTGACGTTATGATTTTTAAATAATTCTACGTTTTCTTCTACAAGCATTTGATATAAATATTCATTTCCTAAACGTCTAGCAGTATCTCCCGAGTTCTTCTCTTCATTTCCAAGAACTGCAAAGGTGATGCCTGCTTTATTCATAATATTAACAAAGGCTTCAGAAATTTTTTGACAACGTTTATCGTATGAACCCATTGAACCTACATAAAATAAATATTCAAAAGACTCAGTTTCTTGTACTTCTAACACGTTATTTTGATCATCCAATTGATCTATCCAATTTTTACGATCTAAACGGTTAAGTCCCCAAGGATTCCCCTGTCTTTCGATATTGTTTAATGCACGAGCCGCTTCCGCAGGCAGGCTTCCTTCCGTTAATACTAAATAACGACGCATATCCATAATTTTATCTACATGTTCATTGGCAACAGGACATACTTCCTCACAATTTCGGCAAGAAGTACAAGCCCAAAGCTCTTGTTCCGTAACAACTTCACCTACTAAAGGTGTATCTAGTTCAGTTTCAGTAGAAGCTGCTAGCTCATTGGCTGTTGTTCCTCCAAATGCAAAAGCAGGCATCCAAGGTGTACGGGATGTAATTGCTGCCCCCTTGTTGGTTAGATGATCTCTCATATTAGTAATTAAATGCATCGGAGATAACATCTTTCCGGTTGACGCAGCTGGACAAACACTTGTACAACGACCACATTCTACACACGCATACAAGTCTACAAGTTGATTTTGCGTGAAATCTTCGATTTTTCCAGCACCAAAAGATTCTGCATTTTCATCTTCTAAATCAATTTTTTTCAATTTGCCTGGTACACCTAGTTTTCTAATAAAGACATTAATAGGTGCAAAAAACAAATGAGCATGTTTAGACTGCGGTACATAAATTAAAAATGTGTATAAAATCAATAAATGAATCCACCAAAAAACATAAAACAATACCCCAGCAATACTGCTTCCCATCCAAGAAAATGCCAATAAAAATAGGGAACTAATGGGTTGAAGAGCACTCGCTTCATGCCCTTTCCATATCATTTCCAAGCCTCCTGCCAATATGATAGAAAGCATTAAACTTGAAAGCAATAAGATTACGATACCTGCTTTCCAGCCTCGTTTTAAACGAGCTAACTTTTCAACATATCGACGGTAAAAAGCGTAACCAGTAGCTAATAATACAAGTAGAACTGTAATTTCCTGAATAAATACAAAGATTGGATAAAATGAGCCTAATGGCAAATGCCAGCCTGGTACTAATCCTTTACCAACCAAATCAATTGCACCAAATTGTATCAGGATAAATCCGTAAAACATAACCAAATGCATCAAACCACTTTTTTTATCCTTTAATAACGTTTTATGACCAAACATATTTACTGCAATCTGTTTGAACCTTTGTTTATATTCAGGCTCTAATGACTCTTGTTTTCCTAATTTAATAAATGAATATCGACTATACATGATGTGATAAAACAAATAGAAAACATATCCAGTGAGCAATAAAAATGCACAAAGCTGAATTATAGTTAATGGACCCATAGAATCACCCACCTTTATTTATTAATCACTCGATATGAGCCTGTTGCTTTCGCAACAAGCTGCCCATCATCACTTCTAATTTCTCCCTCAGTTGTAAGGGTATTATTTGTTTGATGTATAACTTTTGCACTTACTTTTAACATTCCATCTTTTAAAGCAGTTAAATAATGGATGTTTAACGTGGTAGTCACTAAGTTATCATTAGGGCGAGCTACAACCACAGCCAGCCCCATGATACTATCCAACACGGAAGCGTGAACGCCTCCGTGTATGATACCATTTGGATTAAGATGTATGGGTTCTACTTTAAAGGAACCAAAAATTTGATTGTCTTTTATTTCTGTGACTTCACTATTTAAGAGTTCCATAAAAGTGCCCTTCACTTTTTCCGCTAACATATTTTGAAAGGCTTCCCATTCTTTTTGGTTCATGCTGCCATTCATACTGCCACCTAAACTGAATATTGATCAGATTGAATGATCTTATCAGCTATTTCTCTTTTAATGTTTAATAAATTTTTAGGTTTAAAACGAACTAATTTCTTTAGGATAGAAAGAACCATTAATGCTGAATCACCATCATCCATTGAAACAATTCCATCTTTAGCCATTAATTCGATTTTAGTGAAAGTTTCATGCGCAAATGTAGTAGTGAGATTTAATTTTTGTTTTGCTTTCTCTACTCCATCTTTAGCAATCGCTTTTTCTGTTCTTAATATCACAGATTCTAATGCATAAATTTGTATCGCTAAATTAGATATGATTTCTAAAATTTCTTGCTCTTCTTGTAAAGCTTGTTTATATTTCTTAACAGCAGTTCCACCAACCATTAAAAAGATCTTTTTAGCAGATGCCAGCATTGCTTTTTCCTTTTCTAATGGTGTATCTTCGTCAATCATAGGTGGCATGTAGGCTACTAGCTCTTGCTCTAAATTAGCTGCTACTTCCATCATAGGCAATTCGCCTTTCATTGCTTTACGGAATAACATATCTGGAATTAATAATCGGTTAATTTCATTAGTTCCTTCAAAAATTCTGTTAATTCTAGAGTCTCTATAAATTCTCTCTACTTTATACTCTTGTGTAAATCCATAACCACCATGAATTTGAACTGCTTCATCTGAAACAAAATCCAAACACTCTGATGCAAACACTTTGTTAACAGAACATTCTAAAGCATAATCTGCAACTTTTTTCACTACATCTTTCTGATAGTTTTCATCATTTACATCTAATGTTTTTAAAGCATCATCCATTAATCCACCTGTACGATATACGACACTTTCAGCTGCATAAGTATAAACAGCCATATCTGCAATCTTTTTCTGAATAAGCGGAAATTCAACTAAGGCTTTACCAAATTGTTTTCTTTGTTGTGCATACTCTACAGCTAAATCTATCGCCCATTTAGAAGTACCTACGCAACCTGCTCCTAAAGTATAACGTCCCAAGTTTAAAATGTTGAATGCGATTACATGCCCTTTACCAATATCACCTAATAAGTTCTCTACAGGAACTTTCACATCTTCTAATATTAGAGGACGTGTTGAGGAACCTTTAATTCCCATTTTCTTTTCTTCTGGACCAGTAGATACTCCTTCAAATGATTTTTCCACGATAAATGCTGTAAATTTTTCACCGTCCACTTTTGCATATACGATAAATACATCAGCAAATGCTGCATTAGTAATAAATTGTTTTGTTCCATTTAGGATATAATGTTTACCATCTTCACTTAAAACTGCTGTTGCTTTTGCTCCTAATGCATCTGAACCTGAGGATGGTTCAGTTAAACAGTATGCAGCTAGTTTTTCACCGGTTACAAGTGAAGGTAAATATCTAGATTTTTGATCCTCATTTCCAAAAAGTGCAATGGGTTGAGTTCCAATCCCTACATGTGCACCCACACTTAAAGCAAATGAACTACCACGAACTAGTTTCTCACCAATTAAGGTAGAACTAATTTTATCTAAATTGGTTCCTCCATAATTTTCAGGAATTGAAGCCCCCAATAAACCTAATTCTCCAGCTTTTTGTAATAAATTAACTAGTAAATCAAAGTCCTGTGTTTCAATTCTTTCGTCTACTGGTGCTATTTCATTTTCTACAAAGTCAGCTGTCATTCCTGCTATCATTTTATGTTCTTCTGAAAAATCCTCAGGTGTAAAAACCGAAGAAGCATCCACATCACCTAATAAATAACTTCCACCTTTAGCAACATCTTTGATCATCGTAAATTCCTCCTCAAAATTATAACACACATAATAGTTGTTTGTACCACACATAAAAGTGGCAATTTATAACCGACCCAGCGCAAAGGCTGGATCGAATACATTTCGGGTCTGAAATTTTCTGATTAAACTTTTATGGTAATTGTTATTACTTTTTTAGAGATCATAGTACTAAAAAAGTAAAAGTAAAAAATGCTTTTTATTTGATTTTATTTTAAACAAATTCAAATACTCCTGCAGCGCCCATACCACCGCCAATACACATACTAACCACACCATATTTACTATTTCTACGTTTTGCTTCATGTATCAATGTTGTAGTAAGTTTTGAACCAGTACATCCAAGTGGATGACCTAATGCAATCGCTCCTCCATTTACATTTACCTTAGCTGGATCAATTTTTAATGTTTCCATTACAGCAAGAGCTTGAGCTGCAAAAGCTTCATTGATTTCAAACAAATCAATTTGGTCTAACGTTAATCCTGCAAGCTCTAATGCTTTTGGAATCGCAACTACAGGACCAATTCCCATAACTTCTGGACCTACCCCTCCAACAGCAAAGCTGCGGAAAATAGCCAGTGGTTTTAACCCTAATTGATCTGCTTTTTCTCTAGACATAACTACAACTGCTGAAGCTCCATCATTCATTTGAGAAGCGTTTCCTGCTGTTACGGAACCTCCTAGTAAAAATGCAGGTCTTAATTTAGACAACACTTCTACACTTGTACTCGCACGAACACCTTCGTCTGTATCAAACATAAAGGATACTTCTTCTTTTTTACCTGCATCATTTATAATCATCTGTTTAACTGGAACAGGAACAATTTCTTCTTTGAATTTTCCAGATTCAATTGCTGCCGCTGCTTTTTGATGACTACTTACAGCAAAAGCATCTTGTTTTTCACGAGATACTTCATACTCACTTGCTACATTCTCCGCTGTATTCCCCATAGAGATGTATACCTCTGGACGATGATCTACCAAATAAGGATTTGGTTGAGGTTTAAATCCTGACATAGGTACATGACTCATGCTTTCTACCCCACCTGCAACAATCACATCTGAGAATCCACTCATAATTCGTTCTGCTGCAAAAGCAATGGACTGTAAACCAGAAGAGCAAAAACGATTAATCGTTAAACCAGGCACTGTATCCGGTAATCCTGCTCTTAAAGCTACGATACGTCCCATATTTAATCCTTGTTCACCTTCAGGCATGGCACAACCAATAATGACATCCTCAATTTCTTCCGCAGATAATCCAGGGGTGCGTTTAACAACCTCCTCAACAACAAGACCTCCTAAATCTTCTGCACGTGTATTTGCAAGAGAACCTTTATGGGCTTTACCCATTGGTGTTCTCACTGCTGAAACAATAACAGCTTCCTTCATATTATTACTCCTCTCAAAGTAAGACTTTTATAAAAATCACTTTAATTTCTCAAAGGTCTTCTTTTTAATAACATATGTTGCATTCTAGCTTGGCTTTTCGGTTCACCTAAAAGACTCAAAAATGCTTCTTTTTCCAAATCTAAAATGTATTGCTCATCAACTAATGTATTTGCTGGGATATTACCACCTGTTAAAATGTTAGCAAGTCTAGTCCCGATTAATTCATCGTGGTCACTGATATAACCTGAAGACTTCATGTGATATAAGCCCAATTTTAATGTAGCAAGACCAGGTTCTCCTACAACTCGGATTTTTTTCGCTTGAGGTGCTTCATACCCTGCAATGGACATTCCTAATACGGCTTGTTTTGCATCATGAAGTAAATAATCTGAATTAACTGTAATTCGATCCGTATCACTTAGATATCCAAGATCCCTAGCTTCTGCTGCACTAGTTGATACCTTTGCCTGACCAATGTTCTCAAATACTCGGTTAACAAACGGCTGTAAATCAATCGTTTTGTTTATATCCATAGGTACCGTATTACGATATAACATTTCCTTCGTACCGCCACCTGCTGGAATTAAACCAACACCTACTTCTACTAATCCCATATATGTTTCAGCTGATGCTTGCACATGTGGAGCAGGAATAACAAGCTCTACCCCTCCGCCTAAACACATGTTAAATGGAGCAGATACGATTGGCTTTTCAAAATATTTCATATTCATCGCAACTTGATGATAAGTAGTAATCATCTGATCAATTTCGAACCAGTTTTCATCCTGAGCTTCCATTAACATCATCATTAAATTTGCACCAACACAAAAGTGTTTTTCTTGATGTCCAATCACAAGACCACGATAATTTTTTCTTACTTCCTCAAAAGAATGTAGGAACATTTGTAATACATCAGGGCCTACGGTACTGTTTGGTGAATGGAATTGCAAACAAGCAATATCATCCCCAATATCAATTAAACTTGCACCTGTATTCTTTTTAATAACACCATTTTTCTCTTTTATTAACTCTAAGTTGATGAATTCTTTTGGTATCTCTTTTTCGTTTAAACCACCATCTATTTTTACGTAAAAAGTTTTATCTTCTTCCTTCTGGTAAAATGATGTTTTACCATCGGAAAGCATTTTTTCAATCCATGCTGGGATCTCTTCTCCCTCTTCTTTCATTCGAGCAACAGTAGATTCTAAACCTACAGCATCCCATGCTTCAAAAGGACCAAGTTCCCAATTAAATCCCCATCTCATTGCATCATCAATAGCTGAAATATCATCAGCAATCTCTGGCACTTTACTAGCAGAATACAACCAGCTTTTTTTCATAATTTCCCAAACAAATTTTCCTGCTGCATCATCGGAAGAGATCAAGGCTTTTAATTTTCCTTTTAAACCTTTTGCATTTTTTGCGTTTTCAACAGAAGCAAATTTCGTTTTTGTTTTAGGAGCATAACTTTTACTTTGAATATCAAATTGTAAAATTTCTTTTCCTGCTTCAGTTCGTTTTTTCTGATAGAAACCTTTTTTTGTTTTTTCACCTAACTGACCATTTTTCACCATTTCAGTAAGAAGCTCAGGAACTTTAAAAATTTCTTTCTCAGGTCCATCTCCTACATTTTCATATACGTTGTTTGCAACAAATACAAATGTGTCCAAACCAACTAAATCCAATGTTCTAAAAGTAGCACTTTTAGGTCTACCTGTAAGTGGTCCAGTTAACTGATCCACATCAGCAACGGACAATCCAAACTTCTTCATTTCATGTAAAACGACCATTAATCCATATGTCCCAATTCTGTTTGCAATAAAATTAGGCGTATCTTTAGCTATAACAATTCCTTTACCTAACTTTCTTTCACAAAACTTTGCCATCATTTGTACAATGTTTGGATCTGTTGCCTCTGTTGGTATCAATTCTAGTAACTTCATATATCTTGGAGGATTAAAGAAATGAGTACCTAAAAAGTTCTTTTTCAATGAATCTGATAAATCTTCAGATATTTGTTGAATAGAAATTCCTGAAGTATTAGAACTTACAATCGTGCCCGGTTTCCAATGTTGTTCTACTTTGTTAAGCAGTTGTTTTTTAATATCTAGATTTTCTATAACAACCTCAATGACCCAATCGACCTCAGAAACACGGTGAAGATCATCTTCAAAATTACCTACTTTAATAAGTTCTAAAGATTGTTTGGAATATATTGGACTCGGTTTTGCTTTTAAAAGATTTTTTTTCGCAGTCTGTGCTAGTACATTTGGGTCTTTTTCCCCTTCTATCACTCTGTCTAAAAGGAAAGTTTCAATACCTACATTTGCTAAATGAGCAGCAATGGATGCACCCATCACACCAGACCCTAACACGGCTGCTTTTCTAATTTGTTTTTCCATACTTTACCTCCTGGTTTTATTCTTCGAGTGTGGCAGCATGTTCTTCTGCCAATACTCTACGTAATATTTTTCCAACCATTGATTTAGGAAGCTCATCACGAAATTCATATATTCTCGGTACTTTATATGAAGCTAAATTAGAGCGACAATACTGATTCAACGCTTCATCCGTTACATTTGAATCTTTTTTTCGGACAATATATGCTTTTACGGTTTCACCACGATATTTGTCGGGCACACCGAGAACAATAGCTTCCTTCACTGCTGGATGATTATATAAAACCTCTTCAATCTCTCTAGGATATACATTGTAACCGCTTGCGATAATCATATCTTTTTTACGATCCACAATATAAAAGTATCCTTTGTTATCCATATAACCCATATCCCCTGTATACAACCAACCGTCCCTTAATACTGCTGCTGTTTCCTCTGGTTGATTCCAGTATCCCTTCATGACTTGCGGTCCTTTTACAATGATTTCACCAATTTCATGAGGAGGGACTTCCTCACCTAGTTCATTAACGACCTTACTGTCAGTGTTAGGCCAAGGAATACCAATACTTCCTTCGATTCGATGTCCCCAAACTGGATTCGCAATAACAACAGGCGAAGCTTCAGATAGTCCATATCCTTCTACCAACTTGCCCTTAGTCAACTCTTCAAATTTTTGTTGAGTTGAAACTGGTAATGGAGCTGAACCACTAATACAACATTCAATAGAAGAAAGATCCGTTTGATGGACTTTAGGGTGGTTAATAATGCCTTGATATAATGTTGGCGCACCTGGGAAAATAGTCGGTTTCTGTGATTCTATTAATTTTAATAATGAATCTACCTCAAATTTAGGAATTAAATTCACCACTGCCCCTGATGCAACACTAAAGTTCATACAAGTTGTCATACCATAAACGTGAAATAAAGGAACAACCGCCAATACACTACCTCTACCTTTTTTTACTTTGACCCATGTTTGACATTGAATCGTGTTTGACACAAGGTTTATGTGGGTCAGCATCACTCCCTTAGATACACCCGTAGTACCACCAGTGTATTGTAAGACTGCTACTTCATCAGGTTTACTTGGACTATCAACTGGGTTGTCTGAAGCTTGTTGTAATTCTTTCTTTAACGATAAAACTTGCTCTTTTTCTAAATTTAAACGTGTGTAAGGTCCTTTATTAAACTTTTGCACTAAAGGATATAATAACTTTTTTATCAATGGAAGATGATCTTGTATACCAGTGATAAATACATTATCCAAGTTGACCTTTTCTTTAACCGCTTTCACTCGGGAGTATACTAAATCAAGTGCAACGATAGTTTTTGCTCCCGAATCCTTTAGATGATGTTCCAGTTCTCTTTCTACATACAAAGGATTCGTTTGAACAACAATGCCTCCCATAAATAACACGCCATAATAACAATAAATATACTGAGGTATATTGGGAAGCATTATTGCTACACGATCTCCGGGTTTAACACCTTTTTCTTTCAATAGGTTCGCGAATTTATAAGCTTGTTTGATCAGTTCACTATAGGTGATTTTTGTTCCAAAGTAATAAATTGCATTATGATTGGGAAACTGCTCAGTTGAATTTTTCAAAAAATCTGATACTAATTGTGAAGGATATTCAAGATGTGGTTCAATTCCTTCTGGATAATTTTTTGTCCATGGATCCTTAGACATCAAAAAACCACCTCATCATATTGTTATGAAGCTTGTTTGTTTATCACCTTTTTAAAGTGCTCTGTTAACATCGGAACTACTTCAAATAAATCCCCAACAATTCCAAAATCAGCAATATCAAATATTGGCGCTTCAGGGTCCTTATTAATAGCAACGATGATCTTTGAATTTGACATTCCTGCTAAATGTTGAATTGCTCCTGAGATCCCACAGGCAATATACAAATCTGGTGTAACAACTTTACCCGTCTGTCCAATCTGTAAAGAATAATCGCAATATTCAGCATCACATGCACCTCTTGAAGCTCCAACAGCTGCTCCAAGAACATCTGCTAATTCTTTAATTGGCTCAAATCCTTCAGTACTTTTTACTCCTCTACCTCCAGATACAATGATTTTTGCCTCAGACAAATCTACACCTTCCGTTGCTTTTTGAACAACTTCTTTTACAACCGTACGAATGTTTTCAATGTTGACATTCATAGTTCCTTTGTTCACTGTACGACTGCTGTCCTCTGTACCACTCGGAATATTGTTTGGTCTTATCGTAGCAAAAATCTTTCCATCGATGACTTCCCTCTTTTGAAATGCTTTACCTGCATAAATTGGACGAGTAAACACAATGTTTCCGTTTTCAATATTTACGTCTGTACAATCAGTAATAAGTCCACAGCTTAAATGGGATGCTAAACGAGGTGCAAAGTCTTTACAAGATGCAGTATGAGGCATCAAAATTACATCTGGATTTTTTTCATCTATAATTGAAATGAAAGCTTGAGTGTAAGCATCTGTAGTGTAATTTGCTAGTTCCTCATTGTTTACAACTAAAATTTCATCTGCTCCGTGTGAAGTAAGTAGTTCAGCAAATGAATCTGGTTGTTCACCGAAAATCACTGCAGTAATTTTCCCACCATCATGTATACGTTTTGCTGCATTTAAGACTTCAAAAGAAACATTACGTAAACTTCCATTTTTAATCTCTGCAAATACGATTACTTCTCTACCCATTGATGTTCACCTCACCTTGTAATAAGCTTACGAGTTCATTCACTTGTTCATCCATTTCACCTTGTAATATTCTTCCTTCTTGCCTTTTTGGTGGAAGTAACTGATCTATGATTTTGGTTTTTGCTTGAATCTGATCTAGATCAATCGATAAATCCTCAGCTTTAAGCTCTTGAATCGGTTTCCTTTTCGCTTTCATAATACCTGGCAGTGAAGGATATCGAGGCTCATTTAATCCTTGTTGAGCTGTGATTAATATCGGGAGCCCAGCTTCAATGATTTCAACGTCTCCTTCTACATCTCGTTCCACTACTACCTGATTACCTTGTACCTCTAATTTGGTGATTGCATTCACATGAGCGATATTTAATTCTTCTGCTAGACGTATTCCACTTTGACTTCCGCCATTGTCTACAGACATGTAACCGCTTAAGATTAAGTCATAATCTTTATCTTTCATAAACGCAGCTAATACCTTTGAAGTTGTGAATTCGTCTCCCATTAAACGCTCATCGTTAATTAAAACAACATGATCAGCCCCCATCGCAAGAGCTGTTCTCAATGCAGTTTCAGCCTGAGAAGTTCCAATTGTAACTGCAGTCACTTCACCGCCAAATTGTTCTTTTAAACGAATCGCTTCTTCTAAAGCATATTCATCATAAGGGTTAATGACGAACTTTGCCCCGTCTTCACTAACCTTCCCGTTTTCGATGTGTACTTTCTCTTCAGTATCAAAGGTTTGTTTAAGACATACTAAAAGATTCAATACTCTCCCCTCCTGTTTTTGTGCTTTAATTTTAAAAAAATTTATGGATGTAGTACATATGTTGTATACCTTTCTATACTATTATACCGATTTGGTCATTTCGTGTAAATAGTCAGTTTCCCAAAATTGAAACATTTTATACCTATATAAATAATTTTAATTGTTTTTTTTAAATGCAGATACCCTTTTAAACAACTTTTTTAATCATCCAGAGCTTTAAATATTGGAAATTACAATAAAATTTGGGAATCTCAATGAATCACATGTGACTCATTTAGAAACAGTTTGACACTATTTTTGTCGGATATTTTTTTGAAGAACATATTATGTAGATGGATAAAGAAGATGGAAACTGGAAAATCTATATATAAAGAATTTACCGCCAGAAATCACTTTGATTGGAATAAATTTTGTTAAAACGATAAATATTAATGTCCCTGAAGGTGCTAACACCATTAATCTTATACTTAAAAAAAATATGATGAAGACTTTATTTTAATGTTTTTACTTTAAATTTATTTTTTCAAAGTGCTCAACAACTGGAAACGGATCGTAATAATGATGGAGGATTTTTTTCCACTCTAAATATTCTTCAGACTCTCTAAACCCAACAGTATGATCTTCAAGTGTCTGCCATTTTACAAGTAATAAATATTTATTATCTACTTCTATACAACAGTGAAGGTCATGAGAAATGTATCCTTTCATTTTTGATATAATATTAGATGCTTCTTTAAAAGACATTTCAAATTGTTCCGTTTGATCAGAAATAACGTTTAACATAACTGCTTCTAAAATCAAATTATACAACTCCTTTTATAAGTAAAGTGGATTTGCTGTCTATTCCTTATCTTTGAAATATTTTTTATATTCTGCTTCAGATAATCTTGAGATTCTACGTTGTGGTTTTGTAGTTAGTGGATCTAAAGGTTCTGGAATTCTTGATAATTGAACAATTATTTTTAATAACATGCCAAAGATAATAGCAAACATAAGAATAAAACCAACGATCTGCATCCATATTAAACAGATTCCAACAAGAATGCCTATCAAAATAAACAGTAATAGTTGTGCCATGAGCTACTGACCCCTCTTTTATAGTAAAATGATTCAATATATTATTTAGATTAAATATATTTTCAAACAATATCATATAAACTAGGTTAATTAATCTCGGATTTCGTAAAAACCATTAACCAACAATCTCTTTTTTTACCTTCATGCCATTCATGAGCAGGTAACAATTTCTCTTTTTTAAAACCGCATTTTTCATAACAAGATATCGCTCTAACATTCCATGTTTGAGGATCCATCACTATAACATCAGCATTTTTTTTATTAATTAAAAAATGAATCATTGAAGTTACTAAAGATTTTCCTATCCCCCTATCCCAATATGATGTTTCTCCTATAAACTGATCCATTCCATAAATCAGTCTGCTGTCATCAAAGTATCCATACTCTTTCTTTTCTTTTTCATCCAATAAATAAAATTGAATATATCCAATTTCTACATGTTCAAATTCAACAATACATCTTGTAACGTTCTGCTCATAATGATAAAAATGTTTTTTTACCATGTGAATATCGTGAGGATTATCTCTGCCTTCATAATATTTTAAAACTAATGGATCAGATAACCATTTCACAAGTAGATTCCCATCTTTTTGCTCTAATTCTCGAACTATTAATTCATTAGATTTAAAAATCATTACATTACTCCCCCCTTTTGCTAAGTCATTAAAAAAGCTGCTCCCTCAAGGAAAAGCAGCTTTCTGGAATTTCGTGTTAACCTAATTTATCTCCATTCTTCACTTTTTGCTCTGGTTGTATCAGTACAACCCCTTGTTCCGAATAAGTTCCCAGTACTAAAGCTTCCGACATAAAAGATGCAATCTGCATGGAAGGGAAATTCACCACACCCATAACTTGTTTTCCAACTAATTCATCAACCTGATAACATTCTGTTATTTGAGCACTTGATTTTTTCACTCCTATTTCTTCCCCAAAATCTATCCATAATTTGTATGCTGGTTTACGAGCCTCTTCAAAAACCTCCGCTTTTATCACTTCACCAACACATATATCTAATTTCTTAAAATCTTCAAAAGTTGCCATATCTAACTCAAACTCCTTTTTCAACAGTTAATCTATCAAACCTATTTCATTTATCGGCCACATTTTGAAAATAGCTTTCCCTTCAATGTTGGTTATATCTACAAGCCCAAAATCTCTACTATCTCTACTAACCGTCCTATTATCACCCATTACAAAAACTTCCCCTTCAGGAACTTCAATAGGTAGTTCAACATTTCTCGTAAATGTTTTATCGCTTTTTATATAAGACTCATCTATTAAGTCTCCATTAATGTATACTTGACCATCTTTGATATCAATCGTGTCACCTGGAATGGCAATAATTCTTTTCACTAGTCTTTTTCTTGGTTCACCATCCGTTACTTTATCCACATAATCATTCAATTGAATTCCAATATTACTGCTCCAAAACCCACTTGTTTGTACCTCTTCTGTAAAAATGACAATGTCTCCTCGATCAAAATCATCGAATGTGTCTGAAATCTTATCAATGATTAATCTTTCATTTTCAAATAAAGTATTTTCCATGGAAGATTGTTTCACTTCAGTAACCGCTAATACTTCACTTTGAATAAAAAAGGCTACACCAAATGCGACTAAAAATGTGATTATCCAATTTACGATTTCTTTTTTTATTGATTTCGTTGTTTGCTTCATATATGGTTCATCTCCTTATGTTTTATTAAACGTAAAAAATACGATGAAGTTTCGTTTGTTTAATAGAAAAGTCAAGACTTGATTTGCAATATTTAGCTCCATTTTATCAAAATAAATCAATGGATTCAAAAAATGAATCTGGACATCATTCTGACACAAAAGTATTGTATGTTTTATAAATAATATTTAAAGGGTTTATAGTTACAACTGAATTATTCAAAAATTTAATAACTTATGCTTACAGAAATGATTTATAGAACATTTGAAAATGTAAGAATATTGTGTTAATGGAGGAGATATTCAAAATGAATAAAAGAAAACTAATATTTTTCGTCCCTATTTTACTAATTCTCATCGGAGGATACTATATATTTGATTACTATACTGGAAACCATATTGAAATCGATGATGTGTTTAAAGAGAATGCGTCAGATGATCAAGTTGCTGAAGATCAAGTTGCTGAAGATCAATCTACTGTTCAATCTAACGAAGACCTTTCTTTAGAACCTTTTGATTTAAATGGGGACTGGGAGATCTCAGAAGACTCATCTGTATATTTAAGTATTAAAACATCAAAGGAAGAAGTTAATATCCGATTTAGTGAGGTAAGTGGACGTTGGGAGATCAATCAAGCTGAGCTTAATTTAACAGAAGCCAATGCAATTGTAGGCATCAACTCTATTGATTCTGGGAATGGTCAACGTGACTCTCATGTAAAGGGAGATAGATTTTTAAAAGCTGAACAATTTCCTGAGGCTACCTTTCAATTACACTCCATCGAAAATTGGTCTACTGAATGGCAGTCTGGACAAACAAATTCAATTTTATTAACCGGTGATCTTACCATTAAAGATATTACTAAATCTGTAACTTTTGAAACGGAGGTTTTACCAGAAAATGAGATATTGAAATTAAAAGCAGATACTTCAGTCACATTTGATGATTTTGGAATGAAAAATCCACATACTGTTTTGTTAGATACGGAAAATGATGTATTGATTACACTACAACTTGTATTAATTAAAAAGTAAGAAAAAAATAAAATAGGGAAAATAATGGTGTTATTAAAATGGCCATTATTTTCCCTAAAAGTTTATAAAAACAATCTTACGATAGGCTCGGATCAGCTACCTTAACTAATAATTTACCTAAATTAGTCCCTTTGAACAAACCTTCAAAAGCCTCAGGTGTTTTTTCAAATCCTTCAATGATCGTCTCCTCATATTTTAACTTTCCTTCCATAATCCACCCAGCTAATTGTTTAATGCCTTCCGGAAAACGGTTTGAATAATCAGAAACTAGAAAACCTTTCATTAATGCACGATTTTGGATTAGAAGCGTCTGAATTCGTGGACCTAAATCTATTTCTTTATTATTATAAGATGAGATCGCTCCACAAACAGGAATACGAGCATTTACATTTAAATGTTTAAACACTTCGTCAGAAATATCTCCACCAACATTTTCAAAATACACATCTACTCCGTTAGAACAGGCTTCTGCTAACTTCGTTTTAAAATCAGGGTCTTTATAATTAATGGCAGCATCGAAATTTAGTTCATTAACTAAATAATCGTTTTTTTCTTGAGAACCTGCGATACCAACCACACGAGCCCCTTGGATTTTTGCAATTTGTCCAACAATCATACCTACAGCACCTGCTGCACCAGATACAACAACCGTTTCACCTTCTTTTGGCTGACCAATATCCATTAATCCGAAATATGCTGTTGCCCCTGGCATACCTAATACACCAAGATTTGTTGAAATTGGTGCTAAAGATGGATTCACTTTTTGTACGGATGTTTCTTTAACAGTTTGAAAACGAGCCCAATTTAACATCCCCGTTACAATATCGCCTTTTTGGAAATTAGGAGATTTAGATTCTACTACCTCCCCAACAACGCCACCAGAGATGACCTGATCAATAGCAAAAGGTGCGATATAAGATTTACCCTCTCTCATACGCCCACGCATATATGGGTCAACTGAAAGATATAGTGTTTTTACTAAAATTTCATCTTCACTAGGTGTTGGCATCTCTGTTGTAATAAATCGAAATGTTTTTTCATCTGGTAGACCTACAGGTCTTGAGGCTAACTGAATTTCTTCATTTTGCATTGGATAATCACCTTTCATAAGTAAAGTATTACTCTTCATAATAAATTGTGTACAATTTAATTTTAGACAATTAAAAAATAACATTTTTTAAGAGATTTGTCAAAATAATATGTACTGAAGAATTACATTATTATATTCAAAAAAATTAAACTATATTATTAAAGAAAATACATCACATGAAGCTAAAAATGACTAATAAACCAAAACACAAAATAAATATACCTGATAATCTATTTATCCACTTTAAAAATGTAGGATTTATACGTTCCCTAAAAATACCTGCTAATCCTGTAAGAATGATCCACCAACAAGCTGATCCAAGAAATACACCAATGACTAACAAAAAAGATAGAAAGTAGTTTGGATTTTCCATACTACCTACGCCTAATCCTGCAAATATGCCAATAAATGAGAGTATTGTAATGGGATTAGTGATTGTAAGAAAGAATGTTATGAGATAAGAGGATAACAACCCTTTTTTGTTGGAACTTGAAGCACTGTCCTGTGGTTTGGAACTAAATATTTTCAATCCTATATAAACTAGAAAACCTCCACCAGCAATTTGCAATATGATCTTCTGGTCCATTAAAAAGTTTGAAATAAAAGTAAGTCCAAAACCAGCGATAAAACCATACATCATATCTGCAGTAGCAGCACCTAAACCCGTTAAAAAACCATAAACTCTACCTTGATATAACGTACGATGAATACAGAGTATTCCAATTGGACCTACAGGGGCCGCGATTGTAAAACCTATGATTAACCCTTTTAGAAAAAACAATAACTCGTTTTCCATAGAGAACTACCTCACTTATTTATGTGAAAATTAGAAAAACTCCTAATACCTTAAAACTACATTTCTTCTTTTAAAGTTGATAAAGCAATGGTCGTACTTGTTTTCAGAACACCATTTATTTCTTTTAATGTGTTTGATATAAAATCCTCGAGTCCTTTTGTACCTTCAACTGCTACTTTTAACAAATAATCATATTCACCCGCTAAATGATGACATTCTAAGACATGATCTGATTTCACTATCGTCTCTCTAAAAGAATTTATATTTTCTGTTGTATCTATAATGACAGAAACAAATGCTAGTAAAGTTTGACCCACACTCTCTCGATTTAACTTCACTGTAAAACGATCTATAATCCCTTTGCTTTCAAGTTTTTTAATGCGTTCTGAAATTGCGGGTATAGATAAATGAGTTTGTTTGCTTATTTCTGAATTTGTCATCCTGCCGTGATGTTTTAATAGTTGAATGATTTGTTTATCGATTGCATCCATGATTCCAACTCCTTATATTATTAGTTCATTATAATAAAATAGTTTAAAGTTTTATATACTTTTATTAATTTCAATAATAATTTAAGTATTTTGTTAATAATCATAAATTATTTAAGTAATGATGAATTGAAATAAAAAAAATTCATCCGCAACTAGTTCCAACTATACATTCACATTAATGACTTAAAACACAAAAAAAAGACGCAATATATGCGTCTTTTTTTTAATCAAAAAACTCATTCATGAAGTAGTTTTTTTAACAGATACATACTTTTAACAACAAAATCATTTAACACTTATAGCAATAATCTGTAGATTAACCACTCCATTATTTTACCATACAATTATTACAACTCCAGCAAAAATAATGATTGAACCTAATAATTTATTAACACCAAAATTTTCTTTTAAAAACAAAAATCCTAATATTGAACCTATTACGATACTCGTTTCTCTTAATGGTGAAACATAACTAACTGGAACTTCTGTCATGACAATTAAAACTAATATATAAGCTAAACCAGCTAAACCACCAGCTACTGCCATTTTGATCCAGTGTTTTTTCCATTGCTCAAATATTGCCTTTCGTCCTCTAAGCCTTACCTTATTCCCAAGTATAACTATTTGTCCTAAGTTATCAATTAAATTCAATATAATTGGAGGTACAAAAGCAACAGCCATCTTATCGAAAATAGTATAACTAGCAATAGCTACGCCAACAAATAGAGGCCAAGGACTTTGTAGAATCATCTTTAAAGTTTGTAAACCTAATTTTAAGTTGAATCCAGAATATAGTACATAAATGCCAAACATAATGATGCTAACACCTAGTAAAGTAATTAACCCTACTTCTTCTTTTAATATAAATATGCCTACTATAACAACAATTAAAGGTCCTGTCCCACGTGCTATGGGATAGACTAAAGTAAAATCATTTTTTTCATAAGCTTTGGATAGAATAAGAGCATAAATACTATGTAAAATCGCACTTCCTAAACCCCACACTATCCAATCTATAATGGATACAGGCTGTTCTGGCCAAAAATAAATGCTGATAGGTAAGAAGATGATGAATGACCATACCCTTAATGACCACAAAAATATTTCTTTTTGTTCACTGCTTTTAAGTAACAAATTCCATATTGCATGTGAAAAAGCAGCTACTAATATTAATACAAACCAATAATCTATTAAGTTACTCATCTATTTTACCCTCATTGCTTTTAGAATGATCGTCTTATCATTTATGTAGATCTAATTATATCAAAAAAAAGAAATGACAAGAGTATCCCCCCATCATTTCAAAATCATAATCATATTATTCACAAATGCAAATTAGCTATGATTTCCTAACAACAATTTAATGTTCAAATTTCCCTAGATCATTTGCATTCACTTTCACTTGCAACATTTGTGAAGGTAATAAGGGTAAAATAAGAGCAAAAACCATAAATAAAAAAATATTTTCTTCTCATAACTCATAAAATATCCACCTTCTTTGGTTTGAGAGCATTAGAATGAAACGCTATCAAATTTTACAATTCTTGTTTATAGTAATAAAAACAACGAAAATGGATGATTTTTCGGAAAATTTTCTATTTATTTTTGATTTTAACAATATAGATGAAGTAATATATATTTAGATTTTATGATGTGAGGTAGGATAAATAGAAGGTATTATGAATGAATATTAAAGGATTATATATCTATATTATACATCATTTATCGAAAATTTTATATATTTTAATACATAACTTCAGAAATTTTTTTGTGGTAAAATAAAAAGAAAAATAGGGTGAATATTATGAAAATTAAGATTAAAGAAATCGCTGAAAGAGCAGGCGTATCTATCTCAACTGTTTCTAAAGTTATTCATCATTATGCAGGCGTATCTCAAGAAACAAAACAAAAAGTAAATGCAATCATGTCTGAGCTTGGATATAAGGTACACTATCGAAATCAGAATACTTCCAACACAAAATGTATAGGGGTTATTTTAGGAAAAGATATCCCCTTCAACCATCCTTATTTTTCAAAAGTCATCGATGCTTTTAAAGAAGTTGTATATAAAGAAGGATTTGATTTTGTTTTTTTCTCTAATCAACTTCAATCTGATGAAAAAACAAAAAACTATTTATTATCCTCCCGGGAATACCAAGTAGATGGATGTTTAATTTTAGCAGAAAAAGGAATGGGAAATGCTATTATCGAACTAGATTCAAGTGATATACCATGCGTAGGGATAGATGCTGAATTAAGTGGAGCTAAATCAAGTTACATCATGACGGATAATGATCAAATCGCAAAAAAAGCGGTAGAACATTTCTATCTTCATGGATATAAAGATATCGGATATATTGGAATAAATAAAAAATGGCAGGTTGCTAAGTTAAGAGAAGAAGGGTTCAAAAAAGCATTATCTAGTTTTGGTTTAAATATACGTGAAGAATGGTTTGCTCATGGGGAAAACTTTGATTCACACAGTGGATATGAAGCGATGAAACATATGCTTCAATGTGACCAACTACCCAAAGCCATTTTTGCATGGCATGATATTTTTGCGATTGGTGCTATGAATGCACTAAAAGAATACAATATCAACATACCTGAAGATATAGCGATTATTGGCTGTGATGATGTTGATGCAGGAAAACACCTTACCCCTCCTCTAACTACTGTTTTACAAGATCATGAAAAAATAGGGAAGCTAGCTGCACAGATGTTAATGGATATTATGAATGACAAGAGTTTGAGTCCTATTCAAATCGAACCAGGATTAGTAGTAAGAGGAACAGTTTGAACAAATTCTAAACGATTCCCACACCATTATTCTTTTTATTCCTGATTATTGATTTAAAATAGGACTAGCTCTTATTTTTCTATAACAAATAATTTTTTTTAACTTCCTTCAAAAGGGCTTTCCATTAATATGATGTCCTTATTTACAGGATTCAGCTGAACTTTACATCCTAATGGCAAAATAAGTCTAGGGTCTGTATGGCCAAAGTCCATATCTACTACAATCGGAATGTCCTTAACCCCAAACTCGTCTTTGATAATACGAAGAATCGTTTCATTTAACTCTTCTTTCTCTTGTGGGGAATAGTCTTTAGCTCTCCCAAAAATAACACCATTAATTTGTTCAAAAATACCTTGTGTTCCATAATTGCGAAGCATATATCCAACTTGATGTGGTAATGGTTTTTCTTCAGAAGTTTCAAAAAAAAGTACTTTTCCTTGCCAAAATTGAGAGTCAGGCCAATATTTGGTGGATTTCAAAAATTCTAAGACTTCAATGCAGCCACCCCACAAATGTCCTTCTGATATTGAAACCCCTTGTAAAAAGGTCCATCCATTTTCATTTTCAAAAAATGGTGTACACTCCCCTAAAGTTTCCTTTATACTCCAATCTTTATATCCATTGGTCCATCTTGGATATGGTTGGTATTGATAAGGATATTGATCTTCAAAAAAGATAGATTTTAAATGTTTTATATATTCATCAGGTAGATGTTTCGTCTGAGCAAAACCAGCCATAACCGTTGGACCATAAAAAGTAACTAATCCTAAATGGTTAAAATAGGTAAGGAAAGTTGTTGGGTCTGAAGTTCCCATAATCATTTTAGGATTATTAAGTATGGACTTTATATTAAGATAGGGTAAAATTCTAACGGATTCATAACCACCTATGGATGTAATCATTCCATCAATGCTGTCATCTCCAAAACATCGATTAATATCATCTGCACGCTTTTTTGGATTTTGATATAAATCAGCAGGAGACATTCTTGCTGTCGGCATTTCAACGATTTCAAACTCTAATACTTCCCGTAACATTTGCAAACCTAATTCGTAGTTGTCGGGAAACAAGAAGGGCAAACCATTTGAAGGAGATATAATCGCTATTCTTGAGCCTGGTTTTAGTCTTTTAGGTTTTATCATTTTTACACATCCTTAGCAGAATTCAACTAAATACTTAGTACTGTTTTTTTAGTTAAGGCTAGGTTTCTATATATAAATTTCAAATCATTATACAGTATAATGATTCATTTATACAACTTTTTTTTCAATAAATCACCAATTGCTGAGATTTATTTGAAAAATAGTAGCATTGTTTAATAAGATTATATAAAATAGAATACATGTTTGTAATTTAGAAGGAGTTGGATCATGATTATAAAAAATGAAAGAGACGTTATAAAACTAGTACAAGAAGACCATTGGATGATGGATATCTTATTAGCTGCTAAAGCACTAGAATTACCAGATTGGTGGATATGTGCAGGATTTGTCCGAAATAAGATATGGGATACATTACATCATTTTAGTGAAAGAACCGTTTTGTCAGATATTGATGTGATTTATTTTGATCATTCACTTATTGATGAAAAACATGAAAAGAAACTAGAAGAGAAACTAAAAAAGACCATGCCAAAAATCCCTTGGGAGGTTAAAAATGAGGCAAGAATGCATGTAATGAATGACCTTTCTCCCTACTCATCCTCAGTTGATGCTATTTCAAAATTCCCTGAAACAGTTACAGCTTTAGGATTAAAATTAGATAAAAACAACAATCTGATCTTAGCTGCCCCATGCGGAATTCAAGATGTAATCAATCTAGAAGTAAAACCAACTCCACATTTCTTAAGTAATAAGGAACTTTTATCTATTTACAGAAAAAGAATCACTCAAAAAAATTGGAAGTCCATTTGGAATAAAATAAAAATAATTTACCCTTAAATAGAATCATAAAATTATAAATAGTTGAATCAAAAAAAAAGCTTAATTAACTAAGCACTTTTTTTGATTCATTATCACTAAAAAGTTTTGATGTGATATTCAATCACTTCCTAGATACTTTCTATATATAATTCAATCAAAGAACTGCTCTAGCTCTATACATTGCTCTCAGATATTAAAGCCACTTGATATGGATGTAATTTAGCAGTCATTATCCCCTCTTTTACAGCCGGATCATTTTCCATAATGAAGTTGGCCTCATTCTCACTTTCTGCTTTGAATATAACAATCCCAAATGTCGTCTCATCCATATTTTGTGTTCGACCAGCTAATATGAGTTGTCCTTCACTTTGTAACTGTTGTAGAGCTTTAAAATGTCTTCCTACGATATCTTTTTCTTTATCTGTCCATTGGGATTCATCAAGTAATTTTGGAATTAATTTTAGCACATATATATACTGGCTTGTTGTTTCAGACATTTTTAATCCTCCTATTTCTTCTTTATTTAAAAAGTTGTTATTCATTTGACTTATTCATATTATACGGACAAAAAGTAATGGAAAAAATCATCTTTTTCATAACCTAATGCTTCATAAATTCTCTGAGCTGTTAAGTTATCTTTTGCTGTAGCTAATTCTACTCCTTTTGCATTTGTCTGCTTAGCATAGGTTTTTGCTGACTCAAGTAAACCCTGTGCAATTCCTCTTCCTCTAAACTTTTCATTTACATATAAATCATTTAATAACCAAGTTCTTTTCATTGAAACGGAAGAAAAAATAGGAAACAACTGAGTAAATCCAACAGCAACTTCTTTGACCTCATCTTTCGCTATAAATATAATAGATTGTTGATGTTCAAATCTTTCATATAGAAATTTTCTAGCACCTTCAATATCTGATGGTTGTTCATAGAAAATTCTGTACTGGTCAAAGAGTTGAGCCACTTCTTCAAGTTCATGAATTGTTGCTTGGGTAATTTTGATTTGATTCATTTTTTTATTTCCTCCTCTTTTGTTGATATCTTGTATAAAATATATTCTTTTTATGTACCTCCACAATCATCTATACGAATTAGTTTCAAATTTTATTCTTCGAATCTACTATTCTTTCAATTACTAATCCCACCCCATCATCATCATTTGATGCTGTCACCTCATCCGATATTTCTTTCAATTCATCAATTGCATTCATCATGGCAACACGATGCCCACAAACTTTAAACATTTCTATATCATTTGTGTCATCTTTAACATCTGATAAAAATATACTAATTAATTATTTCTATGTCGAGCGTATTAACCTGAGATACTAATAACTCTTCATATTTTCTTTGTGTTAACATATTCAACTCATCCTGCCCAGCATCTGGGTTTTCTTCTCTCACTTTTTCAATTAAATCCTGCTGTACTTTATTTGCTAATACAATTAACTTATATTGACTTTTTTCCTTATCCCAAAATTTCTTTTCTCCATATTGTTTAATCATCTCTAGAGCAATTGGACTTTCTCTGTACTTTTCTTTAATCTTTTCTACCTCATGAATTACTTCTTCTTCCGTTGCTGAATAGCCTTTTTCTTTAGCTAATAGGGCAACAGATCTCAATCTGATAATCTGAGTCAGGAGTGTGTTTTTGTTTTTAATCGATCTCACCTGTGAATTCCAATAGTTTATCGCTTCATCTAGTTCATCTCCAGAGTACTTAACTTTATCAGCTTCCCTATTTATTTCAATGTGAAGGAGATTAATAAACTCATAAAAATCTAAATCAGCTTGATATACACCCTCCCCATTAATCTTAGCAATAGCTACTTCTTTTGATACAGTGAACTTAATAACATCTTCTACAGTTTTATTACCATTTTTAATTGTCAGAAATCCTTCCCATTCACCTTCCATCGGCAACAGGATTGTTCCTTCATAAAATCCATCTTCGTTTTCCGTAAGTATTGCTTCAACTTGACCATGATCCATTTTTGCCATTTCAAATACTACAGTAATTTCAAGATTACTTACCAGTTTTTCATTCTCCATTACTTTTAATTCAATGGGTGCACTGACATTTTCTTTATAAAAAGGTACTTTTGTTATTTCAATTTGCCACTCTACATTGTTGCTGCATCCACTCAATAAAATAAATGTTCCAAATACAAGGATAATAAATTGTTTTTTCATTTAAAGCCCTCCATTAACAACTTGATTCATAAAATCTGCAACCGTATATTTTTGAATTTCACCATGTTCTAAATAGGCAACATGTGTGCAAATTTCTTTAATTTCATCCATGTGATGAGAAGAAAATAATATTGTTTTATTTGAAAAGGATTTTAAGATCGATAATATTTCAGCTCTTCCGATTGGGTCTAAACCACTGGTCGGTTCATCCAAAATAAGCACTTCTGTATCAAAATAAATCATTAGTGCAAGTCCCAATCTTTGAAGCATTCCTTTAGAATACCATTTAAGTTGCATATTTCTTTCTTCAAATAGATTAACTAGTTTTAGGCATTCATTAATATGTTTTTCATTCACACTATCTGATTTCAAAGAGGCAAAAAAAAGTATATTCTCTTTACCAGTTAAATGAGGATATAATTGGAATTTTTCAGGTAAATAGGATACATATCTTTTCCATGATTGTTTCTTAACTGAAATATGATTAAGCTCGATTGTTCCTTTTTTAACTGGAATGACTCCAAGGATGGAGTGGATGAAGGTTGATTTACCTGCACCATTCCTGCCAACAAGAGCACAAAGCTCGTTTTTTTCGATTAATAGATTTACATTATCTAAAATCACTTTTTCTCCATAAGATTGAGTTAACTTCTCTATTTTAATCATATTTGACTCTCCTTTTTTCGCAACCAAATTGTCAATTCAAATATCAAAACTACCCAAATAAATAAGTCCATAATTAGAAAAGTAAAAGGTGAAAGCCATAAAAACTTTTCAAGTAGTTTTGACATATGATTGAGAGAAATCAACCCAATTGATGTTTCAAAGAAAAATCGAATCGAGTGAAGAGGATCAATAAAGTAAAAGAATGAAAATATTTTTACATTTTGATAGGATACACTTGGTAAAATATATATAAATATTAAGTCAACCAAAAATACACATAAAAACCAAGTAAAAATATTCGCCCCAACTAGCTGCATTCTCGTATTACAAATACTGCCTAAAAATAAACCAATTTGATTAAAAATAACCATTAAGAAAATGACGGTTAATAAAAAATAAATGAATTGGCTAATTTGAAAAACAAAGAAAATTTTCATTGGAATAGCAAGTGAAAAATACCATACTATTAATACCGATATTGTTATAAATTGAACAGCAATTGATTTTTTTAATAAAAAACTTCGATAAGATTCTTTTTTTGTTATTAACATCATTAGTGTTTTTAATTCTTTTTCTTGCATGATAGCAAAAGAAGATAAAAACAAACATAACAAAGGGAGTATATAAACATTCATGTCATAAATGGACAGTAGGAAAATCTCAAATCCCTGTTCTATTGCCTGTCCTTTTGTTTGTAAGAAGATGACAATAGAAACAATAATTATCATACATAGTGATAACCATAGTCCCTTTCCTCGGTATTGTTCTTTCCACTCTTTCCAAATGTAGGTCATCTCTTACAACTCCTTATAAAGTACAAGCTACCAAACCCGATGATTAGTAAACCCAATAACATTGAAAAAAAAAGTACTCTTCCTGAATTTTGTTGAACCAATGGATATTCGTCAATGACCATAACATCTTCTTTATTGACAATTGAGTTAATTTTTTCATACATTTTAATAGCTGGGGATTTCAAAAATAAATAGGCCAACTCATTAGATTCTACTAATTGGTATAAAGAAGATTTATAATGAACAGAAGTGTCCCCGACCCCATCTTTGTTTAAATCTAAAAGAGGGATTACCTTCCCCCAATCGTTCCCTTGTTTTCCTATGCTCCAAACATGGTCAGATTGACCACCTAGTGTTAATACTGAGGCCACATTATTTCTAAATTTATTCTTTGTAAATTGTAGATGATCAGAACTTGCCCAAACTTCCACCCCAACTTGATTTTGATAAAAGTGATTGTTTTCTATCACACTTTGAGTTGATTGATCAATAGCAAGTCCACGTTGATTTTGAGCAAAAGTATTATCACTAATCGTAATACGATCACTAGATTGTAATAATAATCCAAAAGATCTTGTTCCTTGATTTAAGGTAAATGTGTTATTTTCCAACATTATTTGTCGAGAATGCATAATTGCAGCTCCACCGGTATTAAAGTTGAAATGATTACCTAAAAATGTATTATCGTCTGAGTACATATAATGAAGCCCATACCTCGTATGAGAAACTGTATTCCGAATGACTTCATTTCGATTAGAATAATCAAAAAACATGCCATCCCTGGTTCCACTAATTTCATTATCTATTAATTGATTGTCATTTGAATAATAGACTTGAATACCATTCCCTTGCCCAGCTATTTCACCATTATTTAAACCAACAATATTGACATCGCTAATTAGATTATTGTGTGCTTGACTTAAGTAAATCCCATGAAACGAGTCTGTAATCGTTATATGTTGAATCTTGTTTTGATTTGAATGAATTTTTATTGCGGCAAATTCTTCTTCAGAATTTCGATCAGTTCCACTATTTGTAACCGTTAAGTTTTCAAGTTGAACAAATGGTGCCTTGATCGCAACTACATTACCTTTTCCATTTCCTCTAATCACTGTTCCTTCTACACCTTGAATGGCAATGGAACGATCAATGACAATATTTCCCTCATACGTTTTTTTTTCTAATTGCAATACCTTACCATTTGGTGTTTGTTCAATCATCTCTTGTAAAGTGATATCCGCAAATACTACATTATTAGGAATCAATATTATGAAAAGAACACCTATAAAAAAGATGTACAGCATTCTCATTTTTTTCTAACCCTCCATAGCGAAAACACCATCAGAACAAATGTTATACCAATCAGAAAAGAACCGTAGGAAAAATAACTATGTGTAATAAAATTTGCGATACGATTTTCTCCTAAAATAGGAGGTACAAATGGATCAAGTTCAATCGGTGCACTAGGATCCAGATCAGTCCCAAAATCTACTAACCAACGATGAATATCGTATAAACCAAGTAAGCCACCTACTGTAAACAATAGGATTAAAATTAATAATAGCTTTTTGCTCCTTAAGATGGCAGTTAGAAAGATCAATAAGGACATTCCCCCAATTATATAAGGTAAATACTTAAGCTCAGGAAAACTTTCCTCACTAAACGGTTTCATCCCAATGTAATGATTCAAACCGTTAATAATCTCAATTTCTCCTTGCATTTTGTATGGATAAACAATGATGTTCAAACCTTCAGGATATTGTGGTGCTATAAATTTCATGCCCCACCAAGGGAAAAATATAGAGCTTGAAAGTAATATCCCTGAAATAACTAACAAAATAGTTGATTGTTTAGTTAATTTTCTAGACATGATGATTCACACCCTTTAAATATTTGATAGGGGTATCAATAAGATACCCCTAGAAATCCGTACAAATTAATTTTTGGGTTTAACCAATAAATATCCTGTCATTTCTTGGTGCAACGCTGAACAGAAATTTGTACAATATACTGGGAATGTTCCTGCTTTGTCAGCAACAAACTCTACTGTATTCGTTTGACCAGGCTGGATTTCTATATTCAGGTCATAACCGTTTATTGCAAAACCATGAGTAATATCTTGATCTAAATCAATATTTGTTAAATGAATAGTCACTTTGTCACCCTCATTAACTTCAATGACATCTGGACGTTCTGTATTAACATCAAATACAAATTTTGATCTCATTGCAATACCGTAAGCATGAACCTCGTTACCTTTTCGTTCAATTCTTGTATCTTCTAGACTATAAACTGCGTTTGGATTTGCTTCGTCTTTAGGATAAACGGTAATGGTATTAATTTTATCTGCTTTTATCATCTGAGCATAATGCGGCTCCGGGTTAACAGGCGCCGTTTGAATAACTTCCATTTTTTCTTGACTTAGATCAATAAGCTGCATGGACTCAGGATGTGAAGGTCCTACAGATAAAAAGCTATCTTTCGCAATTTTGTTTAAAGCAACAATGTATTTTCCATCAGGTGATACTGTATCTCCCTCAGCTGCAACAGAGTGCCCCGGTGAATATTGGACAGGAACGCGGTCAAGTGTTTCCCCTGTATTAGGGTCCCATTTTACGATTTCAGAAGAAATGAACATCGTTGTATAAGCCATTCCCTCATCATCAAATTGAGTATGTAATGGTCCTAATGCATTCTCAGGATTCGCTTCCCTTTCCATAACAGATTCATAATTAAGAATAGGGATTCCGTTACGTTCCCCTGCAAATTCTTTATTTTCTATAGCTTTAAATGCTTTTTCAAATGAAAATACAGTCATTGCCGGTGCTAGTTTTCCTGAAGCGATAAATCTCGTTCCATCTGGTGTTACATCGACGCCATGTGGAGATTTTGCAACTGGAATTAAGTACATCGCACCTTTATGTTTTTCAGGGAAAATCATTTTTTGTCCTTCTACTTCATCATACTGACCATTCTCGACCATCTTCTCTATCTCTTTCCAGTTAAACAAAAGAATAAAGTCGCGATCCGCTTGTGATGCATTAATTTCCAAATTGGTAGTTGCTTCTTCTGTATTATAAGTTGTAATTACTGCCCAATCCTTTGACATCTTTTTACCTGCGTCAGATAAGTCATAAGACCATGGTGGGAGTGCGATTTGATAAGCAATACCTAATTTTTCATTCTTTTCATCAAAGGTGACTGCTGACATAACACCTCGATACTTTTCGCTATAATCGTCTAGAGGTTCATATTTGTGACCAATCGGTACAGCAAACCGAGTAGGTAAGAACATATACTCCGTATTTTCAGTTACAAACATTGCACAGTGAGGTCCACTTGTATTAGGAATACTAATGATATCTTTAACTGTAAACGTTTCCAAGTTCATCACTGCTGCTCGGCTATTACCTACATCTGTTGCAAACATATATTTGCCATCATAATCACCATCTGTTTCTGAGAAAGCTGGATGATGTAGGTCACCCCAAGTATACCCACCGAGCATCTCTTTTGTTTCTTTATCCCATCCATAACCAGTTGCAGAATCCTGTGAAAACACTGGAACTGTTCGAATATGCCTCATCGAAGGAACACCGTAGATGAACATTTGCCCTGAATGTCCTCCAGATGCAAACAAGTAGTATTCATCTTTCTCTCCGAAAGGAACATAAACTTTTTCTGAATTACTCTTTTCATTTGAATCTGCTACACTTTTTGGTCCAATATCCGTAAAGTCCGCAAAAAACACCGTTGCTAATAAAAAACCAATAACGACTCCTGAAATCGCTGTAACAATCTTTTTCATCCTCTACACCTCCAATAATTTCTTATTTATCAGATGCTTTTTTCAACATTTCTACGATCTTTAGTCGGTCATCATCTGTTAGTGGATTTCCACTAATGACACCTGACATGACTGCTGAGGTTGGTTCTTTAAGAAAATCCTCTAATTTTTTGCCATGTTTATCTTCCACGTTTTTATAAGCATCAGATAAATCTGGTCCTGTGACTCCACCCTCAATTCCCAGTTTGGAGATTGAATGGCAATTTAGGCAGCTATTTGCCACAAACAATTCTTCTCCAGGTAAGTTACTTACTGTTTCAACATTTTCTTCATTGTTTTCTGTTTCAGTTGCTATTTGTTCTTCATTATTAGGTGGCGTGGCCGTTTGATCACCAGTGTCATTACTTTGATAAAATAAATACCCCGAACCTAGACCAACTAGTACGCTCACTAAGAATATGATAATTCCATTTTTCAAATTTTCCCACATCCTTTCTCATTATCATTCTAGTTTTAAGAGAAAAAATTGAGTGTGTTTTATATCACACAAAATTTGTATATCCTGTGAAAAAACACAAAAAAAAACTTGTAGATTCTGTGAAATCACAAGATACTGAAATTAAACTTATAAAAAATAAAAAAACACATCATGATGGCCATTATTTATTTGGAAAGAAGGAGGGGTCTGGGAATTTAAAAGATTTTAGAGGAGAGTTGTTATTTTCAATTTACAAGCCTCATAAGCGAAGACAGAGGAATAGAAAAAGGAGTAAAAACCCACTCCTTTTTTATGTATTAGAACTCTTATTCTTCTGCTAGTTAAACATAAATTATATTTATGTTTATGGAATGTTTATTGATTAAAAGCGTTTTCAATTTCAATAGTATCATCTTCTTCTTCAATCATTACTTCTAATCCACCGAATCTTTGTGCTAATGCATTATAAACTACAGCATATAACATTCCAAATAATCCGTACAATCCTATAAACATTAGTGGGTAAAGAAGCATAATAACTACAGCAAAACCTATCGTTGCTGAATCTCCGGTTGCTACACCAACCAACAACGCAATTAATCCTCCGATTATACATAAACTTGACGGTATAATCATGAAGTACATTATTGTTTTAAACACACTTTTAGGTGTGAATTTTTTAAATTCTACCTTTTTCATATCTTAACACCTCCTTATAGGGAATATCTAACTGTCGGTTATACCCATTCATTTTACACTAATAAAAGAATAATATGTAGATGAATAAAAAATAAATCCCTAACGTTGTTATTATTTAATCGTCGTTGTTTATTTTAGAATAGATTTTAATTGCACAGCTTCACTTGGGAAATCTGTCATCAACGCAGATAAACAATTTAACAGTATATGTTTCATTTCCAGTTCATCATTGATCGTAAATACTCTAATAGGTATTTGTTGTTGTGCTTGAGTGATCATCTTTGAAAAAGCAAATGATTTTGAACAGTGTAATGCTGATGCTCCTAAACTTTTCACATAATGCCATGGTTGATATAAAATATCAGAAATAAGAACAGCTGTCTCTATTTCTTTATCAAGCTGCTTTACCTTAACTAAACTATAGTGGTTAAAAGATGATATAATCACAGACTCAGATACATCATATTTATGAACTAATTGAATCACCTTCTCTTCTAATCCTTCATATTGTATAATGTCATTTTTAAGTTCAATATTTAGCAACAAATTTTTATTACTTATCCATTCTAAAACTTCATTTAGAGTTGGGATTGTTTCTCCTTTATGGTGATAAGAATACCAACTACCAGCATCTAATTGTTTCAACTCTTTTAGTGTTTTTTCATGTACAAAACCTGTTCCATTTGTAGTTCGATCCACCCTTTCATCATGTATAACGACAACTTCTCCATCTTTTGTTAAATGAACATCAAGCTCAATGCCGTTTGCACCAACATGAAGAGCTTCTTGGAATGAAACCATTGTATTTTCTGGGTGAGTGCCGCTTGAACCCCGATGTGCAAAAATGAGTGTTTCAATTTGAGAACCGCTTATTTTCTTTGCCATACCACACCTCTACGTTCATACTCCATTCTATTTTCTACAGAAGCTGCAATTTGAGAACCAGCAAACCTTTCAGTAATCCACAGGGCTAAGTCAATTCCAGAAGTAACACCACGTGCAGTGATCACATCTCCGTCGTCCACAATTCTATAATTTAATAGTTCAGCACCATACGTTTTTAGTTCTTCAGTTGCTAAGTGATGCATGGTTGCTTTTTTTCCCTTTAAAATTCCTGATGCACCTAACAACATTCCTCCAGTACATACTCCAGCAATGATTGTTCCTAAACTAGACATTTCTGAAAACATTTTAGGTAAGTACCCTTTTTCTACTTCGTTTCTTACACCATGAATAGATTGATGATTCCAACCACCTCCGGGAACGATCAACAAATCCGGCCTATTACTAATTCGTAAATGCTCTTCTACAAAAACTTGCACACCATAAGACGCTTTTAATTGTAAACTACGACCACTGCCTACTAACTGAACATGAAACGGTGCTCCATTTTCCTTAGCTCTATTTAAAACTTCATATGGAGCCAAAGCAACCATTTCGCCAAATCCCTCAAACAAAACTATTTGGATGTTCATTTATTTTAATCCCCCGTTTTTTTTAACTTTTTTTCAAAACATAAACTTGACTTACTGTATATATATTCTCCAAAAGCTTCGATCTCATTGTAACCATGCCTTTTATACAAACTAATAGCTTCTGACTGTTTAACTCCTGTTTCTAATTTGATAACTTCATATTGAAGTTCTTTCGCTTTGCCTTCTAAAAAATTTAATAATTTTGAGGCAATTCCTTTATTGCGATATGATGGATCTACGTAAAAGCGTTTTAGCTCTAAAACTTTCTTTTCAAGGGGGCGAATAGCACCACACCCAACAGGGATATGATCATAATATGCGATTGAAAAAATCGTTTCAGATATATTAGGTTTTTCAAAATCAATTGTAAAGATTGCTTCAGGTGGATATTTCTTTGATAGTTCTGAATCTAATTTTGAAATTAATAGTTGTAAATCGGGATGATTTGGTTCAACAATTTCTACTTTGATTTGTTCCATTAAATTTCACTCCTAATTGGAAAATTATTATTTATATTATCATCTAATATCTTTTATCAAAATGTTTCAAAAAGCATCGTCCTTAATTTCGTTTTTTAATAAAATCAAATATTTGTTGATAATAACCTCCACTATCATTTAAAATATGTTTTTTATAAACTACTCTTTCCTTGCATTCGTTTTTGTTATTTATTTCTATTGCTTTTATCTCACTTAAATGACCTTCAAATAGTTCGATCACTTCATCTAGTTTTATTTTAAAAATGCTAGCAACTTCCTCTTGCTGGAGTTTAAATTTTGGAATTATATCTGCTTCATATAAATATACATGACAAAACTCTCTATCAATGATGGCTTCTGTTCTTATTTCTTCTTTAATGATGCCAATTGAAATTAATTCCTCAAATTTCACTTTCAATCCCAATTCTTCTTCTACTTCTCTTACACCATCTTTAATAGTTTCACTTGCAAGTAAATGACCTGCTGAAGTAATATCCAAAAAATTAGGATAATCCGCTTTACACGAAGCTCTTTTTTGAAATAATAAAAATGTATCTTCTTCCTCTCTCACTGTGATCCAACAATGAAAAGTTTCGTGCCAGTATCCTTTTTTATGTACTTTATCTCTAGGTTGTTTACCTATCAAATTCATATCTTCATCAAAAATATGCAGTAATTCCAACATGTTCTCACCCTTCACCGAAAAATGATTCTCATCTACGAACATATGTGATTCACCTTTAATTATATAATAAAGCTCATCTTCTGTATGAGGTTTTTGGGTATACACTTTACCATCATTCAACTCATATGTTCCGACAATCAAAGAGGATACTTTTATAAAATCGTGTTATATTGCTTAGTAGATACTTTAGGTTAAACATGGATTCCATTTTATTCATCCCCCTAAATGTTAAATAAGACCACAGAATAGATGCTTATTTTTTTCTTATTCTATTCAATACATTGTATATCGTTGTCATTGCACCATTCTAACGCTATTTGCTTAAAACCTTCAGCTCTGTATGTATACCACTCATCATGAATTTCTAGATCATATAGTTTATCTTTAAATCTTCTGAAGGCACCTTTGCCTTGTATTGAATTAAATAACTCACTTTTTTTCTTTTGGTCATTCAAGTTATCAATAAATTGCTCCATCATATTATACTCACTGATTTCAAATTTTGTTGGGATTTCTAAGTAATCTTCAAAGTTTTCTAATACATCTATAGCGATTTGTATATCTTTTTGTTGCCACTCAGGGAGATGGTCAAACGACTCTTCGTCCTCAGCAATTCTCATATCATCACCAGATACTGAAACTACTTCGTAAGTTTTCAGATTCAAATATGTACTTGTTCCTTCAAATTGCGTCTCCATCACATCAATAATTTCATTAAGTTTCACTTGTTTTTTCATATATGTTGCCATCTCCTGTTTAAAATAAAAAGAGCTGTATCTTAGCTCTTTTATTTTAATTCTATTTGAACAACAATTAATTCTCAAGCAACATAATAGAAATTAGATAATCAAAGCTTCCTTGTCGACTAAAAAATCAATTATTTTTTTATTAATTAATTCTGGTTGTTCTCCATTTATACTATGACCGGCATCTTTAATAATTTTTAAATTCAATCCAAGTTCTGCATATGCTTGTTTTATATCTGGTTTATAAACAAGTTTGTCGTAATCACCAATTAAAAATAAGGCATTATCTTTGAACTGTGAAAATGTTTGGATGTCATGTGATGCAATATTACGAACTAAGGGAATACTGTGTTTGAAAATATAATAGAAATGTTTGAATACCTCATCATTTTCATCATCCAATACAATATTTGGACCACTTAGCTTCTTAAATAATTTTACAGCATTTTTTTTATTCGGATTTAATATTTCTGGCATGAACACTTTGATCGTTCTAAGAGTATATAAGGATTTTTTAAATCCGTTTACTTTGATAGGAAGATGTCCTGCCATTCCTACCAATTTATTTACTCGATCAGGATAATGAATCGCATAATTCAACATTAAAATTACTCCGAAGGAAACTCCTATCATATGAGCGTTTTTAATATTAAGAGTATTCATGATTTCATTAATCCATTTTGCTTCATCGAAACTTTTAAAAAACAACTCATTTGGTTCGCTTTTCCCTGCCGCTCCCAAGGTGTCTACTGCAACTACATAAAAATGTTTTGTAAATTCTTGAATATTATGAACCCACATCAGTGATGAATTATCACCAGTACCATGAAACAATACTAAGGCAGGTTTGGTTATATCACCGGCTTCAATGATATGTGTTCTCCCATAGGTTGTTGCAATATCATGTTCTTCAACTTCCACATCCCACATCTTCAATAATATATCATAGGATTCATATAACAGCTTTTTGCCTTCCTCGCTTTTAAATACTTTTTTTGGCATTATAAAACCTCCTATATTGACAAGATTTATGTGCTGAACAATAAGACATATAGATTAGCTTTTTCTTGAAACCGTTTTCCATAAAGGATATTTTTTTCGAACTGTTTATGTTCTTAAATGGGTTAGAAAATCTTAGATCTTGACTTACAATGAGGGGATTTGAGAAATATAAGTATTAAAAAATACTATGTTATTATGAATTATTCTATTTAATTTTTTTGAAAAAGTATATACATTTTAAGGAATTAAGTGAACCCAAATGCACAGCTTTAACAATTCGTTCATCAACTGATCACGAAATGTTCATTTTCCCCAAATTCAATTATAAATGATAATCACAATGGGGTGAAAAACAAAAAATAACTGCTCTTAAATTAAGCAGTTATTAAAAAAATGATCATATCTCATTCCAATCCGTCTAACTATTTGATTCATTTTTAAGTTCATTTTTTACAGTGATTTCTCTTATTTTGATCGTGTTTTTATGAATTTCATTCAATAGGTACAGACCTCTAAATAAAATGGCAAAAACTATTGCACCACCAATAAATATTCCTACGTACCCAAGTGCAAATAATACATACATCAAAATAACACTAAGAATAATTAATAATAATAATGTTTTTCTATATAAACCCGATCCATTGGATGGATTAATATTAGTCGATCATTTAACAAATATGATATCAATGTGTGGGATAATTGATCATACACTTCGTAGATCTATAAACGGTTTATGGCAAGAGACTGATATTACGAGAGAGATTCGTGCGCAACAAAAAGGACAGAAAGCGTTAACGTTATGGTTCACTGGTCTTTCAGGTTCAGGAAAATACAACACTTGCGAATGAAGTCGAAAACCGTTTAGTATCCATGAGATACCACACGATGTTACTTGATGACGATAATGTACGGCATGGGTTGAATAAAAACTTGGGTATTAAAGAAAGTAACCGTGTGGAAAATATTCGTCGTATTGATGAAGTTTCAAAGCTTAAGAATAATGCAGGAATTATTACATTGATAGCGCTTATTTCACCTTATGATAGTGACCGTAAAAATGCTAGAGAAATTATTGGTGAGGAATACATTGAAATCTTTGTTAATCTCCTTATCGCAATTTCCCTTGGGAAAATAAGACATCTTGAATTAGGAAGCAGCGGTCATACAGATAATGAAAATCGAATATCTGAATTTGAATTCAATTGTACAAAGTGTGGATACGTTGCCTATGCCGACTACAATGCTTCTCTTAATATTAAAGAGAAGAGCTTTCGTCAGCTAGTCAAACGTAGGAGTGATGATTGATAAAGTGCTACTTATAAGCCCACTGCTTTAGCTCTGGGTAGTTGACCAATATATGAAGGCTTAATTTCAAATGACCTTGATAATCTTAAGTTTATTTTAAAAGTAATTTCTGACTGTTGAAAGGAATATCATATGATGAATTAACATTAATATTTCCACTTAACTTAAACCTATATGAGGAGTGATTCACGTGATCATTCATTTATATGCCCTATGCTGGAACGAAGAAAAAATGCTACCATATTTTTTCAAGCATTATAACAACATAGTTGACCAGTATTATATTTATGACAATGATTCAACAGATAATTCATTATCAATTCTACGTTCGCATCCCAAAGTAATTGTGGACAGATTTAAAATACAAGGTGATTCTATGATACTGTCAGCAAACAATCTATACAACCATTTTTGGAAACAAAGCAAAGCCGACTGGGTTATCACCTGTAACATAGATGAACATGTATATAATCCTAATCTTAGAGGTTATCTACAAGACTGTACTTTCAGTGGGATCACAGTTATTGAATCCGAAGGTTATGACATGGTTTCAGATTCATTCCCCAATAGTGACAAACCTTTGTATGAAAGTATAAAGTTTGGTGTTAGAACTCAAGTTTATGATAAAACTATGATTTTTAATCCGAATGAGATTAAAAATATAAACTTTTCTGTTGGTAGGCATGAGGCTAATCCTGTAGGAAATGTTAAAAAAACAATCAAAAAAGAAGTCAAGCTTTTACATTATAAATTTTTAGGTTTTGATTATTTTAACAGCCGATTGTCAGAATTAAAAACAGGGCTTCGAAAAACCGATATAGCTAAGCAATGGGGAGATCATTATTTATGGGATGAAAGAAAAAAACTCCAAGTATTTGAAAATGTTAAAAAAAGAGCTGTTAAAGTTTTATAGTTGACACCTCAACTAGGGCATCTGTTTGAGCCGAGTTATCAAAATAATGGTTAAGTTAAAGGAGATCAACTGTGATTAATAAATTTAATGAACCAATTATGATTACTAGATCATTATTACCAAGTTTAGATAATTTTAATAATCAGTTGAAAGAAATATGGGAAAGTAAATGGGTTACAAATAATGGTCCTAAAAATAAAGAATTGATAGAAGCATTAAAAGATTATTTAACTGTAGATGATTTATCATTGTTTAGCAATGGAACACTTGGTCTTTTGTTAGGTATTAAATCTTTGGAGTTATCTGGAGAAGTGATTACAACACCTTTTACATTTCCAGCCACAGTTGCAGCACTTGAATGGAATGGATTAACTCCTGTTTTTTGCGATATTGACCATGTAACTTTAAATATAGATGCCAATAAGATTGAATCTCTAATCACTGAGCGAACCAGTGCAATTCTAGGTGTGCACGTTTTTGGTAACCCTTGTGAAGTAGATAAAATTCAAAAAGTTGCTGATAATTATCATTTAAAAGTGATTTATGACGGTGCTCATGCTTTTGGAGTAAAGCTTAATGGCAATTCAATAGGGAAGTTTGGGGATATGACGATATTCAGCTTTCACGCCACCAAATTATTTAACACTATTGAAGGAGGTGCAGTTACATTTAAAGATAAAACTTTAAGTAAAAAACTCCAGTTAATTAAAAATTTTGGAATTAGCGGCCCAGAAACAGTAGAATTACCTGGTATAAACGCTAAACTAAATGAAATTCAAGCGGCAGTTGGATTAGAAGTACTTAAATTAGTGCCAGAGGAGCGAAAAAAACGTCATCATATAAAACAACTATATGAAACAAATTTAAAGTCAATTCCTGGGATTAGAATATTAACAAAACATAAAAAACAGGAAAGTAGCTATCAGTTTTTTGTTATTGAGATAGATAAGAGAGAATTTGGCATGAATCGTAATCAATTACATGAAATGTTGAAAGATTACAATGTTTTCACTCGAAAGTATTTTTATCCATTATGCAGTAATTTCTCATGGTATCAAGATCTTCCATCAGCTCAGCAAAAAAATCTACCTATAGCTCATGAAAAAGTTGAAAAAGTCTTATCTTTGCCGTTTTATGGGGGGGTAACGAATCAGGAAGTGAAACAAATTTGTGATATCATCGAGTTTATTCAAACAAGCGCCAGTAATACATCATCTGAATGAATTATTATCGAACCATGAATAGGTTATTAACTTAAATTGAAATGGGGTAATATGTTGAGAAATGGTATGTATTGTATTGCTATCATGTGTGTAGGAAGTGGTGTTGGGCAATCAGTCATTACTTCCTGCAACTTATCAAAACTGTCTATTAAAACAATTGGATTAGGGATAAATCCTTTTGCTTTTGGTGGTTATGAATGTGATGAAATGGATTACGTCCCTACTATATATTCAAACGATTATATTCATGAGTTAATCAATAAATGTAAAAAATATGCTGTTGATATCATCATTCCAGGCTTAGATGATGATGCTTTAATCTTATCTCAAAATATAGAAAAATTAACTGAAGAAGGAATAAAAGTAATAGTGTCAAGAAAAGAGTTAATTGAATTGACAAGAGATAAGGTCAAAATGTGTGAGCGACTAACTCCTATCGCTGATATTTTTGTGAAAAGTTATAATCTATTCGATATAGATTCATGGATTGATCAAGTTAAATTCCCATTGATTGCTAAACCGCGAGGTGGCTCTGGTTCAAATGGGATTGAGATATTATTGAATACAGAAGACTTAAATAGACTGTCTGATCATCATATCATTCAGGAATTAGCAATTCCAAAACAAGGCGATCCATTTCGTGAAACATATTTAAATCAAATTTCCAAACGAATTAATTCTCAACATTCCGAAATCTCTATTCAGGTAGTTACAAATAAAGAAGGAAAAATGATAGGTAAAATGGCATCATATAATAAATTAAAAAATGGTGTGCCAATCGAAATACTTCCTTACGATGATGACTATATATGGTCTGAAATAAATAAGTTACTCCCAACTCTTCGAGATTTAGGGCATAGGGGACCTTTAAATATTCAAGCAAGATTGACTGACCATGGTCTAAAAATATTCGAAATGAATCCACGATTTTCTGGAAATTCAGGTCTAAGGGCTATGTTGGGGTTTAATGAGGTCGAAAGTTGTATTAAAGATTGGTTGGAAATTCAATCACCCATTGATTCACTAAAATTAAATTATAGTAAATTTGGGGTTAGGCAAACGACAGATAAAGCAATTTCATTAGAAAACAATCTAAAAATTAAGCAATTATCAAAACAGATACATGAACAATCACTTAATCTAAAGAAGAGTATTTTAATAACAGGAGCAAATGGCTTTCTAGCACAAGCCTTAATTAAACGATTATCATCTGAAAACTATAATATTTTAGCATTTAGTAGAAAAAAGGATAAAATTAAATCATTTTATAGAGAGAATGACAATGTTTCTTGTTATGATAATAATGATCTTCTTAATGGAAACTTACAATTAGGGCAGATAGATTATTTGATTCATTGTGGTTTTGCGCGCCCACACTTTACAAATGAGCAAATTGCAAACAGTTTATATTTCACTAATAAACTTATTAGATCAGCAATTGAACATCAAATTCCTGCTGTTATCAACATCTCTTCACAAAGTGTGTATGGAACAAAACAGTTGCCAAAATGGTCAGAAAATACATCTGTAATACCTGAGACTGTATACGCTCAAGCCAAGTATGCAACTGAGTTAATGGTGAAAAACGTACATTTAATCAATAAACATACATTCGGGACTTCATTAAGATTATCAGCATTATCTGGCGGTTTAAAAGGATTAGTACCTGTTGAGATGATTACAAAGCTTATTAATCAAGTGCTCAATAATGAAACAGTAGAAATATTGGGTGGAGAGCAGAAAATTGAGAGATTAGATGTAAGGGATGCAGCTGATGCAATAACCGCCTTGATAAAAACAGACTCTAGAAATTGGAAATCTGTTTATAACTTAGGAACGGGTCATTCACACTCAATATTAGAAATTGTAAATATGGTAGCGAATGTAGCTGAATCAAAATATGGCTTAAAGGTTGATTTTAAAATAAACCCCGAAAGTAGAAAATCATCTTTTGGTATGGACTCATCCCAATTTTTCGAGCTAACTGGGTGGAAACCTCAATATTCTTTAGAGGACATCATTGAGTCATTATTTGAACACCTTAAACCTTGATATAGATCACCGAATCTATCCTTATCCTAAAGTGGGTATGCGATGGGTCCAAGAATACGGACCTGAATTAGACGAAAAAGTACGATGTCATTGGAAGACAAGCAACGATTCTTGGAGATTGGATGAAACGTATGTGAAAGTATAAGGGGAATGGATGTATTTATATCGTGCAGTTGACTCAGAAAGAAAAACGATTGATTTTAATTTAAGTGAATCCAGAGATAAACAAGCAGCCAAACTTTTTCAAAAAAGCTTTGGCTCCTTCTCTAAAGTGTACCCTATAGAGTAGACACTTAAAAAAAGTCTACCTGTAGTGTACATTTTTGTATAATTAAGAAAAATTGGAATAGGAAAGATTGGGCTATTTATAAACTTTATTGAGTATGGACCTACACTCACAAATTAAGCTATTCTATTAAATCTATATTCCAATTCTTCTCTTGTATTTTAAAATCTAATTCTCTATATTTTTTAGAAACGTTATCTATTTCTTTTTGAATTTCACGGACATCAATTGTTCTTTGATATCTAATCTCTGATCTACTATATCGATCTTGTATTATTGCTGAATGTTCGAACATTCCATCCAATACTTTTTTTCTTTGCATAAAACCATCTCGTTTAGCTAATACGTCAGCAATACTTTGTGAGGAATCAAATTTTGATAAAGAATTTGTTTTATTGGTCTTTTTTACTAGACTAGTAAATTCATTAATTGAACATTGTATTTCTGCAAATAGTTCCTTTGGATCTTATACAGTCTCTTCATCTTCTTGAACTTTAACCACTCTATCTAGTCGTTGTCTTAATTCAGATATCTTTCTTTGTAAATCTGCTCTTAATATTAATGCTTCTGCAAGTTTCATGTTCACCCTCCTACTTAGTGGGTTTCTAGACCACTTATACTTTCTATAGTTGAAAAAATTTCTTTTAAAGATTTATAAACTATCTAAAGTAAAATTATGGTTAAATTGATGATATCCATTTTTTATGTAAGAAAGATGAAAATCTATTTTAAAATCACCAATTTATCGAGATTCTATTTGTTGTTCTGTTAAGAATTGATCAGTAGAATCACCATTTACATCAAGTTTACTGTCTTAAAAAGGATAGACAGGAGTCCACACAAAAAATTGGATTTTTCATAAAATAGAAGGATAGAAAAATATTCGCCCTGAAACTCAAAAAAAGAGGTGAAAAAAACATGTTTGAAAAATCAATTTGCGATTGTTGCGTCTGTCCGATGCAGTTTGTTTTAGAACAGTTCAGAGGAGAAGAAGTTGATATATTTTCTCTAGAATTAGGAGGGGATATTATTAATTTTAATATTCAAATTACTGAAGTCAAAAACTTTATTGTGTCGGGGATAGATAAATCTCCTGTTGGTTCAGATAATCCAATTCATATACCGATTTGCAATATATTTTTTGTTATTCCTCCAACGATTCCTGATGTAAAACCGATTCAAAAAAATACGAAAGGGGAATGTGTATGTTGTGAGGATCCCATTACCAATGTTGCTAATGCATTAAACGGTAAAGAAGTATCTATTTTAGAAGGGTTATTTATTATTGAAAAGGTAGGTGAAGGAATAGTGATTGGGCAGAATCCCAATGAAATAGTTGTTTTTTCCAGTTGTAAAATAAGTGGAATAGAAGAAATGACAAATGGTGCTTTATCTCTTCCAATTCCAAAGGAGATGTCTTTCAACATTGAAAAATCAATTTGCGATTGTTGCGTCTGTCCGATGCAGTTTGCCTTAGAACAGTTTAAAGGAGAAGAAGTTTTTATACTTTCAGAAACTTTAACTTCTACAATTCAAATTATAGAAGTAAATAACTTTATTGTGTCTGGAATAGTAGTGGGAGAACCAAGTCAAGGAAACCCCATTCATATTCCAATTTGCAATATCCTTTTTGTTTCGCCAATTTCAACCACAAGGATTCCAGATGTAAAACCGATTCAAAAAAATACAAAAGGGGAATGTGTATGTTGTGAGGATCCTATTACCAATGTTGCTAATGCATTAATAGGCAAAGAAGTATCTATTAGAATCGAATTAACTTTATCATCATTGATTATTGAATTTATTATTGAAAAGGTAGGTGAAGGAATAGTATTTGGAAATATAACCTCAATTGAACCACCTTTCGGCTCAACAATAATTTTATCCAGTTGTAAGATACCTGGAATAGAAGAAATGACAAATGAACCTTTGTCTCCTCCAAATTTAAAGGAGAGGTTTGTTAACTTTGAAAAATCAATTTGCGATTGTTGCGTCTGCCCAATGCAATTTGCTCTAGAACAATTTAGAGGAGAAGAAATTGTAATACGTTCAGAGTTTGGAGGTTTTAATATTCAAATTACGGAAGTCAAAAACTTTATTGTTTCCGGAATAGATAAATCTCCTGTTGGTTCAGGCAATCCAATTCATATACCCATTTGCAATATAGTTCAATTTTTGCCAATTTCGGAAAAAAAGATTCCAGATGTAAAACCGATTCAAAAAAATACAAAAGGGGAATGTGTATGTTGTGAGGATCCTACTACTAATGTCGCTAATGCATTAATAGGCAAAGAAGTAACTTTTTTTAATCTTACATTTATTATTGAGAAGGTAGGAGAAGGAATAGTGATTGGGCAAAATCCAGATTTAATATTTGTATTTTCCAGTTGTAAAATAAGTGGAATAGAAGAGATGAAATGGAACTCTTTTGTTTTCTCCACAGAGGTGACCGCACAAAAATCAAGTCGTTGGAACAATCTAAAACAGATGTCTGTCAAGGGTAATAAGATTTAACGAATTTGACTATTATTATTGATAAAGAACTTAAAAAATTAAACAGATTATTAAATTCATCTGCAGAGGAAAAATTGAAGTTCCAAATCAATATATGAATGAAAAATTTCCAGCTTTATAAATGAACACAAACTACAAGTTAATTGAGCATATAACTTGTAGTTTTTTTGAAACTAATACAATGGAAATCAATATTTCTCTATAATCTGTTCAGGATTATCCCACATTAATTGAATTCCGGATTGAATTCCTCCTTCAACGAACTAGGTATTTATATTCCTTGGTGTTGTTCCAACAACACCTACAGTAACCGGATCACTGAATTCTCCAACTAGTAATGTCGGAGGAGAAATATCATAGTACTCGTAAACCAACAATCGTACAGTATAGTCATGAGGTTGTATCATTTCAGAAGGATCAAGTTCATGTGTAAAAGATTTGTAAGCTGTTTGAGTCAAATATTTCCCATCTCTGTAGATTTGGTAGTTAAAAAATTGTCCTGCATAGTATTCATCCATAATCTCTGCATGATCCCAAGTTAATTGAATTCCGCCTTCAACGACCTGGGCATTTAAATTTTTGGCCGTTGTTCCAACAACATCTACAGTAACCGGATCACTGAATTCTCCAATTAGTAATGTTGGAGGAGAAGTATCATAGTACTCGTAAACAAACAGTCGTACAGTATAGTCATGAGGTTCAGCCATCTCAGAAGGATCAAGTTCATGTGTAAAAGATTTGTATGCTGTTTGAGTCACATATTTTCCATCTCGGTAGATTTGATAGTTAAAAAATTGTCCTGCAAAATACTGCTCCATAATATCTGCATGATCCCAAGTTAATTGAATTCCGCCTTCAACGATCTGTGCATTTAAATTTTTGGCTGTTGTTCCAAATTGCATTTTATCTTGAATAGCTAAAGCTAGCTCTAAGATATCATCCCAATTCAACATAGCATCATTTAAATATGCAATCAAAAAGAAAGAATCAATATCCATTTCGTCTCTAATAATTTCTAACAGCCTATCAAACTTTAAAGATAATGTACTCCATTGATTCTGTAACCCACTTAAACCACTATCTAAATAATAATACGCTCCATCAATCACATTCAGGATGTCCTCTAATTGATCACTAATTTGGTTTACATAAAATAACTCAATTCTTTTGTTTTGAATATCACTGTTTGGTGTTGGTTTGTCTTCATCCCCTATACTTCTTTCCCAGCTATTGATTTCACTTTCTAAACTAATTATCTTTTGACTAGCTTCGTTGTAATCCATTTGAAAATTCACTCTGTCTACATCACGTAGATTTATTTTAAAACTATTAATCGTGTTATCTACATTCTCAACATTAGCCTCTTCTTCCTCAATCCTTTCTTGTAATTCCATTAATAGTTGAATAAATTCATCTTTTGCTTGTTGTGAATTAAAAATCTCATCAGATAGATCCACTAAACGGTTGTAAGTTTCATTAAATTCCTCATTATATTGAATTAAATCATGAATGACTGGAAGAGCAAGTGGTTGAATATCATCTATCCAAGATATCGCACGATTTTGAGCGGTATTTAGATGTTGAGCAGCATTAGGCAAATATGACTGGGTCTCAGTACTAGAGCTTATCGTTGTCATTACATCCAAGTAATCTTGAAAAGTATACGAATCTTCTTCTAAATCAGCGATGTTAAAAACCTTTATCGAAGTTACCGTATCATTACCGATTAAATTATAAGCCAATCTAGGATCGTCGTTATCAAAGATTTCAGCAGTACCTGACCATTTATGTTCATATAGAATCACTACATAATCTCCTACAACTCTCAAGGAACTTAATAAATCACCAAAGCCATAATCTTTATCTAAATCGTAACTTCCTGAATCAAAGTGAAGAACTCTTCCTCCGTAACCTTCATGTTCGTATAGATAAACTCCTTCTTGTGCATTAGAGGGTAGTTCTGGTAGTTTGGTTACAGTGATCGTAGATACTTTATCATTACCTACACTATTATTTGTTAAATTAGAGTCGTTGTTATAAAAGGTTTCAATTTTGTTTTGGTTAAAAATGGATTCTCCAGAATCCCAGTCATCTTGATAAAGGGTCACACTATAATCTCCGATAATTTTTACAGAACTTAATTTATCATCAAAACCATAATCTTCATCTAGATTGTACCTTCCAGCACCAAAATGAAGCTCTCTTCCTCCGTAATCTGAATTTTCGTAGAGATATACTCCTTCTTCTCCAGCAGCAGGGAGTTTAGTAACAATGATCGTGGATACTTTATCATTGCCTACTCTATTATCTCCTAACCAACTATCGTTACTATAAAAGGTTTCATCCGTATCTGACCAATCATCTTGATATAGGGTCACACTATAATCTCCGGTGATTTTTAACGAGCTTAGTTTATCATCAAAACCATAATCTTCATCTAAATTGTATCTTCCAGCACCAAAATGAAGAACTCTTCCCCCATAATTTGAATCTTCGTAAAGATAAACACCTTCTTCTCCAGCTTTTGGCAGTTCGTTTACAATAATCGTGGATACTTTATCATTACCTACTCTATTATTTGTTAAACTAGCATCGTTACTATAAAATGTCTCATCTGTATCTGACCAGTCATCTTGATAAAGAGTCACACTATAATTTCCAACAATTTTTAACGAACTTAATTTATCATCAAAACCAAAATCTTCATCTAAATTGTACCTCCCAGGACCAAAATGAAGAACTCTTCCTCCATAGTTTGCATGTTCATAAAGATAAACTCCTTCTCCTCCACCAGGCACTTCAAAAACAGTAATCGTTGATACTTTATCATTACCTACTTTATTATTTGTTAAAGTAGAGTCGTTGCTATAAAATGTTTCTGATGTATCTGACCAATCATCTTGATAAAGGGTCATTCCAAAATTACCTACGACTCTTAACGAACTTAATCTATCATCAAATCCATAATCTTCATCTAAATTGTACCTCCCAGGACCAAAATAAAGCTCTCTTCCACCGTAATTTGAATGTTCATAAAGGTAAATCCCTTGTTCCTGAGCGTTTACTTTCAAAGCACCTTCTGGTAGAAGCAAAGTGAAAACCATTGCAAACATTAAAAATTGGCATAATTTAAATAAAACTCTTTTCTTCATGTTCATTTTTTATTTTCTCCTTATGTTAATAGATTTGATTTGTTCATTACTGTATAACCGTATTTTCTAAATCTGAAAAAACATCTTTAAGATCATCATCTTTAATTTTAATATCCGCTTGATCAATTTTATCTTGTAAAGCTGTAACAATATCTTCTGGTTTCACTTTAGAAAGCTTTAGTTCATCTTCTATTTCATTCCTCATTTCATCAAAAGACTTCATCGCTTGTCGATCTGTAATTTTTATAATGAAATACTCCTCTCCTTCTTTTATAGGAGAACTTACCTCTTCTATATCAAGTGAAGAAAGATTTTTTTCTAAATCAGTTCCTAATTCAAGGGCATGCCATCCGATATTTCCACCTTTAGTTGCCGAATCAGCATCTGTAGAATACTCCTTTGCTAATTCTTCAAAACTAGCACCTTCATCTAGTTTTTGTTCCATTTCCTTCACTGTCTCTTCATCTTTCACCACTATTTGACTTAACTTAACCTCAGGGACAAGATTGTCATAGTGCTCCCTAATCTCATTTTCTTTAACTTCTATATTTTCTAATACAGCCTTTTGCTGTAGTATTTGTATTCTTAACATCTCCTTGATCTGTTCATCAGTATGTAAACCCAATTGTTTCAACACTAGTAAATAAGATAATCCTAGTTGTTCTTTTAAATCATCAAGGGCTTTCTCTATTTCTTGTTGCGTGACTGTATAATCTTGCGAGAGAATTTTATCGTATAGCACATCGGATAATATTTTTTCCCCATAATGCTCTTTCATGAGGTCATACATTTCTGATTTGGTTACATTTCCAAATTTCGTCTCCGCTATCACTTCTGAATCATCTGAACTTGTGTTTGTACAAGAACTTAAAAGTAGTACACTCAAGAATAATAATAGAATTAATTTTCTCATTTTTTATATCTCCTTTAGACTTTTATGTATATTGTGATAAAAAGTTAAATCACTATTTGATATTACATATCGCTGTTTATATGATTCAATCCGCAGTCCTTAACTCGTTTATGGTACGATTCAGATTTTCAGATAGCGTTATCTTTTCAACTTCACCATAAGGAGTGTATGTGATATAGATGTTGCCCAAGCTTACGCTATCATTTGAATAGATCCAAGGAATTTCATCTATTGCTTTCATCCTTTCCTTTTCACTATCAAAAACATAGATAATGATTTCACTTTTTTCACCGTCAATTCGATATTTATACGATTCCCCAATAGAGAGTTCTAGTTTTTCTTTAAATTTTAAAGGGACATCATTTTCTTCTAGTGCTGACATCATTTCAAAAATGTTAATGGGATCATTCGTTGAACATGCACTTAATAGAAACAGACTGAAGACGACAATAATTAAATTTTTCATATAGGAATACATCACAGCTGGTGCAGTATACCTTAATTCATAATCAAATGATTAAAGAATGCACCTTCCCCCTTATTCATATTTGTATAACATCGATGATCACTTAACTTGTAAATCTAGCCAAACCTCTTGAAACAATCATTTATCATGATCGATCAAGAAGGTTTGACTAACATGGTTTTTCTTTTTTATCTTAGTTTAGGTCTTCAATTGTAAAATCATATTCTAACTGCAGACCACGTGCGAACTCGTTAAGTTGATTTGCTTCTGTTTCTAAAATATCTATTTGATATGGTAAAAAGAAACTATTTTCCCAATCAAGTTCCAACTTATTTTTAAGATTTTCTATTTTTGTTCCCATAATAACCCATTGGCTTTTTAATCCTTCAGTAGCTTCAAATGCCAGTTGAGTATTGCTTCGTAGGATATCTGTGTCATCCATAATGTGTGCTAAAACCCCATATTCAAATTCTGTTTGGTTTAAATCTTCAGTTTTAGCGGCGATTTCTCTCAATATGTCTTCCCTTTTTTCTGCTAAAGCTATCAAAACTCCTGTTTGAGCCCAAAATGCAACAAAACCTGTAAACATCATCACTCCACCAACTAAAGGAAATGCAGTAGAGACAGCAGCTCCTATTAGACCTAAAACTATTGCTCCGCCTGCTCCAAAGGCAAGACCAGTAATTTGTTTATTTAAACTTTCAAGTTCCAAATTTAAAGTATCTAATTCACTTCTTAATACTGCTAATTGACCATCTTCCCCCTCTACTGCATTTTTAATAGTATTAAAATCTGTAGCTAGATTTGCTACGATATCTGCAAGTTCATCTCTGTAAGAGTTTAATTGTTCTTCTAATTCACCTACAACCATCTGATAGCCTTCTGCCTCAGCTTGTAAAAGACTGAGTCCAAGTATAAAATTATCTTTATCGTTATTTTCATAGGCTTGTCTCAACGGAGCAGCAAAAGCAGCCTGCGTGTTAGTCCAACTAATAATATCTTGATTTACTTGTAACATTTGGGGTTTTATCTCATCTAGCCATGTTGTTGCAGCCCCATTAATATCATTGAGGTGAGTTTCTAAGGGCTGAACTAAATTTACATTCCGAGAAATTTCTTCAATTTTATCAAACACGATTCTCGTTTGTGTTGTAGCAGTCATAGCATAGGCCTCTGTTATAGCAAACGCCGTGGACGCCTCCTCTAAACCATCAAATAATCCCTCAAGGCTTATGACTTCCTCTGAAGATATTTCTTCATTAGCATACACCTTAAAACTAGGACTAATCATACTAAAACCTAATGTGATAGTTAATACAATACAAAGCACCTTAGTTATATACTTATTCATAAACAACATTCTCCTCTCAAGTTACTAAAATATTGGATACATATTTAAATCATTTTTTAATCTATTTGTTCGTATAGTTCTTCATCTAGATCTAACTCTAATAAAGGCAATTGACTAAAGGATTGAATAATCTCTGCCTGATCTGAAACTTGATTCATAGAATCTCTAAGTTCTGTAAATAAATTTACCAAGAAGTTGTTATCAATAGATGCAGAAAATTGAATCTGAAAAATTGTATTTTCTAACTCATCCTTAATTAAATTTAAGGTGTTATTTACATTTTCAATGGGGATATCATCTACTCTGTTTGCAAACTGATCCATTGAAATTTCATTGATATTCATAATAGACACATCAAGATTGATCTCAGCAATTTCCCTTGATATTTCTGCAATATCATGATTTATATTATGTAATCTTTTACTCTGCGTTATTAAAATTGCTGTTGATCCTGATAAGGCAAACACTGATCCTACTAAACCTACTATCAACCAAGTAGTTGGTCCTGTTGCTATTGTTATTGCACCAATTGCTGCAATTAACCCAAGAGTAGAACCTGTGAATCCAATACTAGAACCTACTATAAATGCGACTATTTGTTCTCTTTCTCCTTTTAATTCATCAAGTTCAGTTTTTAACTCTTCTAACCTACTTTCTTCGTTTGTAAGATCATCTCTTGCTAAAGAAATTGCAACAGAAAACTCCTCATGTTCTCTATTAATAGTAGAGTTTAAATTTCCTGTATCTAATAGATTATTATCTGTCTGACCTTGTATGAGTTCCACTTGATCAAGTATATAGGTTAATCCTACAATAAGTTGATTCTTACTTTCGGGGTCATTATTAACGTTTTGGGATAACTCCACAAGTGGTTCATAAAATGAATTTACTACATTGTTGAAAGATATAATATTCTGAATGAATTGAGCATTTTGTGTTTTAATATCATCCAACCATAATCTAGCATTGTCTTTAAAAGAATCTTGGAAGACTGTTAATTCCTCATAATTCTCAATAGATAGTTCCGGTTGAGTTAATAGTTCAAGGGCACTTTGATTAATTAGTAGTTGTTGTTGTCCCAGTTCCTGTAAATCGGTTTGTAAATTTTGAATAGATTGAATTAAATTGCTTTGAACATTGACTAGATTATCAGATGCTTGAGCATCATTTGGGATAAAGAAAATATTAGCGATCATAATGGAAATCAAACCTGTAATTAAAATTCGCTTTGTTCTCATCTCACTACCTCCAATTATCTAGAGACTCCTTATCACTTCACCATTTATTGATTTAACTATCCATTTCTTTTATTCTTTACGCCTAACAAAAGATAGATAGTTGCCAATGTCCTACTTTAATATAATGATTTGGCATCAGTATCGATAAAGCTAATGATGAAAGTGTAAGCGATTACAATTAATGTTTTTAAAAACTTTATTATTTCTCATTTCTTATGTTTTATTGCTAGTAGAAATAAATCTGATCATGATACCCCCTCCCTCAAAGGTATTTGTTTTTCTTTATGGGTACTTCTCTCCTTTCCCATTGTTTTTTATTCTTCATGTTTTGTTAGATATCACCCCCTCTCAAAAAGATAGATAGTTAACATTTTTTATTTTGAAAAGCTTTTCAAACTAATGATATTAGTTTAATAGATTAGGATTAATTTATTAATTGCATTAGTTTGTGATCAGTAAGTATCTTTAAGTTAATAGTTTATTATTACTTTTAAACATACACACCCTTTTATGGGGTATTTTTACAAGATAATCATAAAACCTATCCAAAATAGATAGTTGAATCTATCATTAATTATTATACATCATCCTGAAATTTCATACAATAGAAAAATAAAATATTTTTTCCAAAATAAGGTCTAAATAACAGAGCCACATCAGAAGCACCTGCTACATAACCAAGTTTACTTAGTTAATGTTCCCATGTTATTTTATCCCTATTATACTATTTTTTTAAAATAATAACTAAAAAATATTAATAATAAGTGACTAATTCCTTAAATAAGTATTAAATTGAGAGGAAAACTATTCCACGCTGCTTTTGATCTTCCAACCGTCGATATGGAAACCACCCATTTTTTCTAAAACATAATCAGTTAAATTCTTGAAACTTTCCATCATGAGTTCTATGGAATTCTCCTCAACAGCTTGAATAAACAGTTGACTAAATTGACTATCAGGAAATGGGTTAGTTAAGTATTTTTTATGGTATATCGGATTTGTTAAAAATGTATAAAGTTGATAGTAAGGTATTTGTTGATAACCAAGAAAGCTGCTATAGTCATTGAATAAATGACTTAATGCATTGTTGTAAACTAGTTGAAAATCAGGTCTGTGTTGTTCAAAACAATCTAAGAGGTTGTCATAGGAATCCCAAATAGAGTATTTTTTTACCTCTATAAGAGTTTCATCATATCTCTCATATATTTTATTTTTCCATCTAGCTGCTTCTGTTTTTAAATGTTCTACTATGCCTGTGTGATCAAATAGAACATTCCCAGTTAAAAATTGAACCATAGACATCGTTCTCTTATTATTAAAGTCTTCTTCAAAATATTTTATAATTTGTTTTGGAGGATTTGCAAAGTATTCTATGACAAATCCATCAACAACCTTATTTCCTCTTTCTCTCCATTCAACTTTATCATCTAATAATATATGAATATCTATATCTGAACGGGGAGATGGATTGCCTGTAACATAACTGCCACATACCATTACTGCAGTCACTTCAGGACGTTGTTTCCATTCAATTAAAAAAGAATTTAAAGCCGTTTCCCATTTTTCCATTTAATTGCTCTCCAATCGTACATCATCTTGTAAGTTGTTTAAACTGCATATTCAACTTTAACCGAAGTTATTTCGCTACTTTAGCACGTACAACATGATGATAATTAATTACTTTCAATCCTTTAGAAGTTGCGTTTTGATTAAATATTTTTGTTACACCCTTTAGACATTGTTGCCAAACATATTGTTTCAATTTATCGTTTTGACCAAAGCACTTTTTTTGAAGCACATCTTCTGGTCTTGAAAGGTATTCAACTTCTTCTATCACTCGAAGTTCAAAGTCCGTTAAATCATAACTCTCATTTAAATTATATTTATGCTCAAATTTCTCAATATCATAAGGATCTAGTAGCAACGGAGCATACAGCCCTTGGAACAAATCTCTTAATCCACCATCTGTACCACTATGAAAAAGTCCGAGGATTACTCCACCTGGTTTCAATAACCGACTGGCTTCTTCATATAACCAAGGTCCCTTTTTCGTATAGATCAAGTCAAAATCATTGTCTTGAAAAGGCAGTTTCTTATTTGCATCAACCAATTCAAACTGTATCGCTTTATCCTTGTTTGAACCCTTTGCAGTTCTTATAAAATTTGGTTCTATATCAATACCCACAATGTCTTTGGTTTTTGTAACAAACTGATGGGTAAACTCACCATGTCCACATCCTACATCTAATATTTTTGAGGTATCGTTTAATTGTTCAGATATAAGGTCTGCAAAAATTGTCTCTGCTGTGGGTTCATCAAATTCAGATTTCCAAGGATATTTATATTTCTCAACATTTCGATTTAACCCTGCATACCAATCTGGACTATGTGCAGGTATCCATTCTGGATGTTTTGATGGATCTGGAAATAGCAACTTTTTATTTTCTATCATATATACCCACCTCTATCTTTTTATCTGATATAACTAGACACTAAACACTTGTAAAATTGAGTTTTTATATCCTTTAGCTAAATCTAACACTTCTAAATCCTTTTTAGAAAACCAGCTATATTCTATATGTTCATCACTTAGTTGTATATTCAAATCATCTTGAACTTTACAATGATAGGTTACTATAAAAACATGTTTATCTTTTATGACCTCAAAATTATAAGCATCAACGATTTTTTCAACTTTACAATTTAACCCTAGCTCCTCGTTTATTTCTCTTATTACCGCTTCTTCCGGTACTTCCCCGAGTTCCATTCTTCCACCAGGTAGCTCCCAAACATTTCTTTCATTTTTCACGAGCAGTACTTTATCTTCATTTATAATAATACCCTTACATGATACCGGTGCTTTATAAGAGGTTGTAATCTCTCTTTTACAAATTTCAATAAAATGACGATAGTTTGGACTTAATTTTTTTGGAAGCTGATCAAGTGGAAAAAACTGCAAACCCATCGTTTCAACACCATCACTTCTCAAAGTACCAGTAAAGTTTCTAGTTAAATAAACGGCAGTCGTTGAGTAAAACTCATCTCCATTTTTTAATTTAAGGTAATAACTTTTCCCTGAAAATATATTTAAAAATTTCAACTGAGTAATAGTCAGCCCTGTTTCTTCATATGCCTCACGTATTGCTGTTTCCTCAAGTGTGATTCACCAAGTTCATCTAATCCTCCAGGAAGCCCCCAATATCCATTACTACGTTGTTGTAATAAAATATGGTTGTCGTTATTAATGATAAAAGTGGCAGCTCCAGTTAAAATGAGTGGTTTATTTCCGATCTCTTTTCTTAGTTCGCTTACGTAGTTCAATCTTAGCTCCTCCATCACATGTTGTTTTTATTTAAACCAATTCTTAATGTCTTCTATTGTTTCATGAGGCCGATCCCAGTGAACCATATGTGTCGTATCTCTATACGCTTTTGTAGTTACTTTTACTTTCTGTTCAAATGTTTTAACCATTACCTTCCTTATATCAAAATAATGATCAGGAAGGTCAACATATATAAGTAATATATCACTTTTAAGTTGAGAGAATTTCAATGTTTGTTGTGAATGGTACTGAAATTTAATAACACCTCTTGCGGTATCACCCGTTGCATGAAAATGAATTTTACTACCTTCTTCCCTCATCAAATCATATATAGCCACTTCCCTCAATTGTGACGTTCTTCTATGGTTTGCTTTTTCAGCCTCTAAAAAACTAGATTTGTCATCAAAAATAAATTCGTCAAAATCTTTTTCATACCATGTGATCATTTCCTCTAACGAACACATTGGCTTGTATCCTATTTTTTTTGACTTCACTAACTCTGTAAAATATACATACTCCATTTCAAAATCGTGATACCCCCCATCTAAAAGCAACATTTTATCCACTTTTTCCGGGTATTCAGCAGCATAATGCAATGCTACACTTGCTCCCCAAGAGTGGGCTAAAATATGAAAGGAATCATTTCCAATCCTCTCTATTACATCTATGACCCAATTTACTAAATAATCCGCTCCATATTCTTCATCAGTTTTAAACGCACTTGACTTTCCATGTCCAGGCAAATCAAATGATAATATATGATATTTATGTTTTAACGATTCAGCTATCTCTATAAAACTTAAACTAGTACCTCCTAAACCGTGAAAGCAGATGATTTGTGGATTATTTTTATCTCCCCACTCATGAATTCTAGCTATATTTCCTCCAAATTGGATATAGGACTGTTTCACTTTATGTCACTCCTATTTATGCTACTTTTATAAAATACTTTAAATCTAATAACGTAAAATTTTAATATATTTAGTTATCAATTAATCTTTCATATACTCCTGGTGAAGAGTTTTCAATAGTAATTGCATTCACTGTTTTTTCATAAAACCCAGCAGCTTCAGCAACGGATCCAATAATTGCATAACCGTAACCTTCTTCTCTCATAGACAATAAACATTTTAGTAAAAGTACTTTTCCAACCCCTAATCCTCTATACCTTTTAGAAACACCTGTTGGTCCAAAATAACCTTTTGCAGTCACATCATAACAAGCGAAACCTATAACTTGTTTATCCTTCACTGCTATAAAACAGGAGACTGGATGATTAGAAAAAGCGACATCACATTCACCCGCCCACTGTTCATAAAACTCATTTTTTGCATAATTAATTATGGTATATTTATCAGGAACCAATGCTCTTTTTATGGAAATGCCTTCATTTTTTAATTCATCAAGATTAATTATTTCATCTGAAAGGTCATACAGTTTAACTAACATATCAAACATGAATTAAATCCTCCTTTATGAACATTTTCTGATAATTGCACTTTAAAAATTCAAACTAGAAACATAGACATGCTTTATACTTAAAAATCTAACCAATCCTCAAAAAAGATAGTATCCTCCATTTGGAAATAGGATTGTGAAAACCTTACAAATTCTTCAGTACTTACTTGTTTATAAGCATAGGTATCATAATAAGCTTTTAAAAATATAGTTGCATTATCCTTCATTCCATTTTCCTTCAGCAGCTCCCATATTTTTATAGGAGCAAGACCATAAAATAATCCAAAAATTCTATAATTCATATTTTCAAAAACAGTCACATTGGCAGGCTCTGAAATTCCTTCTTGCAATATATAGTTTAGATGACGATTAGGAAAATCAAATGAGTCTTGTTCGGAATAGTTCCAGTAATCAAAAAAATAGTACGATGTTGCAAAAGTTGTAAAACCCTCATCTAACCAGCTTTCATCAAATGGATCATTACTAATCATGCCATAAAACCATTGATGAGCAATTTCATGAACAAGTGAGTCTAAGGATGAAATCGTTACAATTCCAGGGTATTCCATGCTCGGTAAGTTTTCTCCCAAGATAATATCGAATTGTTTATGAGGATACTTGCCTACTTCATTGTGAAAATAAGAAATTGCATCTTTAGCAGTTTCCATGACTTCATCTACATCTTGAGATTGTTCTTCAAATGAAGTTACTCTAACTTCTATATCCTGTATATCATCCGTCTGTATATACATATCACTCTTTAGTATAGCAACAAACATTTCTTTTACATTGTAAGCATTAAATTCTCCCGTTGTTAAGTTTGATGGTGGGTCATTTTCTGAAGAACTTAAAATTGTGAATCCTTGTGGAATGTCATAAGAAACATGAAAATCAGAGAAGTTCGTATGATAGGATTCAGGAACTGGAAAATAATCATTTTTATCCCACCCTAAAGCATAATTTGCCAACATTGGATACCACTGAGCTAAATGATAGTTTCCTTCATCTTGTTTAAAACGCATTCCATACTTTGGAACATGAAATTCATAAGATATACTGACTATTTTCTTCTCTTTAGGTATCATGGGTTCTTTTAATTCCACTTTTAAAGTATCATAATCTAATACATAATCTACAAGTTGATTGTTTATATAAATATTGTTTATTTTAGCATCAGCACTAGCATCGATACTATATTCGTAAACTTGTAACAATTCCTGATGTTTTTCATTTCCTGCTGTAAACACATTTGGAATGAAATAAAAAACAATTTCAGACCAATCATCTGTTGATAAATTTTCAACCTGTATTTCTGCTTCCACAAAAAACTTTCCATCTTCATTCATTTCAAAGGAAAGGTCATAACTCCCTTTGCTTCCAACAGGAACAGGATTTGGTTTGAAATCTTTAAAAGAAACCAGTGAATTAGTGACTACACTTTGATCTTGTTCGGATATAAATTGTTTGGTTTCATCTTGTTCAGTTGGATTGTTTTTAGTATCTGAAACACGTTCTTCATTTGTTTGATTATTTGGTAGATTTGTAGATTCGTTAGTAATGAAAAATATGACTCCCAAAAAAATCATAAAAACCAGAATCAGAACGATGAGTTTTAAAGAACTATGTTGGTTTTCGTTAGTTCCCATTGTTAACTCTCCCTTTCCAAATCAATTCAAACAATTTACTTTCTTACGTGCATATTATTCTTCTTTTGTTTTAATTGGTTTCTGATGCCTTTATAGGCTAAAGGTTCATCTTTATATCTTGGTATAACGTGGAGATGTGCATATCATAGTTTACATTATATATTCATTTCATTTAATACAATATTCATTTTCCAGAATTGACATTATGATCAATGATTCATAGTTACCTTCATATAAAAAACATTCTCTCAACAGACCTTCTTCTTTGAATCCCAATGATTTATACAAATGAAACGCACGATGATTGTGTTCCTTTACATCTAACCAAAGTCGATGTGCTTTTAGTTTTTCAAATGCTAGTTTTTTTACTAGGTTTACAGTTTCTTTCCCGTACCCTTTACCTTTTTCTGCAATAACAAGTCTTCTAAATTCAATATTATGATCTTGGTTTTTGTGACCTGAAATAATTACATATCCAACAAGTTCTTGATTCAACACATTCTCAACTATTAGATGTAATCTTTCTTGATTAGACATTATGTTTAAATGATCACTTTTTTTCCAAGCTCTTATGTATGGAGAGTTTTCTTTATGATGTTCAGTATCTATAACAAAGTCCAAATCTTTCTCTTCTGTATTCCTCAAAATGATTCTATCTGTTTTTTCATATATTTGATTCATAAAACTATTCTCCTTTAGCCTATAACTGGATGAGCTCATTTGTTTATTTACTTTCTTACCAAGCTCTGTTATATTGAACAGGACTTTCGATTTCAATACGCAATTGCTTAGCGGCTGTTCTAGCCCAATAAGGATCTCTTAATAATTCTCGACCTATAAAAATAAGATCTGCTCTTTCATTCTTAAGAATTTCCTCAGCTTGTAATCCATTCACTATCAAACCTACTGCACCGGTAGCAATGTTTCCTTCATTTCGAATTTGATCAGCAAACTTCACCTGATAACCAGGATAAGCATCAATGGAAGCAGGGACAACGCCTCCTGAACTGCAATCAATTAAGTCTATTCCCTGCTCTTTCATTCTTTTAGCATAATAAATGAAATCATTGGGTGTATTGCCACCTGATGCATAATCATTAGCAGATATACGTACAAAAAGCGGTCCTTCCCATTCTTCTTTCACAGCTTCTATCACTTCGGATAAAAAACGATATCGATTTTGAGCATTACCCCCATATTCATCTGTTCTATGATTCGTTAACGGCGATAAAAACTCACTTACTAAATACCCGTGAGCACCATGGATTTCTATGACATCAAATCCTGCGATCTTGGCTCTTCGAGCACCATCTTTAAAGGCTTGAATCGTTTCATTTATTTGTTTAATGGACATTTCTTTAGGAGTTCTCATTTCATCGTTAAAAGGGATAGCCGAGGGTGCAAAAATGTTGCCCTCTACTTCTGCTTTACGACCTGCGTGAGCTAATTGTATTCCAATCTTACTGCCATGTTGATGAGCCATTTCAGTTAATTGTTTTAAACCTTCAAATTGTTCATCATTCCATATTCCCAGATCATACGGCGAGATCCGCCCTTGAGGATCTACAGCTGTAGCTTCTACAAAAATTAAACCAACCTGCCCTACCGCTCTACTTGTATAGTGAGTAAGATGCCAATCCATCACTTTTCCATCTTCTTTAACACAAGAATACATACACATGGGTGACATTACGATACGATTTTTTAAAGTTATATTTTTAAATGTGTAATTAGAAAATAATTTCTTTGCCATGTTTCACAACTCCTATATTTGATTTTCATTAATTGAATTCTAATCATAATTAGATATTATCTCAATATTTTACCATTTTCTATAACCTACTTCATCTTTTGATTTTCACAATCATGAATATATTTTCATAACATAACCTTATATAAATTAAATTGACATAATGTCATTGACATAATATCATTTAATGGAAGTCATTAATTATCAGTTGTATTAGGAGGGATTTATACTATGAGTACTTATCATCCTGAACCTTATAAAATAAAAATGGTGGAGCCGATTCACCTTATTCCTAAAGAGGAACGAAAAAGAAAAATTGAACAAGCAGGTTATAATCCATTTTTACTAAAAGGTGAAGATGTATATATTGACCTTTTAACAGACAGTGGAACAGGAGCAATGAGTGATCGTCAATGGGCTGGTTTGATGATGGGGGATGAATCCTACGCAGGTAGCAGGAACTTTTACCATCTCGAACAAACTGTGCAAGAACTTACGGGTTATCAATATGTCATTCCTACTCATCAAGGACGGGGAGCAGAACAAGTCCTTTTTCCACAATTAATTCAAAATCAAGGTCAAGCGGTATTAGGCAATATGCACTTTGATACCACAAAAGCTCATATCGAATTAAACCAGGCAAAAGCAATTAATCTGGTAATTGATGAAGCATATGATACTTCCAATGATCATCCATTCAAAGGTAATTTTGATATCAACAAATTAAATTCCTATATTAAAGCTCAAGGAAAAGAAAATATCGCCTTTATTTTAATTACCGTTACTTGTAACAGTGCAGGCGGGCAACCCGTTTCAATGCAAAATATAAAAGAAGTATCCCAGATTGGTAAATCAAATCATATTCCTGTTTTTTTTGATGCAGCTCGCTTTGCAGAGAATGCCTACTTTATTAAAAAAAGAGAAGATGGATATGAAAATAAATCTATACGTAATATTATTCTTGAAATGTTCTCCTATGGAGATGGTTTAACCATGAGTGCGAAGAAGGATGGCCTAGTGAACATTGGCGGGATTCTTGCTATTCGTAACCATAAAGAATTATTTGAGCAGTGTCGTTCATATATTGTCCCTATGGAAGGATTCCCTACCTATGGAGGTTTAGCTGGAAGAGATATGGAAGCTTTGGCAATCGGATTACAGGAAGTAGTGGAGTTAGATTATTTGGAACACCGCATACGTCAAGTTCAATTATTAGGTGATTTATTAAAAAATGATGGAATCCCTGTTCAAGAACCGATAGGTGGTCATGCTGTATTTATTGATGCTCAAAAATTTTTGCCACACATTTCAAAAACTCAATTCCCTGCTCACGCACTTGCTGTTGCATTATATCTAGAAAGTGGGATTCGAGGTGTTGAAATTGGGTCATTGTTATTTGGTAGAGATATTAAAACAGGAGAGGATGGTTTATCTCCATTAGAATTGTTAAGATTAACGATTCCAAGAAGAGTATACACAGATAATCACATTCGTTACATTGCAGATGGAATTAAAGCTTTGTATAAAAAAAGAACTGAAGTTCAGGGAGTTAGTTTTACTTTCGAGCCAAAAATCTTAAGACATTTCACATCACGATTTTCACTTGCAGACAATCCATCTGTACTAAAGGATAAAGAAACCCCAGTTATACAGTCTGAAGTATAAAAAAAATAGAAAGTTTATAAAAATATTAGAGTAGAGTTTCATTTGGAATTCTGCTCTTTTTAATGCATCTAAAAGTATAAATATCTCACTTCATAGTTCAATAAATATATAAACTGTGTTATCCTTTTCATTAATATGTCTTATATATCACTTTAAAGGATTGAAACGAAATGGAAACTAAAAAAATATCCAAAAGAAAAATGCAATCTGTTCAAACTAGAGAAAAATTATTACATGCAGGACAGGACATATTTATTGAATTTGGCTTTCAAAAAACGACCATATCGCAAATCATTAAGAAAGCTGAAACAGGATATGGAACAGCTTATGTATATTTTAAAAATAAGGATGATATTTTAATAGAACTAATGGAAGATGTAATGGAAAGATTTTATGAAATTGCCAATCGAACTTATGAGCCAATATCAAAAGAAGAAGCCTTTGCATTAATTGAATCACAAAGTATATTATTTTTAGATATGGCTAACAAGGAAAAACTGATGATGCAGGTCATTGAAGAAGCAATTCGCTTTTCAGATAACGTAAGATCGAAATGGACGGATATTCGTGAACAGTTTATAAACCGTATTGGAGAGGACATCGCCTACGCTCAAAAAAACCAACTTGCTAGAAGTGATGTCGATTGTACAATCGTTGCCCGTGCTTGGTTTCACGCTAATGAAATGTATTTATGGGAAATTGTAACTGACCATAAAACCCCACCAATTAAAGAAATCGTGCATAACATTGCTTCCATTTATACTGAAGGACTGTACAAGTGATAATACTCAAATTTATTGAAAATGTAAAAGAAAGGGATCGAAAAGTTTATGTACCTCTTTTTGATTCCCCTATATATTTAAGTTTACAAATCATACTTTTCTTTAATGATTTGACTTACCTCTTCAGCACTTAAATCCGTATTGTTAATTCGAATATAATTTTTTCTTGTAATTTCACCTTCGATAGAATTTAATCTGTGCTTCTCCAGCGTAACTCTTAAATTATGCTCAGACTGTTCAATATTTCTTTTAGTTGGTTTTTGTTCTAATCTATGTGGTGTCGTATTTCGAACAAGTCGTTCTTCAATTTCTGCTTCTAACTCAACAAAATAGATCTCTCCTCCGTTTGATTCGAAGATAGAACAAACATAGTTGACAAAATCCCAGTCTGATTGTGAATCAAACGCCCAAACATACGTAAATATCATTCCATAGTGATCACTTTTTGTAAATTCTATAAACATTTCATTTCTGAACAGGTTTACTAATTTTCGAAAGGATTCCGTCCCAAAGTCAAAAAACGGTTGAACAAGATCAATCGTCATATGGTTATGAAACAACTTAAGATCTGTTATTTTTTCTAATTCATGTCCTATGGTCATTTTCCCCACAGCTTGAGGACCAAATAGCAATACTAGTTTCATGTATTCCACCTCTTGAGTATATTCGTTTCTCTAGTTTCTGTCCCTTAAATAGTTAATTTACAAATATGAATTCACGTTTTAATCTTCAAATGATATTTATTGGTAGGTTTCACCTTCCATCATACATCTCATCCTTTATAATCACTATTAGTTCGTTTAATTTCTTTACTGTTTTTACAGGTATCACATTCAATGATTCATCCCATTTTTGATTTTTATCAACCCAGATCGTTTTCATACCAACCTGAGAAGCACCTAATATATCATTTTTAGGATGATCTCCAACAAAGATTGCTTCATGTGGTTTTAATTCTAATCGTGCCAACGCCAATTGGAAAATTTGCTGACTTGGTTTTTTAACTCCTGCCTCCTCAGACACGACAATGGCATCAAAATAATCTCTAATTTTCAAAAGATCAATCTTTCCATATTGAATTTGATTTCTTCCATTTGTCACTAAACCTAGTTTATAGTTATTTTGTTTACAAAACTCTAACAATTCAATGGTATGCTCCATTAATATTGCACATTGAACATAGTTAATAAAATAAAATTCCATCAATTCATCAAGCTCTGGTTTAACTTCCCAAGTAAATGTTTCACGTAATTGGTTAAAAGTTTCTTCTTTTTTTGTGTATCCATAATTATCGATCTTTTTTATAATTTCAATATATTGATTCTTTTTTGAAGGAGGCAATGAATTAAAATATTGCTCCATAAATAATTCTAAAAATTTACCGAATGATTCACTTCTATCTAGCAACGTATCATCAAGATCAAAAATAATCCCCTTATGCAAACTTCATTCTCCCCCTCATATGTTATGTAGTTTCATTAACCTAAAGCTACGTCTAAAATCATCATTACAACAAAACCAACCATAAGTCCTAGTGTTGCAAGATCAGTACTTCCAGAGGATTGAGATTCAGGTATAAGCTCTTCAACCACTACAAAAATCATTGCGCCAGCCGCAAATGCAAGTGCATATGGAAGAATAGGTTGGATAAGTAAAACAGCTCCTGCTCCAATCACTGCAGCCAATGGTTCTACAATCGCAGATAGTTGTCCATAATGGAAAGCTCTCGTTCTAGACATCCCTTCTCCACGTAAAGGAACAGATAATGCTGCACCTTCTGGCATGTTTTGAATACCAATACCAATGGCAAGACCTACGGCACCTATTAATGATGCTTCTCCTAACCCTAGAGAAGCTGCTCCAAACGCAACTCCAATGGCTAATCCTTCAGGAATGTTATGTAAAGTAATCGCTAAAAACAACAGTGTTGATTTTTGGAACTGCGTTTCAGGTCCCTCAGCTTTTTCATGTTTTTCATTTAAATGAAGATGTGGTACTACAAAGTCTAACAACCGAATAAATAAACCGCCAAGTAAAAAACCTATTGCTGGAGCTAACCAAGGAATCTGTCCATTCTGTTCACTAAACTCAATTGAAGGCGCTAATAATGACCAAAACGAAGCAGCAATCATCACGCCAGCCGCAAATCCTAACATCATATTTAATACATGTTTATCTATTCTTTTAAAGAAAAATACAGTTGCAGCACCTAATGCGGTTAGCCCCCATGTAAAAAGCCCACCTATTAGTGCCTGCACTGTAGGATTTAATTCACTGAACCATACAAACATGAAATGAACATCCTTTCACCCTGCATTTTAATGATTAATATACTATTGTTAACTAATTAGATGGATTATAACAGATTCAACTTGTATTGGACAGTAAAAAGTATCACAGAGGTTCGCTTTTATATTTCATGTTGTGCTTTAATGTTTTGTTTAAAAATAAAGGTAAGAGTGATATAGAGGAATGTATATGAAACACGTAGTTTAGTAAGTAAGACTACAATTTGATCTTAAAATAAAGTAAAAAACTAATCTAAAAAGTCTAGTTTCCTTGTTCAAAGTATTTACTATATATCTCTAAATTCCGTTTCTTTAACCCATTGATTGTGCTCTTCACTGCTCTTTTTACTGTCGGTCTTGAATCACTTGTTAGTACTTTAAATAATTCAATCGAATCTTCAATATATTTCATTCCTTCTGCGGAAGAAAATATTTTAGCTATATTCCACCTTACAATTTCATCGTCTATTTTTATCCAATCGTTCATTCTCTCCATTACTTGATTCGGATAGTATTTTAACAAACCGTCACCAATGGCAAATGCACCTAGGTTCTTTTTCACATAAGGATTTTGATCGCTTAGAAGTGGTTCTATCAAATCAATAAGTTGATTAGCCATCTCCTGATTCTTTAATTTACTTACATATTTAACTGCAACAGTGACAGCTCTTCTAACATTAGGTGATTCATTATTTGTCCACTCATAGAAGATTTGATAATATTCATGAAAGTGATTGACTAAGATAATGGAACAAGCACTAGCCACCCATTCTCTAACTTCCCAATGATCACTCTCAGCTAATCTGAGTAGTGTATTATTTACTTCTTTTGGATTTATTTCAAATTGCTCCGCTATTAATATTGAACCCAATTCTTCACCTGTAATATCATTTGAGTTTGCTAATAACATACCAAAGTCATATATGGACTCTTTAGTTACTAATAATTTTTTAATCATTTTTAAAGTCTTGTTTTTCACAACTTGTTTAGGTGTCTCAGCATGATTAGTAGCTTGTGATTTGAGATTGTTTAGCATGCACTGTACATCTTTACTAAGAATGGATTGTTCAAGCTCCACCTATAATCACTTCCTCAACTTCATTCTCTATTTTCTTTCAAATTTAATATATAATACCATTCAAAAATTTATTTCTTCTGGATTTAAATCTACTTGCTATTTTCCCATCCAAAACTATCAAACCACATTTGTTTATGATTTTTTTCAATGGCTTTTCTAATACAAGGAATCATGTTATCAGGCAACTTGTCCAATTTAAACCACTTAAGTTCTTCACATTTATCTGGTTCTGCATTCACTATCTCACCCTGCCATAAGTCAACTTTAACGTAAAAATCTATCCATTCATTTTTTATATTATTCCGATGCATCACTCCGACTACATGAACCTCAGTTGAATCAATAATAACCCCTGCTTCTTCATTGGCTTCTCTAATTGCAGCTGAAACAACTTCCTCTTTACCATCTATTTTCCCTGCAACTGTACCCCACTTACCATCTTCAAAACCTGTATTCTGCCTTTTTAAAAGTAAGACTTCATTTTCATTTTGATAAAACAATACATGTACAGAACCGTAAAATATTGGCTGGTTCATGTTGTCACCTTCATCCTATCATTTTTTTGCCAATGATCTTTGCACACTTTTATATATAATAAAACCTATCAATGCTCCAATTGTGTTTAATATAATATCATCAACGTCAAAACTACCTCTTTTCAACACTAACTGTAAAAATTCCAAACATGTAATACCTAAGATAAAAGTAAAAATAAATTTAATAACATTAAGTCTAAGTACATAAGGTCCAAATATTCCAAAAGGAATAAATACTCCTATATTACCTACTATATTAATAATCCAGATTTTAGGATCGAAATGATCATAATAATAAAAATATTGCTTTATCGTACTGAAAGGCGTTAAGTTGTAGCTAAAACCATTATTAATTTGAGTTCTTCCAAACCCTACAAACATCCAGTAAATTAAAATGAACAAATAATATATCATTAATATAGCTATGATTCCTCGTAGTAAAGTTTTCACCTGTGCATCTCCTATATGAAAGTAGAATTTTTTGTGATCATTCCAGACCTTATAATCATAACATTTCAAAACCTAATAAAGAGTGATTCCTTACTTACTAATTTGTCCTTTTTTTGATCTCAATCTTATAAAAATAGATATTGCTACCAATATTGTTGTAACCAAAAACGTTATTCCTATGGAAACAAAAACACTTAAAATGCTACCTAAGAAATTATGAACAACTGTCAATTTAATCACATTATGCGGTAAATTTTCTGTGCTGGTAATAATTCTAAAACTGCCACTACTCTCTATTGTAAAATCATACAATGAACTGGCTTCAACATCATTTAAACTGTATGTTGAATTTTGCTGAGGTCTTAACTTCACTTCATTCCGTGTTTCCAAATCTATTACGGATACTTTAATCTTATCTATAACATAATTGTATTTATGTGTACTTTTCATCTCAAAAAAACCAATATCTATTTGATTAATTTCATATTCATAAAAAATAGTATAATCACCGGGTTGTTCTAGCTCCACTTCATTTTCGCCCGGAACGATTACAGTGGGAAAACTGTCTATTTTAAACAAATAACTAACGTTCAAAACAGTGATTACAATGCCCAAGATAAGTACAATGATAGCAGCAATAATTCCAATGTACCATGGTATTTTCATAGATGTCTCCTTTTTATAAATCCAATAATATTAATTTGTTGTTTCTTCTCGATCACTTAATTTTTTCTTAAAGATTAGAATGATCGATCACCTACAAAATTAACTTCTTCTTTTCCGTGAATTAGTGTGTATTCAAATAGATGTGTAGAGCCACTAACACTGGTATTTTCAATTAATAAACTTCCATTTAATACGAATTCTATCACCTTTTCTTGCTTAGGATATAGAGTAAAAGATTTTTTGCTCTCTAAATCCTCCTCTAAAGCAAAAAGTTCCTTATCAACTATACTATCATCCCAATATGAAGGCAAAGTTATTTTTATAAAAAAATCTTGCTTCTCGTCACTAAGGTTTTCTAAATGAATTGTACCTGTAATATAAGCTCCATTATCTTCAGATCTATACGAAATACTATTCTCCTCATAATAACTGTAAATTGCGTTTAAATTATGATAGCTACTTTTATAAATTTTTATCCCATCTTCCCATAATTGAGTCATTAAAAGAGGGATTAAAACTGCTAAAATAATTGCCTTTATTCTAATATTTGTTATATGTTTTTTTAATGATAAAAGTCCTTTAAAACCATAATACATCAGGAATAAGATGATGAAACCTGAATAATGAAAAGTAGTAAATTCTGTATGTATGGGTGGAAACATTCTCTCACTGAAAGGAGTCGAATTATTATTCGTATTTCCCATTAATACAATGCTTAATAGAACTAGAAATATATAATAAACAATTTTGTATCTCTTCATATTTATTTATCCCCTTAGCATCATTTGATCTAAACTAATCCTTCTGTATCTTTTGTGAAAACTTGAAATAAGTTGGAAATTTTATATATATGTATATACTGCTGTTCATTTAAAAAGTTTTATTTCCTTTTAAAATGAATTGTCAATGTAAAGTATCTAACACACAATTCCACAAATAGAAATAAAGCTATACTTTTTCACAAAGAGAACTTGCCGATTAACGAGAGTATAATATGCAAACACAAACAAAAAGAATCCACTTTGGAAAAAATTAATCAAAATGGATTCTACTTTTTTAAGATTAACTATTTAGTTTTTATCTATTCCTGGCAGAAGACCCCTTAATTTCTGCTTCAATAAATAATCGTTGATTTTCAATAAATCCTACCTTAGTGCTTATATCTAAATGCTTTAACTCCCTTAATTTAATAATGGGATATGGATTTTCATATGTAACATAAACATCGCTAAGTTGATTTTCTAACTTTTTAGCTAAAGTGGTTTTTCCTCCAGCCATACCACCTTGAATCGACAATATACTGTTCAAATGATCACCCTTTCTCCCTACATACAAATATTGTTACCTAACAATTGATTTAAATAATAATGGTTCCAAATATTAATTAAGTGGTTTGTTGGGAACCTTCAATGACTTTTTCTATTTAATCATAATTTTGATAAAGATAGTAGACTTTTAGACCATAATAATAAAGAAATCCCGCAAGTGTCTCCTTCGGGATTTCCAAAACAAGTGTATAGCGGGTACATGACAGGGTTAATTAAGACCAAAAAAACCGTTTTCTTTTTCCAGCGAAAGGAGACGGTTTTCTCGGTTTAGGTTTGGGAGTTGTGAGTTCATTGGCATCTGCAAGTTCTCTAGTTTGTTGATATGATTCTGAATCAGTAGATACTGGAATAAGCAATATGTCTCCTTCATAAGTTTCTGCATTTGTAATATTGTTTTGATCCACAATGGATCTAACAGATACTCTATATCTTTGTGATATGCTCAACAAATTCTCACCTCCTCTGACAATATGAGTAATCATTATTTCACCTCCTAGTACCCAATATTAATGTATGAATATGTTTTTCAATTGAAATTTTATTGTGGTAAAAATCTTGTTACTGCATAGCTGAGATTAAATCTATTTCAGTCGGTGATTGCCTCCCCTTAATAATACCTTCTCCCATAGGGATCAGCTCAGTTCGTTATTTTATTTGATATCGTATGAATGGGATGTCATCCATGAGTGGACTTATGTCTAAGGTTATATAAAACTCCACATTTGTCTGTATCAACAGGGAATGTAATGTAATAAGATGAAAGTAAGAAGTCACCAATGATTTGATCAAAAAGGCACCTTTGCTTACCTTCTTTAAAATATAAAAGCTTCTTTCACTGAATTTAGCGGAAGGAGCTTTTTAGATAGATTTGGGCATCTTTTCTGATAATAAAACTTTCACTTCGTCGTTCAGTTTCTGGTCCGTTTATAAACTACTTGGGGTATAATCATGGGTGCAACCAACAACTGGCCGGGGAAATTAAAATAAATAGTGTATATGGGGTATGGCAACTTTTTGCACTTTTTCGGACCACCCGCAATATTTTTACAGAATATGTATTTTGTTAAATTATTCATTCGAAAATCATACCATTTAGTTTGCTGAACTCATTTAAACCTGCCAATTAGAGAGCAACCGTTCTCTTTCACGAATTCTATTAAACAATTTCACGAATGACCCAAAAAGGAAGAAATCGCTGCCGTACCCCTTGATTTGAAAACAGGCACACCTTCTTCAAGAAGTGTGCCAGATTGTGAAAGATAAGATTAGTGACTCCCAATTTTATTGTTATTGTTCTTCTTTAGTTAAATATCCCAAGCAATAGACGAATTGAAATCAACCCGAACACTATCCATATATGGCCTTGAAGAACAACTAATGATTATTATTTGGTCTTTTGAGGTGTTAGTCTATTTAAATTATTTTATGCGTTTTGAAATTGAATGGTCTTCATTCAGCTCAATAAGGTCCCACAAGTTACCATATAGGTCTTTGAATACAGCCACCTTACCATAAGATTCCTCTTTAGGTTCTCTAACAAACTCTATACCCTTAGCCATCATTTCCTTGTAGTCTCTCCAGAAATCATCGGTATTTAAAAATAAAAATACTCTCCCACCTGTCTGATTACCTATGAATTGTTCTTGTTCAGGTTTTGATGCTCTAGCTAATAATATTGTTGTTCCAACGGAACCAGGAGGAGAAACAACAACCCAACGCTTATCTTGTTCTTCTTGATAACTATCTTCTATTAATGTAAAATTAAGCTTCTTCGTATAAAAGTCTATAGCCTCATCATAATCTCTAACAACTAAAGCAATATGTACTATTGATTGTTTCATGGTTTAACCACTCCTTCAAATTGGATAGTTCATTGATCTGTTTATTCTATATCTTTTTATTTATTCTTATTTATCCAACACTTTTACTTTTCCATCATTATATCCAATGATGACTTGATCAGTCATATTTACAAATAAGCCATTTTCAACTACTCCCGGAATCAGATTTAGTTTAGTATGTAAATGCAATGGATCTATAATTGATTCAAAGTAACAATCCAAAATATAGTTTCGATTATCTGTGATGAAAGCTTCATTCTTATTTATTTTTCTTAATTTTGTATGACATTTTAATTTTTGTATTTCTCTTTTCGTTACTTCATACCCGAACGGGGTAATTTCTACAGGTAAGGGAAACGAACCGAGCTTTTTCACACACTTTGATTCATCTGCAACAACAACAAGTTTTTTGGAAGCAAAAGCCACGATTTTTTCTCTTAGTAGTGCGCCTCCTCCTCCTTTTATTAAATCTAATGTAGGGTTTATTTCATCCGCCCCATCAATGGTAATATCTATGTGATTTACATCAGAAAATGAAACGAGAGGTATATTCATTTCAAGTGCTAATTTTTCTGTACTTTTTGAGGTGGGAATCCCCTTAATATTTAAACCATTCTTTACTAGTTCACCAAGCTTTTGTACTGTCCAATAGGCTGTAGAACCAGTGCCTAATCCAATGATCATTCCTTCTTTCACAAACTCAACTGCCTTTTCTCCTGCTAATTTTTTTACATTCATGCGTGATTACCTCCTGCCCTAAATAAATTCCCTCATAATTTATTTGTTCTGATAGTATAATTCATTACTTTATTTATTGTGATGTAATATGGTTTCCATAATGATATCTTTTGAGATACAAAAAAGCAGACCTTTAAATTCATATTAAAGGTCTGCTTTCATCATCTATTATTCCTCGAACTCTACATTATGATACACTTGCTGAACATCTTCTAAATCCTCTAATGCATCAATCATCTTTTCAAATTGTACTTGTACTTCTTCTGAAAGACTTATATCGTTTTGTGCAATCATTGTTATTTCAGCTACAGTAAATTCAGAGACCCCGACACTTCTGAGGGCTTCTTGAACAGCATGAAATTGATCAGGGTCTGCATAAACAATTACTGCATTATCTTCTTCTAGTATATCTCGCACGTCTACATCTGCTTCCATTAATATTTCTAACACTTCATCTGCTGATTTTCCTTCAACACCAATGACAGCCGTTTCATCAAACATATAAGCCACTGAGCCACTGACACCCATGTTTCCTCCGTTTTTATTAAATGCAGAGCGTACGTCTGGTGCAGTACGATTTACGTTATTCGTTAATGCATCTACTATAATCATGGAGCCATTTGGTCCAAAACCTTCATAACGAAGTTTATCAAAGTTCTCGTCCGAACCACCTTTTGCTTTTTCAATCGCACGATCTATTATCGCTCTTGGAACATTGTATGTTTTAGCACGCTCGAGTACGAATTTTAAAGCTTGATTTGACTCTGGATCAGGTTCACCTTGTTTTGCTACGACATAAATCTCACGACCGAACTTTGCATATATTTGACTTGTTTTTGCATCTTTTGATGCTTTTTTTTCTTTAATATTATTCCATTTACGACCCATAAATGATTCACTCTCTTTCATTCTTTAAATCAAATATATTATACCTTAATTGGGTGATTTATTAAAATGAATATTGCTAACTAAAATCAACTGTTTCACCTTATTTCAATTTGTTCATTTATTAAATATGCAAGCAAATTGTTTATCCATAAACTCTACTCATCGTTGATTTAATTTAGAACTCAATTTCATTGGCAGCTTTTAATTCAGCAAACCTTCCACCTAAAATACTGTTGTGATGTTCTATAATTTGTATTGCTTTTAATATTTTTGTGTCAAATGTGGAGTGTCCATCCTCTATTAATATATTATTATATCCCATACTAAAGGCACGTCGACAGGTGGTATCAACACAAAAATCTGTTTGCATTCCAACAATAATTAGGTTTTCTATTCCTTTTCCTTGTAACTGTTCATGTAAGTCTGTTTTGTAGAATGAATCGCATGTACTTTTCTGAATAACCATCTCATGTTCATGCGGTTTTATTTTTGGATGAATTGGCCATCCTTCTTCACTCTCAATTAGGTTAGGTGCTTCCGTATGTTGAATATAAAAGACTGGTATTTTAGAAGAACGAGCTTTCGTCAATAATACATGAATATTATTTAAAATTTTATCACTGTTATGTAAACTTCCTCCATCATATGTAAACATGATGACTTGTACATCTATAATCAATAAGGCAGTATTATTTTGCATGATCCAGATTCCTTCGCTCTTGATTTAATTTATTCATAATTTGACTTAAATGGAGTTCATCATGTTCGTTTAATTCTTCAATAAGGTAGAGTAACGAGTTAGGGTTTAATTTCCTAGTTAAATCCTCAAAGGGCATATTCATTAACAATTCACAACATTTTTTTCTCGTATCTACAAATTCATTGATTAAATCAACTTTAGAGAATTTCTTACTAGCGAGCTCATATCCAATCTGATTAAAAGAATCAAATTCGGGAAATTCCATATTTTCTCCACTTTTTACAGCAGGAATTGTATGATCAATTATATATGTATCCCAATTTAATAAATGCCCAATGATCTCACCAATAGATACTTTCCCTTGTGCAATTGGATCTAACCATAGTTGATCAGGTAACTTATTTAAAGATGTAACAAAGTTTGTAAAATCATTATATTGTTTTATGATTTCATAATAATTCATAAATCAAATCTCCCCTTACTTAATATGAATATTTTATCATGGGAAGTGATATAAATCAAACATGTGTTCTATTTCATCCTTTAAACGTTACTTCTTGATATGAAATAAAGTTCTTATCTTACCAAAACATCCAACAGTTCTTTGATTGTTTCTACATAATAAGTAGGATTGTTATCTAATAATTCTTGTTTGCTTCCATAACCATATCCAACACCAATGGATGCAATTTCGTTTTTCTGTGCTCCGATTAAATCATATTTTCGATCACCAATCATGACAATATCACTGATATTCAAGTTTTCTTTTTCTATTAAATATTGGATGATTTCAGTTTTGTCCGATCTCGTTCCGTCTAAGTTACTTCCACCGGTGAATTGAAAGTATTTTTTAATATCAAAATGTTCTAGAACTTTCTCAGCGAAAAAAGTCGGTTTTGAAGTCGCTACATACAATTGTTTATTCTGCTTTGTTAACTCCTCCAACAAATGAATCATTCCATCATATACTTTATTCTCATACAAACCCTTCTCAGAAAAATACTCTCTATAATAAGCTACTGCTTCCTTTGCCCGTATTTTATCAAATGAGTAGTATTCCATAAAAGATTCATGCAACGGAGGACCTATAAAAGGTTCAAGTTTATTTAAATCTTTCACATCAATATCAAATTTAGCCAAAGCATATTGTATTGATTTTGTTATACCAATTTTGGGATCTGTTAATGTTCCATCTAGGTCAAATAGTATTATGTTATAGTTCATCTTAGCACCTGCTTTTCATAGTCTCATGTTAGTATATTGTTCCTAACAATAGATTACAATGCTAATTTGGAACTATTCATTAATAAGCTTTTAAAGATTCCTCAAGATTTTCTATATTCATTCTTTATATCATTTTAATGCAAATTTAATGTAATTTTAAGGTTAAGAAACTAAAATAAGTGTTGTATCAAAAAAAAATCAGGGGGAAACAAAAAATGAAAAAAGCATTACAAATTTTTGCGATTCTAGGAGCTATCACTATTTTTGCAGCAGCTTGTACACCAGAGGAAACAGATGTAGATCAACAGGATCAGCAGCAAGAAGAAGGTCAACAAAATGAAGAAATGAATACTGAAGAAGAAGGTACAGAGGAAGAAGCTGCTGATGCAGATGCAACTGAAGAAGATGCAACTACTGAAGAAGATGCAACTACTGAAGAAGAAGGTACAGAGGAAGAAGCTGTTGATGCAGATCCATCTGAAGAAGACGAAGCTACTGATGAAGAAACAACTGAAGAGTCTGCTGAATAATTGAAATAAAAAGCTGATCAAATTTATATAAAACAAAAAATGATGTGACTTACATTTCACACCTAAATAGTTATACTAGCTCCACACAAAAACATATGGAATAAATTAGAATTTATACATTAAAAATCAGTCATCACATATTCTATAGCTTGGGTTCAGTTGAAATGTAAGGTGTAATCATTTTTTATATAAATTTAAATAACGATGGTATCTTCTTAAGGAAGACTGCCATCGTTATTTTCATCTATTTCATCATTTTTTTCACATATCGAGTAAATTGATCAATGTTTATCTTATGAATTATCTTAAATTTAACTTCTATTATTTGAATCGATTTATTCCTATAATGATTGAGAAAATCACAATTAGAATATATAAGCTATTTAATAATAATGAACGATTCTATATCATTATAACTTGCTCGAATTCAACTTTCTATGAATTCAATCCGAGAAATTTTCAAATTCCCCCAAGACGCTTTTTTCACAATTACATCAAACTCTCCTCTTTGTTCTTCAAGCTCTTTACCTTCTCCTTCAGGAACATAATACTTTTCTATGCCATATTCCACAAAGATGGAGTCCCCTCTAATATGTGAAACCACTGCCTCAAGATAAATGTGATCTTCCACTGCACCCTCTGGTTTACCTTGACCAATAGATTCGATTGTATAATAACCCTTCTCTTCGATTAATCTAACTGTGATTTTCTCCCCTTTAACAGGAGATTTAACTTCTTGCCATAACGTTTTAGGTATGTCATTTATCTCATAATTTAAAACGACATAATCACCGTAAAATAAATCTCTAGGATCAACAGGTACTGTTTTCAAACGTAGTTCCTTCCCAAACCATTCCACAGAATAATTACTAAGAGAAATAGATATTAAAAAACAAACTTGGAATAGGAGAACTACAATAAACCAACCTCTTTTAGAAGATCTCAATTCAATCACCTCCGCTATCAATTAGCCATTTTTTCTTTTGTTTTTGCAATATGAAGTAAATTCCAAACAGCAATCCGCCACCGAGTATGAATGAGATTGATTTCGGCATAAAATCCCAAGTCAAATTGAGATATGCTACAAGTGTACTGAATAAAAACGAGAAACTTCCCAAGTTAACAATCGTTCTATTTCTTAGCTTAAAACCATGCCATAATAAATACATTGAGAAGAAATACATCATAAATATATAGATAACATCTGTTAATGGAATCAAATAAAAAACTGGAATCATTATGACCCATTCATACCCCGTAAATAATCGATTATTCTTCCACTTAAATGCAATTGAAATCAAAGCAATAACCAAAAATGTTATAAAATGAAAGACTGAAAAAGATTCAGAACTTCGATATAAAACCATGAATAATGCAAACATAAAAACGAATAATAAACTTAATTTCCTATATATTGAAAAGAAATCATCTTTAGGGAAAATATCCGCCAACATATAAAATAAATAAACTGGGACAAGCATCCAAATCCAAGAAATATCATAATTTGAAAACAAAAACAATGATTGAATAAAAACAGAAGTAGACAACAATAAAATTACAATATGATGTCTATACTTAAATGCAAATAACCCGAGACCTATCACTAACAAAATAAATGTAACATTACTAAATTGTTCATACGTAATCAAACTAATTCCTTGCGATAAATTTAAAATCACAAGTGTTAAATAAAACAGTAATGAACTTCGATATAAAAAGGTCATTGCTAACCCTGCAAATCCCCATATTATAAATGACGTAACATCATCTGCACTTAAATGGAACATCTGTCCGGTTAAAAAGATTCCTGCACCAAAGGTAACAACCCCTAATGATATAAAGCAATGACCCATAACTAAAGATCCTTTACCAATCATTCGTTCTCCAAATTCGTAAAATCCTAACATCACAATTACAATGATTAATAATTTTATAGGATTTGAGATTAATGACCAATTAGAAGCAATAAAAGTTAGTATCCCTAATCCAATTAATAAACTAGCTAATATGGGTATAATTTTAAAAGAACGTTTATCCTGTTCTTCTTGATACAAATCAAGTATTTGATTATATTGCTCGTTTGAAATAATTTGTTTTTCAACCCATCCTAAACCTTCTTTTTGTAATAATTTTCTCATGATTACACCACCTTATAAAATTTCAACCCATTTTAAATAAATAAACTCTAATAAATTCATCTATCATCCAATATAAAACTCCAGTTAAACCGACAACTAACATAACTATAGGAAATCCATTCGCAAATAGTAAACTGATGACTGTAAATAACATAACATGTAGGAAAAAAGCGATAAATTTGCGACTATCTTTATATATTTGATCAGTTACAACATCTGATAAAATTGAAATAGGTATAGCAATGACGATCAATGGAACAACCATAAAAACCATTTGAAACGCCGTTATCAAAGATAAGTTTTCCTTTAATGCATGAGTACTTTCACCATAATAAAGTGTATAGATGGCGAACTCTATAGCCAAAATGACAATGATACTGATTGCACTTACAATTATTTTTCTTTTTAAAAAATCAAAACCCAAACGTATCCATGATTCACTCTTAGTCAACTTTACTCCTCCTTTTTAATAAGGGGTGTTTACCCATATCTATATGCTTTAATTGTATTTTTCTTTTATTATAAAAAAAATCAGTAAAAAAAATAGTACTATCTTTTTCTAGTACCATTTTTTCACAAATTTCTAAGTCATTAATTTTTTTAAAACAACCCCATCTCTTTTGCCTTCTCAGCTGCTTCTTTACTACTGGTTAACTCCAATTTTCGTAGTATATTACTTACATGATTTTTTACTGTCCGTATAGATACAACTAAAGATTCTGATATTTGAGTTTGTGTCTTCCCTTGATAAATCAAGTTTAATATTTCTAACTCAGCAGGTGTGATCAATGCTCGCATTTCTTTCACTTTATATTCTTGTTCTAATTTCTTTAATCGTTTAAATTCCTCTCGAATCTGTTCCGCAGCTTGTGCATTTATGGGGGATTGGTTTTGATAGGCAGAACGAATGGAATCAGGAATTTTTTCAAAGTCTGATTTTATGATATAATCCAGTGCCCCAGCACGAAAAGCACTAAACATCATTTCTTTTTCTTCAAGAGACGTTAGCATAATAATTCTGGCTCCATATTGTTGGCTCATTTCTGCTGTGATTTCAATACCCTCTATGCTATTCGCTAACAAAATATCCATCAATACAACATCGATTTCCACTGTTCTTATAGCTAACATCGCTTCTTCCCTATTTTCCGCCTGTGACACAACTTCTAAGTCAGATTCAGCTGATAGAAAAGAAGATAAGCCCCTTCTCCAATCTTTATCATCCTCTACGATTAAAATTTTTATTTTATCCATATGCTCTCCTTAACTTTTAGGGAATTTTAAAATTACCGTAGTACCTTCATCTCTTGTACTTTTGATATCCAGTGAACCTCCATGTTTATTCATCACGTTATACACGTAAGCCAATCCTAATCCAAAGTTCATCGTATCCTTTGTTTTTGTCGTGAAAAATGGATCCATCACTTTTTTTAAATGATTTTTGTTTATACCAAAACCAGTGTCTTTTATTTCTAATACGTGAATCTGTTTCGTTTCATAACCAATCATCTCTATCTCTCCACCTTCTGGCATCGCTTCAATCGCATTCATTACAATATTATGGAGAGTTTCCATTACATGTGTTTTATCACAGAATAAATTTATATTTTCATCTACTGAACATATGACTTTGATTTGATTAAAGTAAGGACGTGTATTTTCCAAGGTTTCATCAATCATGTCTTTAAGGTTATAACTACCCTTTTTTAAAAGAATATCGTGTGTTTGATGCTGCACTTTTTGAATCATTTGTTGAATATGTGTTGTTGCTTTTAAAATTACATCAATATCTTCTTCAAGTTCTTTTTGTTCCGTATTTTGAGCATACGCTTTTATTTTATGTCCGAACAATCTCATTTTACCTACATCATTTTTAATGGCATGATTTAAAATTGCAGTTCCTGATGTGATCGCTTGAAGTGTAATATCTAATTTTTTTCGTTCTATTAATATTTGCATTCCTAAAAATCCATAATTGAAGATAGCCAAAATAAATACAATCGTACCGTAAATGACAATCCAAGTATTATATTTCCACATTCGATAAATTTCAAAACTAGGCAAAACATAATTCATTATTAATACAAACAGCACTGTAGGTATGATGGATAAACTTGTAAGTATATGATTCCTTTTTAAATCTGGGAGCTCCTCACGTTTTGATAAAATTAAAATACTTCCAAATAAAACATACAAAACAGACCAAGATGCTAATAATGGATACAACTCTACATCTGTAACAGGATAAACAGGAGTAAATATCAACATAAGTACAATCGGTAATGATAATATATACGGAATAAATTTAAACCAACGCTTGTTTACAAATATAGGTTGATAATATAAAGAAAACAGGATATAGCTGTAAGGAATCCCATAATAAGAAAATCCAGAGCAAGTAACTTGAATTCTATATAATATAGATTGCAGTACGACAGTATCAGTTTGCTCTCTTACAAAAGGAAGAAGCTGCTCTCCAATTAGAATCGCAATGGCCCCACATCCACCACAAAATAAAAGTACACTTAACCAGCGGATCGAAATATTTTTTGGATCAAATCTTAATAGTATAAGGGCAATGCCCCATAAAGCAATCAAAACAAATAACATACAAATTTCCACTTCCTCAGTACAGTTTCTATTCCTTTTTGATGATTTTACAATATTCAACCAATAAATACCACAAATCCACCACTTATTTAAAAAGTAGATAACCCAGTAAATTCTTGAACTCGATAAAGTACTTTCTTCCACTTTGAATCATCTTGATATTTTTTATATTCAACAGTATATTGTCCCTCTTCGTTGTTCCATATTTTTGAGAAATATGAATTCATCTCAATTTCAAGTGCCTGCCCATGTGGAATGATGAATTGAATATTCATTTCCAGATTATAGTCGCGAATATTTCTTCTTGTGAAATTAGCTGATCCACCTGTTACTATTGTTTCATGTTTTTTGTTAATAATTAAAAATTTAGAATGATATTGTTCTCCTTGAGTATCATACCATCTCACCTCTATATTACCCTTCCCTTTATTTAATAGTTCACTAGCAACCTGACGATTTGGGATACCGTTCTTTTTCCTTCCAAAAGCGTCTTTATTAGGATCTAAAATCATTTGTATCTTTACACCTTTTTCAGCAGCTTCTGCTAAAGACTCAATGATTTTTCGATCAGATAAATAAAATACTCCCAATTTTATCTCATCCCCAGTAGAGGTATCAAGTATGTTTTGTAAGATTTCTTTTCCAATCTCCCCTTCTGTTATTAACTTAGCCTTTATATCCCCTTTTTCAATATCTGTAAATTTTCTATTTGCTAACTCTAATCCTGATAATTTTGCTACTGCACGTTCAGCTTCATAAATATCTTGTAAAATTCCACCTTTCACTACAAATGCAATATTCGAGTGATATCCGCTTGGATCATGAGGGTTTGCCGAGCTAACAATTGCTTCCTTTTCAGTAAGAACTACCTTTCTATGATTTGCCTTAAAGTTGACTAATTCTAAATAGGATCGTAGTGAGACATCAGGTGAATCCAAACTAAAAGGATTCGTTATCCACCCTTGATCAGATGTTCCAAACCACTGTACAAAAGATCTCCAAAAACCTGAATAAATAGGATTAGAGTCGCGTAATTTCGTCATATCTGTATATACCACTTTTACATCATTTTCTATTAGTTCTTCGATAAAACGTGATGAATAAGAGCCATATAATGTATTGATTTCATCTGTGATAAAAACGATCTCAATATCTGGTTGCTGTTGTTTCTTTAATATCAAGTGATTTGTTAGTTGTTCAGAGATATTTGGATAAGTGCCTGATTCAGCATTAGTTGACATTTCATCAGAAACAATTTGTGCCTTTTGTCTTACATATTCATCATTAAACAAAAAAGCATCCACTAAAATAAATTCTTCTGCTTCATCAATCATATTGTAAATACGATCAAATATTTCTTGCTCATGCACGATTCTTCCATCTTTTTGATAAGTTAAATCGTTTAAAAATTCTACATTTGATACATTATGATTATCACCATTCACAGATATTCCTTCAGGTAACGGTTTATAAACACCATATATAGAAATACACATATATATCACAAGAACAATTGAAAATACAACCTTAAATATCTTCATAGTATACACAAGAGGGTATCTTTCTTTCATTATCGTATTTTCACTCCTTACTATATATTAAATTCAAACCGTCATTTGGAATTCTATTTTGCTTCAAAACTAAAGGATAAATTTATTTTTAATCTTACCAATAGTTTAATCATGATGTTCCTAAATATATAGTACTATCATTTTCTAGTACCCTAAGATTCTTCACCACTCTGTAAAATTTATCTGGTTTGAGACTCATAGAGTTTTGTCGCTATATATTTTCACCATTTACAATGATGTCATCAAAATCAGGGATTGACAATCATATATCCTAATGTTAGGATATATTTATCCTATTTTAAATATATATAATTTTAGGATAAATGAAACGATCATATTTTAATGAGAACTATTTATATAAAAAAAGGAGAATGATTTACATGGATATTCGAATATTTAAGCCAGCAGATCAAGGGAAAGGTGAGTTTGATGGAGGGAAAATAAAACTACAGAAACCAATCGGTTTTCCCGGGGAAGGATCAGTAATTAATCGACTTGGACCTCTATTTTATTTTTCATGGGGAAAAACAGAAGGTGAAGGTGGTATCGGATTACATCCACACCAAGGATTTGAGATATTATCCTATGTGCTTAAAGGAAATAGCTATCATCGAGATACACTGAACACAGAAAGTGTTGTAAGTGCTGGTGGTGCTCAGTTAATGAAAGCTGGATCTGGACTCTCACATGCAGAATCCCATCGTGAACCTACTGAAATGCTGCAAATCTGGTTTGAGCCCTACTTAAAAGAGGCTATTCATCGTGAGCCAACTTATACAAATTATATTCATGATGAATTCGTAACGACTGACAAAGATGGTGTAAAAATCAAAACGATTATTGGTGAAAATTCCCCTATAGATATAATAACTGATGCTCAAATGTATGATGTGACTATATCAAGTGGATCCTCTTATCAACATACGCTTGCTTCTAATCGTACATTAGCTGGACTAATCATAAAAGGTGATGGCTCAATCACAAGTAAAAATGCGATTGAATTTAAACATAAAGATTTTGTAAACGTTCATTCTTCAGAAGAAGGAGAAGTAACATTCCATTCTGATAACGGAGAAGTTCGAATCATTTTCATAGAGGTACCTATTAAGGTTGACTATCCATTGTATAGTAAACGTCATTAAACTAATTTGTATAGACTCCCTTATCATTGAGGGAGTCTTTCACTATCATATTGTATGACGTATGCATGTTAGTTTGTATATGATACAATATTGTTGCATTTAATATAATGTTTAATTTTATTATTTAAATTACAATGAATTTATATATTTTCTCGATTAACCAGTCGAAGGAGGCTGAAATATGTACCGTGGAGATGAACAAAGTGAGCTTGATTTAAGACTTTTTAGAATATGGATGAAAGCGAACAAATCTGTTTCTGACAATGTTAGTAAGGACATCAAAGAAAGTGGTGTCGCCCCAGATCATTTTATGATACTCGAGCTTTTATATAATAAAGGTCCTCATCCTATTCAACGCATTAGTGAAATTTTTTCTATTCCAAGTGGAAGTATAACTTATGTGGTTGATAAATTGGAACAAAAAGAGTTTGTTAAAAGACAAGCTTGTCCTACTGATCGAAGAGCTTCAAATGTTGTACTTACTGAAAAAGGGGAGTTGTTATTCAACAAAATATTTCCAAAACATGTTGAGACGATTTCAAGTAATTTATCTTTTATCAGCAATGAGGAAAAGGAAACTTTAATCGATTTGTTAAAAAAGATTGGAATGGGTTCTGCAGGACTAAAATAGTGCATATACGATTTGTATATTTAAGAAAACCTTCAACATATAAGTTAAAGGTTTTTTTAATTTAATTATGAAATAAGATTAAACATTCTTTTTTCTCATCATATCTAAAGCATGAACAGGTTGATCTACCTTCATTCTTAAAGTCATCAAAGGATGTCTTGCAACAGCGATTTCAGTTCCTTTGTCGTCCCAGATTTTTTCAACGGTTTGTTTGAAAAACGTTCCATTTGGACCGAAAAATTCAATTTCCTGTCCAACTTTAAAATGATTCCGTTGCTGAATCGTTGCCATTCCTGACTCCTCGTCATAATCTAGAACTAACCCCGCAAAATCAAAATTAACTAATTTATCTTCAGCTTCATAAATATGCTCCCCCGCACCTGGTGTTTTATAAAAGAATCCAGCATTTAATGGACGGTTCGCAGCTTTATGAATTTCATCAAACCATTCTTGTTTTAATTCATAGTTCTCAGGGTTTTCCATATAAGCATCGATGGCTTGACGATATGCATTCACTACTGTCGCTACATAATGAATACTTTTCATACGTCCTTCGATCTTAAAGCTATCTATACCAGATTCAATAAGCTCTGGGATATGCTCAATCATACCTAAATCCTTAGATCCCATTGTAAACGGATCATCTTCATCGACTGTAAACATTGGATGTTTTTCATCACCTTCATATAAATCATAATACCAACGACAAGACTGAGAACATCCACCACGATTTGAATCACGATCCGTAAAATGGTTAGACAACACGCAACGTCCAGAATAAGAAGAACACATCGCACCATGGATAAAGGCTTCAATTTCAATATCTACCTTATCTTTAATTTCAATTATTTCTTCCATGTTCGCTTCACGTGCTAATACAACCCTTGGTAGTCCTTCATCTTTCCAAAATTGCACCGCTTGCCAATTCATCGTTGATTGCTGAGTGCTCAAATGAACCTCTAATTTCGGAGCGACTTTCAATGCTGTATTTACGATAGCTGGATCAGCTGCAATAATAGCAGAAATACCCACTTCTTCCAATTGTTTTAAATACTCCTCTAACCCATCAAAATCCTCATTATGTGCATAAATATTTGTGGCCACGAAAACCTTAGCCCCGTACTTCTTGGCAAATTCTACACCTTGCCTCATTTCCTCTATACTGAAATTATCTGCATTAGAACGTAACCCAAATCTTTGTCCGCCTATATATACCGCATCCGCTCCGTAATGGATTGCAAATTTTAATTTTTCTAAATTTCCCGCAGGTGCTAACAGCTCGGGTTTTTCTAATTTTCTTCTTGTTGAACCCGGTGACTTTTTAGTAAGTACCGTCATCGCTCAACACCTCCTACTCAGTATACTTGCTCTTTAAAAAAGAAACCGTAAGACAATTCACGATCTGGATCTTGTACTTGTTTGATCTTTTCTAACCATTCAGGATTAAACTCGTAGGATTCAGGGTTTTCAAAGTATAAATCTATCGCTTCACGATAACAACGTACAACGGTTTCATTGTATTCAATCGATTTTAACAATCCTTCAATTTTAACACTATCAACAGGCTCTCCCAACACTTCATCTAACACATCAATTGTACAAATATCATCAGCACTCATAATGTGTGTACCATTTTCATCCTCATAAATAGGCAGTTTTAAATCCTGTCTCTCATATTCTACTAAATACAAGTTTCGATCTTTATCGAATTTATCTGTGACTTCATTATTGATATGACCCATATAACTTTTCACTAATTCACGCTTGGAATGGTAAATGTTTGTAATCCCGTGAATTTGAATTTGAGTTTCTAGCTTTAATTTATCGCTAATTTCTTGAATTTCCTCTAAGTTTAACTCTCTAGCTAATGTCATACGAGTAGCACCTTTTGTTCCCCAATAATTAGCTGTTACATAATTTGTAGATGTCATTTCCGTATTCCAATGTAAATTCATTTTAATATTTAGCTGTTTTAAGACTGAAATAATCGCAGGATCACCAAATACGATGGCATCCACTTGATAATCATGTAGAGCTCTTAAATAAGATGGTAATGTTTCCATCTGCGCATTATTAAAGATGTTGTTTACAGCTACATAAATCTTAACCCCTTTTGCATGGGCAATTTGAATTGCTTTTTCGATTTCTTCTAAACTAAAATTACCAGGCAATCTTACTCCGTACTCATTATGCCCAATATTCACTGCATCTGCTCCTGCTTGGATCAATCGCACTAACTCTTCTAAGGAGCCAGCTGTAGCTAACAGCTCTGGTTTTGTTCTCATTTTTTCACCTCGTAAAAGAATGTTCAAGCATTCCCTACTTACCACAAGCTAATTCTCTGGTATCAGTATCATATACTGTTTACGTAGGAGCAGCACTTCAAGTGCTGTTTATTCATGCTGTTATTTCTGTCTGATCACTTTTTTGGGTATATATTGACATAGCCAATCCGTCTCCAATGGAAACAAAGCTAGTTTCTAGTTGTGGATGATTGGCCAACAATTCATTATATTTATTCAGCTTATCAATCATATTGCGAAATCTTGGCTCTAGTTCATCTCGTTCTTTTGTAACAAAACCTTGAAAAAATACATTATCTGAAACAATCACAGCTCCCTGGGTACAATGTTGTAAAGACAACTCTAAAAACTTTGTATATTGCCCTTTAGCCGCATCTATAAAAACAAAATCAAAACTCTCTTGCAAAGTAGGTATCGTGTCAGCTGCATCACCAAGGATGAGTTTCACTCTATCCGACACCCCTGCTTCTTGAAAATTCTGTGCTGCTCGTGTTGCTCGTTTTTCATCCATTTCTAATGTTGTAATTTGTGCCTTAGGTGTAGCTTCTGCCATATGAATTCCAGAATAACCGATTGCAGACCCAATCTCAAGTATATGTTTAGGTTGAATACTTTGCAGTAATACCTTAATAAACTGGATACTCTGAAGCTGTATGTTAGGTATACCTTCTTTTTTTGCTTCCTTTTCTAGCCTTTGCAGAACGTCATTTCGATCTGGAGTCAGTTTCAAAATATACTCATTTATTTGTGGATCTATCATATTTATCACCTTTAATTCTCTTAATTTTGAGCCATTTGTTTACTTTTTTCAATATTTTGCAAATGCCCTGCATAAGTTTCAGCAAATAAATGCTCCTGACTTCCATCTTTTTTTGTTACATAGTAATAATAACTTGTTTCTTCTGGATAAAGAGCCGCTTCTATTGATAAAATACTTGGACTTGCAATGGGCCCAGGTGGTAATCCCTCAACATAATACGTATTATAAGGACTTTCTATCTCTAAGTCCTCATACAATAAACGTTCCTTTGGTTCTTCTAACGCATATTGTACAGTAGCATCAATTTCAAGTTTTATGCTATTATCCCTTATTCTATTATAAATTACACCAGCTACAGTTTTTCTTTCTTCATTCACAACTACTTCTCTTTCAATAAGTGAAGCAATCGTCATCATTTCATGAAAAGAGATACCTTGTGTTTCAAGCTGATCTTGCCAGTTTTCTGGTAAAGTCTGTAATTTCCTATCCAACTCTAAAAGCATCCTTTCAACGATATCCTGTTCACTGCTATCAGCTTTCATTTCATACGTTTCAGGAAAAAGATAACCTTCTAACACATGTTTTAAATTTTCATCTTCTGGTATATTTTTGATGGATTCGCTTAAAAACAACTCGGGTTGCAACAGCAATTCATGTAAAACATCTATGTTAACTAATTGCTCTTGACTCAGCTTGTCCGCAATTTGAGATACAGTATAACCTTCAGGAATTGTGAATTGAATGGTATCAACTACAGTTTCACCATTATTAAATTTTTGAATAATTTCATCAATCGTGATCCCTGGCTTCATTTCATATTCTCCTGCTTGGAAACGTTGCCCTTCACCCTTGAACTTTAAATAATAAGTAAAGGATGTTTGATTTCGAATAAGTCCTTCATTTTCTAAGCGTTTTGCAATTTGTTTTGAATTCATGCCTGCATCAACAATGAAACGTATATTTTCATCTTGTGCTTCAACTGGCTGTAAAGAGCTATACCCATAAAAAGCGCCACCTGCTACGACCCCTACAATTAAAAAAATAATAAAAGATATAATGGACAATACGATTTTTACTTTTTTCCATCTCTTACGGGGTTGATTTTCTTCAACAAACTCTTCTTGATTTTCCAAGGCGAAATTCCTCCTTATAAACAACTTTAATAAAAGATTAAAAGCTCCATTTTCAGCACAAAATTTACTCTCATACGTAGAAAAAAGCGGGCTAGGCCGCTCAATTCTCATTCATTATAGCATATTTTTATTCTTGTAAGTCAGATTCGGTTAGTAACGTATTAAAAGTTTCTTCAACAAGATTCCATTCCTCATCATCATCAATGGTGAAAAGTTTCAGGTCATCCCCATCCTCTTCATAACGGAATGGATACACTTCATCAACTTCTTCATCTTCATTAGCATTCGCATTTTCAGGTACAACCATCATGTATTTTGCACCTGTTTCATGAACTTCAAATTGCATAATAATCTCGAAAGGTTCATCTTCACCCTCATCATTTTTAATAAATATTGATCCTAAATCATCTTCTAGTATTGTTTCGTTATTATTTTCTTCACCCATCATTAAAACCTCCTATATTTAACTATTTTTTTGCATCTAAGTAACTTTGCAAAATAAATACTGCTGCCATTTTATCAATCACTTGTTTTCTTTTTTTTCGGCTCATATTAGCCTCTATTAAAGTGCGTTCAGCTGAAACAGTTGTTAACCTTTCATCCCACATATGAATGGGCAACTCCAACTTTGCTTCAAGAGTTTCACCATATTGAATGCATAGCTGACCACGCTCTCCGATGCTCCCATCCATATTTTTAGGTAATCCAAGAACAATTTCAGATATGTCATATTCTTTTATGATTTCTCGCAACCTGGATATATCTTCTTTTTTGCTCTTTCTTCTAATAACTTCTACACCTTGTGCTGTCCAGCCTAACTCATCACTAACAGCAATACCAATTGTTTTATCCCCGTAATCTAAACCCATTTTTCGCATGCAAAAATCTCCTTAACCCCTGATACATCTCCAAGTTGTAAAAAGCCCGATGGAGAACCATCGGCCTTTGAATTCTAACGATGCTGACTTAAGTATGAACGCACTAATTCTTCAATGAGCTCGTCACGTTCTTGTTTCCCAATCATCGTTCTAGCATTATTATGTCGGGGAATATATGCAGGATCTCCAGACAACAAATATCCAACAATCTGATTGATTGGATTATATCCCTTTTCCTTTAAAGCGTCATATACGGTTAATAAAATATCCTGAGATGTTGCCTCACCATCTTTGTTCATTTTAAAATGCATTGTTCTATCCATGTTGTTGTTCATCACCAGCACCTCCCGATTTGTATACCACTATACAAAATAACTCTATAGATCACTTATAAGGCATACATCTATTACAATAGAGTATATTAGCTTCATCATATCATAAAATAGAATTGAATAGATGTTAATTCTGTTTATTTCTCTTGATTTTGTTTAATAAAAGTTTCAACACTATCAAGTGCTTGTTGCAATTTAGATGGATCCTTACCTCCAGCTTGTGCCATATCTGGGCGACCACCTCCGCCACCTCCACAAATGGCAGCTACTTCTTTAATAATTTTACCTGCATGGTAACCTTGTTTTACTAAGTCAGATGTAACTGCAGAAGCCAGCTGTACCTTTCCTTCATTCACAGTACCAAATACGATTACAACTGATTTTAACTTTTCTTTAAGTTCATCAATCATGGAACGCATTGTATCCGCATTTACTTGTTTCAATTGTGCAACTAAAACGGGTACATTTCCAACCTGTTTCACCTGATCAGATAATGACCCTGCTTCAATCGTGTTTAATTTCCCACGTAATGATTCATTTTCTCTTACAAGCTCTTTATTTTGTGATAATAACATTTCTATTCTTTTCGGTACTTCATCAATTTTTGTTTTAAGCAGTTGAGATCCTTGATCTAAAAGTTCTAGTTGATTTGATAAAAATTGATAAGCATGTTTTCCAGTAACAGCTTCAATACGTCGAATACCAGAGCCTATTCCATTTTCACTTAAAATTTTAAACAATCCAATTTGTGAAGTTTGATTTACATGACAACCTCCACATAATTCAATGCTGTAATCCCCAACTTGAACTACTCTAACAGTGTCGCCATATTTTTCACCAAATAACGCCATAGCTCCCATTGCTTTTGCTTCATTTAAAGACTTTTGCTCAATTTTCAATGCTGTATTTTTCCAAATTTGTGCGTTCACTTTTTGCTCTATTTGTGTTAATTCTTCTTCACTTATACTCCCAAAATGAGAAAAATCAAATCTTAATCTTTCTGGTGCAACTAATGAACCGGCTTGATTGACATGATCACCTAATACTTCCTTCAAAGCTTTATGTAATAGATGAGTTGCGGTATGATTTTTAACAATATCTTCTCTCATTTCTTTTGCAACAGAGGCACTTACTTCATCGCCTACTTTAATAGTGCCAGATTCAATCTTTAATGTGTGAACATGCTGACCATTTGGTGCTTTAAAAACATCTTGTACATTTCCTTTAAAAGATGTATTCTCAAGTTTTCCATGATCACTTACTTGTCCACCACTTTCAGCATAAAATGGTGTTTGATCTAATACAACTAGGCAAGTATTACTTTCACTCACAATATCTACAAGTTGATCATTAAAAATGATGGCTTCAACTTTTGCACGAACCTCCAAGTTATTATATCCAACATATTCACTTTTAACCTCTAAGTCAGTTAGTGGACCTCCCTGAACCTTCATACTATCCACTTCTTGTCTTGCTGCTCTGGCTCTCTCACGCTGTTCCTGCATGGCTTTTTCAAATCCATCATGATCTACTGTGAAACCATTCTCCTGTGCAAAATCTTCTGTTAAATCTAAAGGGAATCCATAAGTATCATATAATTTAAAAGATTGATCTCCAGTAATTTCAGATTTTCCTTGTTTGTTGGCCTCTTGAATCATTTCAGCTAATATATTTAAACCATCTGATAAAGTTTCATGGAAACGTTCTTCTTCAACACGAATAATTTTTTCAATGAACTGTTGTTTTTCTACAATTTCTTTATAATATCCACCCATAACAGAGGCAACGATTGGAACTAAACGATATAAAAACGGTTCATTTACGCCAAGTACTTTCCCATATCTAACTGCTCTGCGAAGCAAACGTCTAATCACATATCCGCGCCCTTCATTAGAAGGTAGCACACCATCACCTATTGCAAATGCAACTGTCCGAATATGATCCGCAATAACTTTAAGTGCAACGTCAATTTCAGTATTTTCTTTATACTTTACGTTCGCAATGGAGCATGTTTCTTCAATAGTCGGAAGAAACAAATCTGTATCAAAAGTAGAATCTACATCTTGTAATATTGTTGTGAATCGTTCTAACCCAGCCCCTGTATCTATATTTTTATTAGGTAACGGTGCATACGATCCATCTTTATTATGATTGAATTGAGAGAACACAAGATTCCATACTTCTAAAAACCGTTCATTCTCACCCGCTGGATTAACCTCTGGATCAGATAAATCCCCATAAGCATCTCCACGATCATAAAAAATCTCTGTACAAGGACCACAAGGACCTTCACCGATATCCCAAAAATTATCTTCATCTAATTTATATATTCTTTCTTCAGGAATACCTATTTTTTCTTTCCATATTTTATAAGCTTCATCATCTTCATGATACACTGTGACAGATAATCGGTCTGGATCAAAGCCTATCCACTTTTTATCCGTTAAAAACTCCCATGCCCAAGTAATTGTTTCTTCTTTAAAATAATCACCTATGGAAAAGTTGCCTAACATTTCAAAGAGTGTATGATGACGTTTTGTTTTACCTACATTTTCAATATCATTGGTACGAATACATTTTTGAGCATTTGCAATACGAGGGTTGTCCGGTTTCACTGTACCATCAAAATAACGTTTTAACGGTGCCATCCCTGCATTAATCCATAATAATGATGGATCGTTATGTGGAACTAATGAGGCGCTTTCTTCTATCTTATGCCCTTTTGTTTCAAAAAAGTCTAACCACTTTTGACGTATTTCTCCTGACTTCATTCTTGTTACCTCCTCAAGAACCGTGTGTATATTAAATAAATTACTTCATTAAAAAAGTCCCTTTACAGGGACGAATAAATAGTATTTTTTCTATGTATTTCAATGAATTTCCCTATATTAATTCATTCAAAAATTATAAACTTATCCATCTTTATTGTCAAACTATAGGGGCTAAACGGCAAGTGAATACAAACAATATATTATAACGTTAAATAATAAAATCATTTATTAGACATAGGATCAAAGAAATCATCAAAATCATAATTTTCATAAAAACTTCTTTCTCCTGTAAGTAACCACTCATCTATTGCTTTCTTAGGAAAATAATATAGATTATTTATTCTTATAGATGGAATATCAAGTAAAGTGTGCACTTCATTTGGATTAATTTCAGGTACGATTTTATCAAGAGCTTCTTTTTCTAATCCTAGGTATTTTCCTAATTCTATTTTAGTTAATAGTTGTTTTTCAGGTTGGTTATTTGTATGCATTGCATTAGAAATAAGCCAAGCACTAATCATCATACAAATGCCAAGATACACAATAGCATAAAGTATTTTTTTATCCAATGTTTATATAACTCCTTTGGGCTTAAAGATTAAGATGGTTTAGGAAACTCAAGGTAATTATATAATATTGTTTATTTCTTTTGTAGACATATTGTTATTTTTTATGTTTTTTTTCGCTGAACATAATAGTCAAAAACATGGTGTACAATTACCTTAATAACAGCAAAAACAGGAACTGCTAAGATCAATCCTACGACACCTGCCAATTCCCCCCCTACTAGCAAAGCAAAAATAATAGACATTGGATGTAAATGTAAAGTCCTGCCTACGATCTGAGGTGATATTACATTTCCCTCTAATATTTGAACAATAATATTTACAATGGCAACGAATAAAACCATTTTAAAAGAAATAGTGGCTGCCATTACGATCGCAGGTGCCGCACCAAAAAATGGCCCTAAATAAGGAATGATGTTAAAAATAGCAACAACACTTGCTAATAGTAGAGCATAAGGCATACCAATAACCCAATATCCAATATACGCTAATATACCTACTACGACACAAACTAAAAACTGCCCTCGTATGTAATTTCCTAATGCCTCATCAATATTGATTAATAAACGAACTGTTTGCTTTCGGTGTTTACTTGGAATGATGGCTAAAGAACCTTTTTCAATTAACTTAAAGTCTTTTAACATATAAAAAGCTAAGAACGGAACGATGAAGGCAAGAAACATCATATTAATATAACTTCCTATATCACTAATAAGTTGAGAAACTTCTTTACCAATATTATTTTCAAAATTCATAAGTGAATTTGTTACACCAAGACGAACAGATTCAGGAAAAAAGCGATTTTCATATACATAATCTAGCCATTTTTGTACCGTGGCAGTTAATTCGGGTAAATGTTCATTCAGTTCTTTCAATTGTTTCATAAACATCGGGATTAAATTCATTAATATTACGGTAATTGAAGTAACAAATACTGCGTAAATAAGTAAAACAGCTAATGTTCTTGGGACTTTACGCACGCTAAGTAAATTAACTATTGGATTCAATACATACGAAATAATCATTGCGATAATAAATGGTGCTAAAACAGCACTAACAAAATTATATATGCCAATAATCATTGGTTTGATTTGCAACAGCATAAACAAAGCAACCATGATTAACAAAATATAAATTAATATGATAAAAAACCGATTGTTTAGAAAACGTTCCATAATTTCTCCCCAACACTTTGAATTTCTAGTACAAGTCATTGTATTTTAAAGTATATGTACTAAAAGTAGAAAATAACCACTAATTCACCCTACTTCCACAAAAAAAACACCTAGAGAAGATTAAAATTTCTCTAAGTGTTATGTTTGTTATGTTAATTCTTAGTATTTTTAAGTTGCGTGTATCTCTTGTACCTCTTCTGACATTTCTTCTTCAAAAAATAAATCATCTAGAGAACTAAGGGAACCATCTTCTTCTACTTGAAATACTGACATTTTTTCTCCATTAACTGTTAGTTCTATGAAACAACCCCAACAGTAAAATTGATGTGATCCTATTTTTCCAATATCTTTAGAATTACAATTTGGACAACGTAACACCTTATTCACCCTATCCCTTCGAATTAATCCATGAATCCACCAGATCTTGTTCACTCTGAACAGGAACGATTATTGCGTCTTTTCCTACGGTTATTTGTATAGGAGCAGGCAGCCACTTTCTTCCATCCTGTATATCTGAGATTAAACCATCTGTTAATTCATATCCTATTATTTTTCTTCCCAATTTCCCACCAAAATAAACATCATCAACCATTCCTAATTCATGACCATTCACCGTTAAAATTGGAAGACCCAGTATTTTTTTCTCTCCATCGTATAAAGGATGAAACTGATTAGATACATCATCTAGCTGCTGAATAACCTCTTCATTTTGTATGGTTACAGCATCTTTACCAATGGAAATTATATTTTCCCATTCCACAATTCTAGTTGAAGAAAACCAATGTTTTCCTTCTAAAATGATTGCTTGAATTTCCCAATTATTGTTAAGTAGAAAATCTTTTACAGAGCCTGTTTGCTCACCCTTCTCAATCTCAATGACGGGTAGTCCAATTATATCTTTGGCTTTATGCAAAATATAACTCTCCCTTCTACTTACTACGTAAACGATTTACAATGGTTCCAATTTTTTTTGCAGCTGTTATCATTTCTTTTTTTGTATTATTTATACCCAAGCTAAAACGAATAGCTCCTTTTTTCAATTCGGGAGAAATATCCATCGCATCTAATACATGCGAGTCCTTTATAGAACCAGATGTGCAAGCAGACCCACTAGAAGCTGCAACTCCTTCAATATCAAAATTCATCAACAACGTTTCCTTGTTCATTTGTTGAAAACTTACATTTAAAATATGCGGCAATCTTTTGATAGGATGACCATTAATAACAAATCCTTCATGTCCTAATTCTTTACTTAACTCTTCAATCAACAGTGATCTTAAATCATTTAGAATTTTCTGATTTTTATTTACATTATGAACGGAAAGCTCAATCGCCTTAGAAAAACCTACAATGGCTGCAAGATTTTCCGTGCCTCCACGACGTTTACGTTCTTGGTTTCCACCATATATATTAGGAAGTATATGGACTTTTTTATTTACATACAATAAACCAATACCTTTTGGTCCATTAATTTTATGTCCAGAAAAACTCATAAGATCAACAGGAAGATCTAAAAGGTTAATCATTATTTTACCCAATGTTTGTACAGCATCTACATGAAAATAAATTCCTTTTTCACGCGCCAAACCACCGATTTCCTCAATCGGTTGTAGTGTTCCAACTTCGTTGTTTCCATAGTTGATACTAATTAACACTGTTTCAGGTTTGATTGCTTTATTCAAATCCTCAATTGAAACTAAACCAGTCTTGTCAATGGGAAGGTAAGTGACGGCATGTCCTAGATCTTCAAGTTGTTGGCAAGTACTTAATACAGCTCGATGCTCAATCTGAGTTGTTATCACATGTACAGGTTTTTGTTTACTTGCTGCTATAATACCCATAATTGCTAAATTAACACTTTCTGTTCCACCACTTGTAAAAATAATCTCATTTGGACTGCAATTTAAATGAGATGCTATGGAGTCACGAGATGAATCCAAAGCAATTTTGGCACTCCTGCCATAAGAATGAAGACTCGAAGGATTTCCATAATGCTCTTTCATAAACGGTACCATGACATCAAAAACTTCAGGGTGCAGCGGAGTCGCTGCAGCATGGTCTAAATAAATATTATGCATTGTTAATCACCTGTTAAATATAGAACATGTTACTCTCATGTTCATCTCCTTGATCTTGATAATGGATTAGATTTGCCAAAGTAGTTGAATCTAATACCTTTGCAATACTGTCTCGAATATTGATCCAAAGATCTCTTTTTGCAGGATCATCTTCTTCTGTAAAGTCAACCGGACTAATGGGTCCTTCTAATACACGAATTACATCCCCTGCTGTTATATCTTCTGGTGGTTTAGAACACTGATAACCTCCATATGCTCCACGAATGCTCTTGACTAAACCAGAGTTTCTTAATGGCGCCACCAATTGCTCTAAATAATGCTCTGATAATCGATGCTTTTCAGCTATACTTTTAAGTGAGATTGGTCCTTCTCCATAATTTGAAGCCAATTCCATCATGATTGTAAGTCCATAACGACCTTTAGTAGAAATTTTCAAGGTAACACCCCATACAATAAATATTAGTTTAGTTTCTTATTAGTTATAAACAGTAATCCATCATTTATACTACCGTATAATTCAATTCAGTTTATATATATAAGGAAAAGTAAGTTATAAAAAGTTAGTTATTGAAAAGTTAATTATATGTTATCATATAAGAGCTTGCAATAGTAAAAAATTTGACTATTTTTATTGAATTTTTTAAAAATATGTTAAACTCATTACTATTGAAATATAAGAATAATAAATTAGACCTACAAAAGTGATTAGAATCCCAAGTTGTGTTATATTTCCAGGGTCCCACTTTTGTAGGTATTAGATAAAATAAGTGAGGTTTTTACCATGTCTAACAAAGGAACTCGCGTCGTAGTGGGTATGTCAGGAGGCGTTGATTCTTCAGTCACAGCATTATTATTAAAACAACAAGGTTACGAAGTCATTGGTGTGTTCATGAAAAATTGGGATGATACTGATGAATTTGGACATTGTACAGCAGAAGAAGATGCTGAGGATGTAAGAAGAGTTTGTGCACAAATTGATATTCCATTTTACACTGTGAATTTTGAAAAAGAATATAGTGATAAAGTATTTTCTTACTTCTTAGATGAATACAAAAAAGGACGTACTCCAAATCCTGACGTTATGTGTAATCGAGAGATTAAATTTGGAGACTTTTTAAATAAAGCACTTGAATTAGGTGCAGATTATATTGCCACAGGTCACTATGCCCGTCTAGAACGAGAAAATGGGCAACATACTCTATTACGTGGTGTTGATAATAATAAAGATCAAAGTTATTTTTTGAGTAAATTAAATCAAAAACAGCTCTCAAAAGCGATGTTTCCGATAGGACATCTACCAAAACAAGAGGTTCGTAAAATTGCGGAAGAATCAGGGCTAGCAACGGCCAAGAAAAAAGATAGTACTGGGGTTTGTTTTATAGGGGAAAGGAATTTCAAAGCGTTTTTAAGTGAATATCTTCCTGCTCAACCAGGTGATATGAAAACATTTGAAGGTGATGTGGTCGGGCGACATGATGGATTGATGTATTATACGTTAGGTCAGCGTAAAGGATTAGGTATTGGAGGAAAAGGTTCAGGTGAACCTTGGTTTGTAGCTGATAAAGATTTAAAAAACAATGTTCTTTATGTAGTACAAGGAGAGCAGCATCCTAGTTTATATTCCAAAGGACTCATTGCCTCTGATGCAGTTTGGATCAGTGATGTAGCCCCTGATACTCCTCTAAAATGTACAGCTAAGTTTCGTTATAGACAACAGGATCAAGGGATTACAGTAACTGCAATCAAAGATGGTCAAGTTCATATACAATTTGATGAGCCCCAAAAAGCAGTTACTCCTGGACAGGCAGTTGTATTTTATCAAGATGAAGTATGTTTAGGTGGAGCAACCATTGATCATGTCTTGAAGTAACTCATTTATCTTGCATTTAAAAGTTCAAATTTCACATAAAAGGACCTTCATTTTTGGAGGTCCTTTTTATTCATAACAAATATAGTCAATTTGTTGGTTTAAAATAAAGTTTGATTATTCTATTGTCTATATTCTCCTACAATTGCGCCATATCGTATTATGAGGTCAGCCAGTAATATTTCTGGTTGACCTATTTGTAATAGGTATTATTCTTAAGGTAGCCGGGGTAGAACGTTTGCGCCAGAGGGATTCGATTCCGTCCACAATACTGTTCACCCCCTACTTGTAGAAACATGTTTGAGGCTGGTTGGGACATAGATCCCGTATAACAAGCGAAGCTATGAAACTACAAGTTTGGTTAGGGGTTGCCGGCAAATCTATTAAAGGGAAGTGATACAACATGGATCCAGTCATTGGTCTGGATGTTGCAAAAGGAGAAAGCCAAGTTCAAGCGTTTCTAGAAAAGAAACGTCCTTACAAAAAGAGTTTTAAGTTTAAACACGATCGAATGGGCTTACATGATTTTTATTTGTTTTATCAGGAGGTAGAGCAAAAAGGCGGACAACCTCCGGAAGTTATATTTGAATCAACAGGGCACTATCACAAGCCTGTCTAACAGTTTTTAGAGAATCATGCTGTAACCTATTATTTAGTCAATCCTCTGATCTCTTATGAGGCTAAAAAAGTAAGTCTACGAAAAGTTAAAACGGATGCAATGGATGCCTACCATCTCTGTGAGTTGTATTACAAGGAAGATCTAGAAGCATTTCAAAAGAAAAGTATTCAAACACTAAATCTTCGTAATCTCAGTAGACAACATGATTCCCTGACGGGAATCTATGTACAAACCAAGTTGCAATTTCATACTATATTAGATCAGGTCTTTCCTGAGTATAAAGGAGTATTTGGGGACTTATTTTCAAAGGTTTCCCTCCATACCCTACTCACTTTTCCAACACCTAAAGAAGTTGAAGAACTGAGTCTTAGTGAAATTGCACATGAAATTCACCATCTATGTAAGAGTCGTTCGAAGTCCTGGTCAGTGAAAAAGGCGGAGGAACTAACATCTGCCGCAAGAAATAATCCATATAAACAAACGCTATACTACAGTCATCTTATTAGTTTAAAGATGTATATTGAAATGCTTCTACAGTACCAAAAACACCTATCCTAGTTAGAGGCGGAGATAGATGCGATGGCTCAAGCGTTTGAAGCATATCATATTATTCGATCAATCCCTGGTATTGGAGGTAAGATTGCAGCCACAATCATCTCTGAGATTGGTGAAATTGATCGATTTAATAACCCCAAGAAACTCGTTGCCTTTGCCGGAATTGATCCTAGTGTTCATGAGTCGGGCAAATTTAAAGCGAGTATTAATCGTATTACAAAAAGAGGCTCTAGTAGACTTAGACAAATTTTATATACGGCCGTACAATGTGGCTTGATAAACACTCGAAATCCTAGACTAAAAGAATTCTATGATAGAAAACGAGAGGAAGGTAAGCCACATAAAGTCGCAGTCATTGCTTGTGCTAATAAGCTCATTCACTGGATTTATACCTTATTAAAACGAAAAGAAACATTTGTAATATAGTTTATACCAAAATAATCAATTAAAAGAAAAAATTCCCAAATTCTTAGAGAGGCTTATTTGCTATGCTTATTTTTATCCTAACACATCTAAATAAAAATTTTTAGAGTTTATTATTGACTTCCTATTAGCTGGTATTGTTGAAGATCAGCACCTCGTTTTTTCCAATGAAAAAACAAAACATTTTGGGTATGTAGATTTTTCAACGCTTTGGGTGAAGCCTATGATCGAAGAATAATAATTATAAAAGATAAAAATATAATGAAGTGCAGAAGTTAGACATTTAATAAATCGCATATTACTTAGCCTTTTCAGCTAGTAGTAGCGATCTTTTTTCTCGTTCTTGCAATTGAAATATCTACAGTATGATAATCAAATGGAATTATTTATCATTATAATGTAAAAAATATTTGACATTATGATTGTTTTATTTTACCATATGTATATAAGATTTAACATAAAGTAAATATAAACATACTAAAGGAGGAAAAAATGTTTTATCGAGAAAAAAGAATTATTGTATCTTTAATCAACAACTTACTGATCTCTATTGGTTTTTGTATTTATGTAATTCAAAAATATCTGGAAGGGAGCGTAAATTCCACAAATGTCTTCAGCTTTTGGGGATCTCTCTTCTTATTCTTAATCATTGTGTCCATTGTAGTCCATATCATCTTGCATATCTTATTCGCTATCATCAATACAATAGCAACTAAAGAAGAAATACCTACTATTACGGATGAAAGAGATAAATTAATTGAATTAAAAGCTACAAGGATTTCTTATTATGTGTTTATAACTGGCTTTGGGCTTTCAATGGGATCGCTAGTTTTGGATATGCCACCAACGGTGATGTTCTCTGTACTTTTTATCTTTGGATTTTCGGCTACAATTATTGAAGATATTTCGAAGTTTTATTTTTATCGGAGAGGATTTTAAAAAATGGGTAAATGTCTGATTAGTAACAATATTCGTAGATTACGTTTTTTCCATGATGAAATAACCCAAAAACAATTAGCTGAAAAAGTAGGTGTAACACGACAAACCATCGTAGCCATCGAAAATGGAAAATACTCCCCTTCTCTTGAATTAGCCTTTCGCATTGCTCATGTTTTCAACTCACCTTTGGAAGAGGTATTTTCATTCTCATTAGTGGATGATAACAAAAATAACCCACCAAAGTGAAATGAAGCTTTAAATAATAACAGAAAGGAAGGATCAACAAATGAAAGCAATTGTTTATGAAAAATATGGTTCTCCGGATGTACTTCAGCTAAAAGAGGTAACTAAACCTTCACCCAAGGACAATGAAGTACTAATAAGGATTTATGAGACAATCGTAACGTCTGTGGACTGCATCAACCGAAAGGGTACCCCATTAATCATAAGATTATTTAATGGTTTTACAAAACCAAATAATACAATGCCTGGGTCTTACCCTTCCGGAGAAATTGAAGCAGTCGGAAAAAATGTGAAGTTATTCAAAAAAGGTGATCGAGTTTTTGGATTTACCGGTAGCAGTTTAGGGGCTCATGCTGAGTACAAATGTCTTCCAGAAGAAGGTGTGATTGGGTTAAAACCAACCAATATAACTTATGGGGAAGCTGCCGCCGTCCTTTATGGAGCATTAACAGCATTGATTTTTCTTAGAGATAAAATAAAAATTCATAAGGGACAAAAAATCCTTATCATTGGTGCTGCCGGAGGAATAGGTACTTTTGCAGTTCAGCTTGCCAAGTACTTTGGAGCAGAAGTCACTGGGATATGCAGCACTAAGAATTTAGATTTAGTGAAGTCTTTGGGAGCCGACCATGTTATTGATTACACAACAGAGGATTTTACCAAAAGCAGTCAGACCTATGACTATATTTTTGACACGGTAGGTAAGAGTTCATTTTTTCGTTGTAAAAGCTCATTAAAGCAAAATGGAGTCTATCTGTTAACGATCCCTACATTGTCAATTATGCTTCAAATGTTATGGACTTCAAAATTTAGCAGTAAAAAAGCAGTATTTGCAGCAACAAGCTTTTCATGGACGCAAAATGATTTAAATTTCTTAATAGAACTTATTGAATCAAGTAAACTAAAATCTGTAATTGATAGAAGTTATCCGTTGGAGCAAATTGCAGAGGCTCACAAATATGTTGAACAAGGACACAAAAAGGGGAATGTAGTTATAACTCTATAACACAACATATCCTTAAAAAGGGGCAGCGTCAGGAAATCAATTTACAACGTTAAGGATTTTAAAAAATAAAAAAGCCTGGTTTCTCTGTTATTTTGATATTATCCCCCTTAAGTAAACATTCAAAAAAACCTTTATAATAATGAAGGAAACGAGAAATTAGGCTTTCTTTTTTCAAGAAATGCGCCATTTTGTTGAAGATGGTATTAATTAATATCTCCTAAATAAACCGGACACTTTTCATTATTAAAATGCTTCATAATATATTTTCTTAGTTCTTTGGGATATATTCTATATTCAAGTAAATCATTAATATGTATCCATTCTATTCCTACTTGGTCGGTATCTGGATTGGTAGGTGTTTTATAATTGTTCATTTCATTTACTAGGTTGCAAACAAAATAATATTCAACTTGGTGAACATTAAAATCGAATGAAGAATACTCGTGGTTTTTCCCTATATATTCACGAAGATGAAGTAGTTCTCCTATTTCTACTTCTTTTCCAACTTCTTCAATACACTCTCTTATTAATGCGCTATGAATTGTTTCACCATGTTCCTGTCCACCACCAGGAAAAAGATAAAAATACCCCTCATTATCTTGATTTTTTGTTAACAAAACCTTATCTCCACTAATTATAATAGCTTTTGCTGAATTTCTAATTCTCATTATGTATCCCTCCCTATCTATTCTGTATTTTACTATAAAATCACACATGGATTTATTTTAAATGATCTGGTCCTAAAATATAAAAAACGCCACTTTATTCAAGATTGGCGCCATAGTGTTGAAGATCATTTCTTTTTATTATGAATCGTTTAATAAAAAAATTAAACTGTATCAGCTACGAAAAAAGTCCCTTTATATAAACCAATAATATTTCCTCCGAGCAGTTTATTTTTCTACTATATATTTCATAGAAATATCTATTCTTTCTTCCAAGTCTTCAGGAAACCAATGACCAAAGTTGTCTTTTACAGAAAAATAACAGTTGAACCCAATTTCATCAAATTCAGCTAGCATTTCCTTCTGTTCATCATAAAACTTGTCTTGATCCCCTGTGATGATGCTTCCCTTTATTCCTTGTTGTTTGGCTTTTAGAATATTTTCTTTAGTATGTAAATTTAGTTTTTTGTAAGGACTTAAAGCAATAAAACCTTTCACTGGTAAATATGTATGATTTAAAGCAATATCCATCGATAAAGTTCCACTTTCAGAAAACCCGCCGACGATCATCTGCTCATGATTTACTGAATAATTTGCAAAAACTTCTTTTGTCATTTCATGGATATCCTTGTGAGCTAGTTCATAGTCCTCCCAAGAATAGTGGAAAGAACCTACCATTTGTGAAGACTGTATATAAACTATGATGTATTCACGATTTATTTTGTCTAAAGTAGTCCAAGACTCTTTAAACCTGGCAATATTATGACCCGAGGTATGAAGTGCAATAAATAATGGGTACGTTTTGTTTGGGTTATATTCTGGTGGTAAAATAATTTCCCATTCAGCCTTAGAATTTTCTTTTGCTGCTGCGCTTACTTCATTCCACCTTGTAACCGTATGTTCATATTCCTTTAAATTCCACACGGATCGAAACAAATATTTTGGGTACCAAATACCTCGATCTAGTTCTTTATTTAAAATTTGGATGGCTTGATCATGTTGATCTAATTGACTATATAAACTAGCTAAGTCCTCAGTAATAATGTTTAGATTTTCAGGATAATCTTTTACGCATTGTTCTACAATTTTCAAAGCTTCTTTTTTATTTGGAGGGTCCGCGAACCAAAGATTGCTATATTCCTTTTCCTTCTCTATAAAACTTTTTTTCAACATGTTTTATCACTCCTGAATGTTTATTTAACTATATTTGACCAATGTATTCATATAATAGCAAAACAACTCTGCCATATACCTGTCAGAGTTGTTCAATTCTATTTAATATTTTTTCATCTTATTTGTTCACTAATCGCGCCAGATTGTTGAAGAAGTTATGCTAAAATAAAATGTGGATGTAAAGGATATTCTGAAACAAACGAAGTTAAATACTTGAGGAAAAAAGAAATAAAATCTCGGAAGTCACAATTAGAGAAGGTCAGCTCAGTTTTTTTACTAGCGGTAGTGTCTAAAGCCTATGTTTCATCCATAAAATGGTGATAACCACATATGATACTAGACTAACCTACATAAGCAACAATCATCCGGAACTCAGTCAATAATTACAACAAATAAAGATTAAAAAATAGTATAAAAACAAAAACCAGACCCTTTTGGGGTTTAATTATTAAAAATCTTCTTACTTTCCCACCATTCAAATTCAATTGTTGCTTTTACTGGCTTACTACTTGTTAAGAATAAAATAATTGATGTTCCAGGAGCAACAACTGCTCTACCATCTATTCTAAATCCTGGCGTTGTACTATTAGGTGGAAATCGTCTAAATGCAACTCTATTACCGCCGATTGGTTTTCCTCTTACAGATGGATTAAATTGAATCTTCCCGTTAGGTGAATTATTAAAATTCAGATTTATATTCCTAACATCTCTTGAGCTAAATATTCTACCTGGAGGAGTAGAAGAGAAATATAATTGACCAGAGATAGGAGTTTTTGAGAAGTTACTAAGGGAAAAAAAAGAGAGAAATAAATTTATTTTAGAGTTTGGTGGATTGAATAAACGTCCCCAGGCAGATCTGTTTCCTCCAAAATTAAGCGGTGTAGTTGTTCCAGCAAAGGCTTTACCTTTTGAAGATTGAAAGGCTGGATTTATGATATTAACAACTGGTTTTATTTTATTTTTTTTATTCATACGTTTCATCCCCAATATAATGTAGGTGCTGCATAACATACTTATATGTCTCAAGCTCCGGTATAGACTGAACTATATACCATATTCATAATATATAGTTATAGTATTAAGGAAGAAGTGATTTTGATATATACAAAGGTCTATTCTAATGAAAATGGTGAAATCGTCTATTAGAAATTTGACTATCTTTCAGGATTTTAATTGTACTATTTTCATTAGTTGTGTTGGTTTAAAATAAAGTTTGATCAAAAATTTCATGAAAACCCGTATTCTATGGCAAACAAAAGAATCTATTTTGAAAAAAAGATTGATCAAAATGGATTCTAGATTTGAGGTAGACTATTTAATTTTTATAAAAAAGTTTGATCACTTTATAGTCTTTCTTCTTATACAATCGCGCCATATCGTATTATAAGGTCAACCAGAAATAAATGGCTAACCTCATAATACGATATGGTCCTTTTGTCTAATATGAAAGTCAAAAAACTTATGAATCACATTCTAATTCATAAGTTTCAAACTGTATTCAATATAATATTTCGGTGCAACTTTGTTTTAAAATCACACAATTATTGTTTCATTGAATTTATATAATAGACCCGATGATCTGTCCACTCATCATGTTCAAAAATAAAACCTTTCCTTATACATTCAAACTCCATACCTACACTTTTTGCTAAATGAATAGAAGCTGAATTATCCAAATTTATATGTGCTTCAACACGATGAAAATTCAATTTTTTAAAGGCAATATGAAGTGCTTCACTTACCGCCTCTTTACCATAACCTTTTTGCCAATACTGATTATGAATGGTGTAACCGATTCTAGCCCATTGAAAATCACCTCTTGCCAAAGTGGAAAAGTCTACAGTACCTAAATGTTTTCCATCATCTTTCCGAAAGACAGCAAATACGTGAGCTATATCATTTATTGCTATTTGTTGATGATTTTCCACCAAATTAGTAAACCACTCTCTAGTACATTCACTCATATCGATTCTTCCCACATCGTATTTGTGTTGAGAAGGAAGTCTATTATTAAATTCATTTAGCCAATTCTTATAGTCCCTTTCTTGTAAAGGTCTAATGAATAATCTTTTTGTTTCTGAAAGATAATCAAATTTTATCAATACAACACCTCATATTTTAGATTCTTTGTTTTGATTCGGTTTCATTTAACTTTGTTTACAAACTCTCTTGCTAGCTCCGTTAATTCATGAAATTGTCCTGTTTGAATGAGTTTTTTATTTACAAGGCTGCTACCAATCCCAACAGCAGTAGCCCCTGCTTTAAAATATTCTTGAATGTTTTCTAGTGTAACCCCACCCGTTGCAATCATTGGAATGTGGCTTAGAGGTCCCTGAATTTCTTTTAAATAAGAAATACCAATACTAGCTAATGGGAATATTTTGACCGCTTCGACCCCTAACTTTGAAGCTCGTACAATTTCTGAAGGCGTAAAGGTTCCTGGCCAAATATCTACTCCATTTTTTAGCGCTACTTCGACTACTCTTTCATCTAAACTAGGTGTAATAATAAATTGTGCACCTACTTGAATGACTTCTTTAGCCATACTCTCATCTAATACCGTACCCGTACCAATGTATGCTCTATGAGCATAAGCTTTTCTCCATTGATGTACCATTTTCAAAGCACCTTCTGTATTCATCGTTACTTCTAAAAAACGGATTCCACCTTCAATTAATGCATCTACTGTCAGAGTAGCTTCTTCAATGGAATAACCTCTTAGGATGGCAATGATTTTTTCTTGCTTCAATAGGTTAAAAAGAGTCATTCTATATCTCCCTCTAGTATTGTTGAAATTATTTAGTATAACGAAAATCATATCACTTTATGATCTCATATTAAGTCTCTCATTCATTGAGAAACTTTTTTTGATATACCATTTCTGTTCATTTTTTTCTGCTACGGTTTACTTCTACGATTTTTTTGATTTACTTTGATTTTCTCTTCCATCCCCTGCTCTGTAGCTTCATAGAGCGTTTGATTTTTAATTTTATCAGGTAAGTACTGTTGTTTCACATAATGTCCGGGGTAATCATGTGGATACTGATATCCTTTATGCCCTAATTCTTCTGATCCTTTATAATGTGTGTCTCTTAAATGTAAAGGAACTTCTGCTGATTTTAAATTTTCTAATAAATGTGCTATTTTCGAAAGAGCATTCGGAATCGCATTCGATTTAGGACTCTCTACTGCAAATAAAATTGCCTGGGAAATGATATATCTTGACTCAGGCCATCCTATCTTTTGATAAGCCTCCATAGCTGTTACAGATTGTACCATAGCTTGCGGGTTTGCTAATCCGATATCCTCACTACTAGCTACAATCAATCTACGGATAAATACCATCGGATCCATACCTAACTTTTCAACTGCGTATACAAACCAAAACAATGCTGCATCACTTGAACCTCTAATACTTTTATGAAAAGCGGACAAAACATCATATTGTGTGGACTCATCAGCTTTGATCGTCGGGCGCCGAATCGATTCCTCTGCTACTTCAAGTGTTACATGTATTTTCCCATTTGGATTGGGATGTGTTGTCATGACTGCTAGTTCTAAAGCATTTAAGGATCTTCGTATATCGCCATTTGCCATATGTGCAATATGCAGTAGCGCATCCTCATCAACTAGGACAGGGAGAGTTCCTAAGCCTTTCCCCTCATTGGTCAAAGCTCGTCTCATAGCTTCTAACGAATGTTCATATGTTAATGTTTGTAATTCAAATAAAGTGGATCTAGAAAGCAATGCACCATTGACATGATGAAACGGGTTTTCTGTTGTTGCTCCAATCAATATGATAATCCCTTGCTCCACTGCTGGTAAAAGAGCATCTTGCCTTGATTTATTAAAGCGATGTACTTCATCTAAAAAAAGAATCGTTTTTTTGTCATACATTCGTTTGCTCATTTTTGCGTTTTCAATCACTTCCCGCACATCTTTAACAGATGCCTCTACAGCGTTTAGTTGAACAAAATCCCCATTGGTTTGATTTGAAATGATATTTGCGAGTGTTGTTTTTCCTACACCCGGAGGTCCGTATAAAATAATTGAAGTGATTTGATCTGCTTCAATCGCTCTTCGAAGCAACTTTCCTTCACCAACGATATGTTCTTGACCGATATACTCATCTAAAATTTGCGGTCGCATTCGATCTGCTAATAATTGTTGTGTAGGTTGCTCTGATTCGTTATATGAAAATAAATCCATGATTTTCACTACCTTTTCCAATCAATCTATCTAAAGTGATTATATTTTATATACATTCCTGAATACTAAGACTACTATATCAAAACCTCTCTCATGAATCCAAATTTTTCGAATCAAAATGAAGTGAATCAGAAATTTTATAATTTGTACATTTTGTCTGATATAAACACACAAGCAACTACGAAGTTAAAATCATATAAATGTTAGTATAGGAGGTGATAATTATGCCACATTCTAGAAAAAAAAGGAAAAAGAGAGTGAGAAAATTTGTAATATTTGCAAAGGTAATCGAAATTAAAAAGAAGAGAAAACGAAAAAAGAAACGGTATTAATTTTATCTTATAATATCTATTAATTATTTTTAATAACTAACCAATATAGGGTGTTATGCACCCTATAAAAGAAATTAACAAATTACAAGAGAATCTATTCAAAAATTTATTAATATTTGATGATTTCATAATTAATTTATAACATCTATTGGTAATACTATAATCTTTCAAACTTACGAACACCATTAACTTCGCGCCTCTAAAATATAATCAGAATGAGGATATTTTTTAACAAATAACAATATGATTTAAACAACTGCCAATGATTTATTAAAAGGAGGTGTATTGATTTGTACCCACAATATCCTTATTACGGATATAAAAAAGAAATCAGAAGGGTTCCCATTACATTTCCACCTCAGCATCAAAATGTCCACCCAGGTTTAGAATTTTTAATGGTACCAAGACCCATATCTGAAGATCCAAATTATAGAAGTGGTTATAAGTTACATAATAAAGTTGCCATCATTACGGGTGGTGACAGTGGGATTGGAAGAGCTATAGCCATCGCCTTTGCAAAAGAAGGTGCGGATATAACAATCGTTTATTTGAATGAACATCGAGACGCTGCCGAAACAAAACATAGAGTGGAAAAATTAGGACGTAAATGTTTAGCTATCAGTGCAGATTTACGTAAGGAAGAAACATCAAAGCTAGTGATTAAACAAACGATTGACACGTTTGAAAAACTGGACATTCTTATTAATAATGCTGGTGATGTATATGCATCTAATAGCATTCTCGATATTTCATCTGAGCAACTTGAGCATACATTTAGAACGAACATTTTTTCAATGTTTTATATGGCAAAAGCCGCCCTCCCCTATTTGAAAAATGGCAGTTCTATTATTAATACTGCTTCCATTGTAGCTTTTCAAGGAGGAAAAAACTCCATAGATTATTCTGCCTCAAAAGGAGCGGTTGTTGCTTTCACACGTTCACTTTCCTCTTCCTTAGTCCAACAAGGAATTAGAGTGAATAGTGTGGCTCCAGGACCAATCTGGACACCTCTTATTCCATCGGCCTTTTCTGCCGAACAAGTAACTGAATATGGTTTATCTTCACCGATGAATCGTGCCGGGCAGCCTTTTGAGCTTGCACCTGCATATGTATACCTAGCATCAGACGACTCCAGATATGTTACAGGTCAAAGCATTCATGTAAATGGTGGAAACATATTAAATACTTGATACTCGGATATTAAAAGGATATCAATTCAAGAACTTAATATAACACATGATGAAAGATAATATAATAAGCAGGAACTTTTTGAATACATATGATATAAACGTCAGGGGGCGATAATTTTGTACCCACAATATCCTTATTACGGATATAAAGAAGAAGTCAAGAGGGTTCCTATTGCTTTTCCACCTCAGCATCAAAGTGTCCATCCAGGTCTAGAATATTTAATGGTGCCAAGACCCATATCTGAAGATCCAAATTACCGAAGTAGTTATAAGCTGCAAAATAAAGTCGCCATCATTACGGGTGGAGATAGTGGAATTGGAAGAGCTATAGCTATTGCTTTTGCAAAAGAAGGTGCCGATATAACAAACGTTTATTTGAATGAGCACCGAGATGCATCTGAAACAAAACAAAGAGTGGAAAGTTTAGGACGAAAATGTTTATCTATTAGTGCAGATTTACGTAAGGAAGAAACATCAAAGCTAGTGATCGAAAAAACGATCAACACGTTTGGAAAATTGGACATTCTCATAAATAATGCCGCTGTTCAATTTGTACAAAATAGCATCCTAGATATATCATCTGAGCAGCTTGAGAATACATTTCGAACGAACGTTTTTTCAATTTTTCATATGACAAAAGCTGCCCTCCCCTATTTGAAAAATGGCAGTTCTATTATTAATACTGCTTCCATTGTAGCTTTTCAAGGAGAAAAGTTATTATTAGATTATTCTGCCTCAAAAGGGGCAGTTGTTGCTTTCACACGTTCACTTTCCTCATCCCTAGTTCAACAAGGAATTAGAGTGAATAGTGTGGCGCCAGGGCCCGTTTGGACACCGTTTGTTCCATCTAGCCTTTCTGCTGAACAAGTCACAGAATTTGGCTTGTTTACACCAATGAAACGTGCCGCACAACCTTTTGAGCTTGCACCTGCTTACGTATATTTAGCATCAGACGACTCCAGATATGTTACAGGTCAAAGCATTCATGTAAACGGTGGAGTCATATTAAACACTTGATACGGCTATGTTTATATGAAATAGAAAATAACGAGCGTCTATTAAATTTATTAACTGGAGGGGATGAATTTGTATCCACAATATCCTTATTACGGATATAAAGAAGAGGTTAAAAGGGTTCCCATTAGTTTTCCACCTCAGCATCAAAATTTCCGTCCAGGCTTGGAATATATAATGGTTCCGAGACCCATATCTGAAAACCCAAGTTACCAAAGTGGTGATAAATTATATAATAAAGTCGCCATCATTACCGGTGGAGATAGCGGAATTGGAAGAGCCACTGCCATTGTTTTTGCAAAAGAAGGTGCGAATATAGCCATTGTATATTTGAATGAGCACCGAGATGCAGCCGAAACAAAACAAAGAGTCGAAAACTTAGGAAGACAATGTTTAACAATCAGTGGGGATTTACGCAAAGAAGATACGTCACAACAAGTGATCAAACAAACAATCGACAAGTTTGGAAAATTGGATATTCTCGTCAATAATGTGGGTACTGGTTATATAACACATAACATTCTCGATATATCATCGGAACAACTTGAGGAAATATTCAGCACGAACATTTTTTCCTTTTTTCATATGACAAAAGCAGCGCTCCCCTATTTGAAAAGTGGCAGTTCTATTATTAATACCTCATCCATTGCAAACTTTCAAGGATATGAATTCTCAATAGATTATGCTGCCTCAAAAGGGGCAATTGTTACATTTACACGTTCACTTTCCTTATCGTTAATCCAACAAGGAATAAGAGTGAATAATGTGGCGCCAGGACCCGTTTGGACACCATTAATTCCATCAAGCTATTCTGCTGAACAAGCAAGTGAACATGGTGTGAATACACCAATGAAACGCGCCGCTCAGCCTTTTGAGCTTGCACCTGCTTACGTATATTTAGCATCAGATGACTCCAGATATGTTTCAGGTCAAACCATTCATGTAAACGGAGGAGTCATATTAAATACTTGAATGAAAAAAAGAGCCTTAAGCTCTTTTTTAAATTACATTAATATTTAACTATCAATTTTCAATATTTTCGCTGTACCTTAAGATCATTTGCAGCCAATAAATCCTTTACAACTTCACTTGCCATGATCAAACCTGAAACGGAAGGTACGAAAGCGTTGCTAGAAGGTGGATGCTTCGCTTTACGAATTTCCGGTGCATTTTCAGGAACAATTTCATCTGTCACCTCTTCCAAAGGAACAATAGGTGGCTCCTTTGAATATACAACTTTTACACCTTTGTAAATTCTATCTTTTCTAAGTTTTTGACGAATGACTCTGGCGATCGGGTCCATTGAAGTTTTAGAAATATCCGTCACTTCAAATTGAGTCGGATCCATTTTATTTGCAGCGCCCATACTAGAGATCACTTGAATTTTTCGTTGTAAACACTGTTTAATTAGATGTATTTTGTAAGAAATTGTATCTGATGCATCCACAACATAATCTAATGGTGTTTCGAAAAATGTTTCATATGTTTCTTCAGTGTAAAACATATTCAAAGCAATCACATCACACTCAGGATTTATTAATCCAATGCGTTCTTTCATCAGTTCAGCTTTAGATTGTCCAACAGTTGTCGTTAAGGCATGAATTTGTCGATTAATATTCGTAATATCCACTACGTCCTTATCAACTAATATGATTCGACCAACACCAGAACGAGCGAGTGCTTCAGCTGCAAAGGAACCAACACCACCAATACCTAAAACCGCTACCGTACTATTTTTCATTATTTCTAGCCCTTTTTTACCGATGGCTAATTCATTTCTTGAAAACTGGTGAAGCATATATATCTTTCCTTTCTAGTTATTGCCAGCCTCTTGTTTGATTGCCAGACGAATAGATAAATCATCTAACTGATGCTGACCAACTTCAGAAGGTGCATCACTTAATAAATCTGTTGAACTTGCAGTTTTTGGAAATGCAATCGTTTCACGAAGGTTAGAACTTCCAGCTAACAACATGATTAAACGGTCAAAACCAAAGGCAATCCCACCATGAGGAGGTGTACCATATTCAAATGCATCTAATAAGAAACCAAATTGCTCTTGAGACTCTTCTTTAGAAAACCCTAGTGCACTAAACATTTTTTCCTGAATCTCTTTTTGATAAATACGCATGGAACCACCGCCGACTTCGTAACCATTTAAAACAAGGTCATAAGCTTGTGCTCGAATCTCTCCTGGTTCTGTATCAAAAAGATGTACATCTTCTACTTTTGGACGTGTAAACGGATGATGTAATGCTACATAACGTTTTTCTTCTTCCACGTATTCAACTAGAGGAAAATCAACGACCCAAGCAAATTTAAATTGTGATTCATCAATTAAACCTAAATCTTTCCCTATTTTCAAACGTAAGTTTCCTAACACATCTGCAACTACTTTTTTCGTATCTGCAGAGAATAGAAGTAAATCACCATCTTCAGCTTGTAATCTTTCCTTCAATGCTGCTAACTCCTCTTCACTGAAAAACTTAACGATAGGTCCCTTCATCTCACCATTTTTCACTTGAATCCAAGCAAGTCCCTTTGCTCCATAACGAGCAGCATAAGGTCCTAAGTCATCAATTTCCTTACGACTCCATGTACCGCAGCCTTTTGCATTAAGAGCTTTTACTTGTCCTCCTTTAGCTACTACACTTGCAAATACTTTCACGCCAGAATTTACAACTAGATCCGATAAATCCACTAATTCTAAACCAAAACGAAGATCTGGTTTATCTGAGCCGTACTTATCCATCGCTTCAGCATATGTCAAACGTTGAAAAGGACGTGGGATTTCAACACCTTTTAATTCTTTAAACAAACGTACCGTGAGTTCTTCCATCATGTCTTGTAACTGCTCTTCAGATATGAATGAAGTTTCAATATCCACCTGTGTAAACTCTGGTTGACGGTCCGCTCTCAAATCTTCATCACGGAAACAACGAGCAATTTGATAATAACGCTCAACTCCCCCAACCATTAACATCTGTTTAAATAATTGAGGAGATTGTGGAAGTGCAAAGAACTTTCCGTCTTGTACACGACTTGGAACCAGATAGTCACGAGCACCTTCGGGAGTACTTTTTGTCAAAATTGGCGTTTCTATTTCTAAAAAATCTTTTTCATCTAAGAAGTCACGGAAAATCTTCGCAGCTTTCGAACGAAGTTTTAACGTTTTTTGCATTTCTGGTCTACGAAGATCTAAATAACGATATTTCAAACGTAAAACTTCATCCACTTCAATACCATCTTCAATAAAAAATGGCGGATTTTTCGCTTCGTTTAAAATTTCTATTTCAGAAACTTGTACTTCTATTTCACCAGTTGGAAGATTCGGATTTAACGTTTCTTCATCTCTTTCAACAACCTTCCCTTTCACTGCTAAAACATACTCATTTCTAGCCTTATCCCCAGTTTGAAGCGCTTCTCCCGAAAAATCAGGGTTAAATACGACTTGCATAAGCCCTGAGCGATCTCGTAGATCGATAAACAAAACGCCACCTAAATCTCTTCTTCTTTGTACCCATCCGTTTAATATGACGGTATCTCCTACGTTTGCTTTAGTTAAAGATCCGCATTGATGTGTTTTTAGCATCATTTTACATGTTTCCCCCTTTAGTTATTTTTATCATTTCTTCAACAAATTTTTCTAGCACAATGGTTTTTTGCTCTCGTGATTCTAATGTTTTTAGAACAATTTCACCTCGTTCTAATTCTTCATCACCTAGAATGGCTGCATATTTTACTTTTTGTCGATCGGCTGATTTTAATTGGGCTTTCATTTTTTTACCTAAATAATCTTTTTCTGCTCTTATTCCTGCCTGCCTTAATTCATATAAAACCTTTACACATTTTTCTTCTGCTTGATCTCCCAGCCCAACTAAATACACATCCAAAAGATTTTCTTCAGGGATTTGAACATTTTGATGATCTAAAATAAGTAATACTCTTTCCAAACCAATTCCAAAACCAACACCAGGTTGATCCTGTCCTCCAATTTGTTCAACAAGACCATTATATCGACCACCCGCAGCTATCGTATCAATCGCTCCAATGCCTTTAGCTTTATATTCAAAAACAGTATCTGTATAATAATCTAACCCGCGTACCATTCGTGGATTGATTTCAAACTTTACATCCATCTCTGTAAGATACTTTTGCACCTTTTCAAAGTGGATCATACTTTCCTCATCTAAGCTATCTAAAATGGAAGGGGCTCCACCAAAATATTGTTGATCTTTCTTACAATCAAGGATGCGTAATGGATTTCTATCAAATCTAGACTGACAATCGTTACATAACTGTTCTTTCACAGGAGTAAGAAATTCCTGCAACTTTTCACGATAGTTAGCTCGACTCTGTTGATTCCCAATCGAATTTAATTCCACCTTCACACCTTGCAATCCTAAATCTTTAAAAAAGCTATAGCCAAGTGATATCACTTCTGCATCAATAGCTGGATCAATGGAGCCGAAAACCTCTACTCCAAATTGATGAAACTGGCGAAACCGACCACTTTGCGGTTGCTCATACCGAAACTTTGGACCGATATAATATAGTTTTTGTAAATCAGGTTCGCCATATAGTTTGTTCTCAATATAAGCTCGAACAACTCCCGCTGTACCTTCAGGTCTAAGGGCCATATTTCGATCGCCTTTGTCCTTAAACGTGTACATTTCCTTTTCTACAACGTCAGTTGTTTCACCAACACTACGAATAAACAACTCTGTTTGTTCAAAAATGGGTGTGCGGATTTCTTTATAATTAAAACGATGGCACCAATCCCTAGCTTTTTTCTCAACATACTGCCACTTTTCTACAACACCAGGTATGAAATCCTGTGTGCCTTTTGGTTTTTGATATCTCAACCTTGTTCCCTCCTAACTCTTATTCATCAAATCATTTATAAATTTAATATGTATAAGTGATTTGCTTTTAATTAGTGACTTTTGCGGGTTGTGCAAGTGGAACGTTTAAAAGCAAACACGATACAACTATTCAATTTATAAATGGAAATTAAAAAATCTCCCACCCCTGATCATTATTATCAGGGACGAGAGATTGAAACAACAATAAACACCCGTGGTACCACCCACATTTAGGATATATATCCTACACTTTCGGTTAACGCCCGTATACGCCACACAGCTACCAAGAATTCATTACTAATCAATAACGTTTCCTCTTCGCTGTAAGTTCTCAGGGAGGTCTTTTCATTCAGTTTCATAAGGATGTTTACAGCCTTTGACATCCCTCTCTAGGTATGAAGCTCTGAATTAATTTGTCCCTTCATAGAATCAGCCAACATATTCTAATTTTCACATTAACAATGATTTTAATATGGTTAGGTCTTAATGTCAAGCATTACACTAAAGTATAAAAGAATGTTTTAGAAAAAGTCCATAAAGTAAGTTGTTTTTTTAGGAATCAAAAATTCAAATTCATGTATTTTTTCCTTCGGTCCTTTAATTTTATCAAGTTTAAATAAAGTCTCTACACTCTGATAACCTGATAACAAACTACTTAGTGTTTGAATTGAACAATGAATAGAGTGATCCACCATTTCATGTTGTGCACAAAAAGAAACTTTATTTACTCTAGCTTTTCCATTTTCATCAATTTGTATATCAAACAAACCATCATTCCATTCAGCAAATTCATCTTTCACAGTGATCATGAACTCTTGTTTTACTCCTGAAGCATAAAATGGATAAGCACGAAGAAATTGCTCAACATCAACAATGCGCATCATAAAGTAACTAATGATTTCTTGATCAAAACTTGGGTTCTCTAAAATTACAGAAAGTGGATCATTAGATGGAGCAATCATTTGAACCTTTTCAATCATTGAATCATGTTGATTAATCAACCTCCAAAGTTGCATTCGAGCGGATTCATTTAAAAAAACCATCTCCTTAACTTTCATTTCACGATTTTTCACTTTATATAATAAATAGCCTTCAGGTTTCCCGGAGTCATTATAATAAACTTGGATGGTTTGCGTTTCTCGAAAAATTCGATTAAACCACCAGGTCTCATCTCTTTTTAACATCCCATTATACCCAGAAGTATATTGTTCATAAATTTCGTTTAATAATGGCCAACAATCCTTTATATTTTTATATCTTATGATAGTACCTAAAGTGTTTTCATTTTTTGGAAAATGTGAAAGAGGTATTGTATATTTTTTGTATTCACTTAAAGTTTCCCATCCATATTTTCTGTAAAATGCAAAAGAAAATGGAGCTAACATAGAGACAGTCATATTCTTCTCTTTCATTTCTATTAGTGCTTTTTTTAATAACTGCTTCACTAGACCTTTTCTACGATATTCAGGCCAAGAAGCAACACTAGCAACTCCACCCATAGAAAAAACTTGATTATGTATAAATACTTGAAGTGGTAACAAACTGGCCATAGAGATTAAATGATCGTCGTTAAAATAACCCCAGATTTGTTCAGGTTTTAATCTTGAACGAATACCAGCTCTTTTTTCAGGGTTTGCTTCATATTGAAATGCAAAAGTTGAAAGTTCTATTACATCATCTAATTCATCATATTTACACTTTCTTATTTCATCCATAACCTACACCTCTTAGTTTTATATAATCTAATACATATTTCAACAACTTAAAAAGATATATAAAAAGTTGATTATATCCTAATTACCATCATATATGTTCGTGTTAAAGATCACAAGAAAACTATGAATTAGATGATCTGCTTCATACATTCTTCAAAATTAGAGCGCAATATATTGAAAGAATTTAAAGAACTCCATACGTTAAGATGATTGTATAAACTACATGATGAAAACGGAGGAATACTTATTATGCATAAAATCATTGAACCTAAAATACTTTATTTTGGAACCCCAGTTGTACTTATAAGCACATTAAACGAAGATGGAACACCTAATTTAGCACCAATGTCTTCAGCTTGGTGGCTTGGTCAATCCTGTATGTTAGGAATGAGCAGACTCTCAAAAACTGTACAAAATTTAGAACGTGAAGGTGAATGTGTTTTAAACCTTCCTTCAGCAGATCTCGTTGCCGCTGTTGATCAACTTGCATTGCTAACCGGGAAAAATCCTGTGCCTAAATATAAAGAAAAAATGGGATATCGTTATGAGCCCAGCAAGTTTGAAATAGCAGGATTACATCAAAACCCATCTACTTTAGTTAAACCACCTCGAGTTGCTGAATGCCCAGTTCAATTAGAAGCAGTTGTGCAAATGTTAAATCCAATTCATGATCCAAATAGCTCATTAGCCGCAATTGAGGTAAGTATAAAACGAGTTCATGTAGACGAAAACATTCTAGTAGATGGGGAAAAGGATTATATCGATCCTGAAAAATGGAATCCATTAATTATGAATTTCTGCGAATTTTTCGGACTAAGTGGTAAATTGCATCCATCAAAACTTGTGCCTGCCTTCGGTCTCCCGCAAAAAAATGATCAACTAGAAATCATCAAATAATATACAAATAATATACACCCGAAGATTATGAGCAAAAATGATACAAATAAGACCATCCTAGAGTTACTAGGTCATGGTCTTATATTTGTTCTTTATGAAAATAAGTGTTATAAAAAAAAGAAATACCTGTAGCTACGTAAACCACAGGTCTAAAACATTTATTTTATATATTAAAAAGGGGGTCACTTATTATTATAGGGAAACAATATTAAAATAAAGTTTAAAACAGATTACAATTATGTTACAAAAATGTAAGCGTTTTAATTTAATGTTATTTCCTTAAGGAATAGCTCATTTAATGCTTTGATTTTAGCTTCTGTATATTTTTTGTAATGATCATTATAAGCTTTTGGCTCTTTTGGGTTTGCAAATCGAGATATCTTACCTGTCATAGGATCTACCCATTTACTAGAAGCCCCACACCCTAAACCTATGATGGTCTGTAGTTCCTCCATAATCATTATATTATAAATACTCTCTTGACCTGGATGAGCATACCCTACATTTTCTAAATTACCTAAAATGTTTTTTTGGCGGTATAAATAATACGCTACATAACCGTTAGACTTTGTCCATTCATTTCCTCTGTTCATCATTTCTGTTACTTCATTTCGATCTGCTACTTTATACTTATTTTTATTTTGTGTCATTTCAGACGAACGTTTAAAGGAAAGAGTATGGATTGTAAGTGATTCTGGCATTAACTTTTTGGTTTCATTTAAAGTATGATTAAACTCTTTTAATCCTTCACCAGGTAAACCAATAATAAGATCCATATTAATATTGTTCATTCCCATTTCCCTAGCCAAATGAAATTTATCTATTGTCTCTTCGACTGTATGATGACGACCAATGGCTTTTAAAGTTTCTTGAGTATAAGATTGGGGATTGATACTAATTCGATCTATATTCCACTTATTCAAAACTTCAAGTTTTTCCATTGTAATAGTATCTGGTCTCCCAGCTTCTACTGTAATTTCTCTGATTTGATCTACGTGTGGAAAGGACATTGCCATTTCTTCATATAACATATCCATTTCATCAGCAGTAATACTGGTTGGTGTCCCTCCACCATAATAAACGGTTGTAATCTTAATATTATTTTCCTTTAACCAGGTTCCGATTTGCCTCATTTCATAATGTAATCCACCCAAAAAAGAATCAACAGAGCCTTGTTTTCCATTTATAGCATAAGCAGGGAAGGTACAGTACGCACATTTTGTAGGACAAAAAGGAATCCCAATATAAATGCTGACCTCTGAACGAAGATCGTATAAATCAGGAACCATTGTTTTTTGTCTATCCACGATGGTTTGCATTAATGTAATCTTTTCATCATGAATTTTGTACTGTTCCTCTAATTCCATATGTGCTTGTTCCTTTGAAATACCTGTCTTTAATTTTTGATGAAGCAGTTTTGTTGGACGTATACCTGTTAATATACCCCATGGTTGATTCAATCCAGTACATTGCTGAAATACATCTAATAAAGGCTGATTGATTAAATGTTTTAATACCTTTCTTTTTTGCAATTCGGTATTTTCGTTATCTAGCTTTTTTATAATATCAGAATCATAGTTCATATTTTGAATATGATCTTGTAACAATACCGTTATCCTAGTACCATCATCCTCGTCATTCATAGTAATATCAACATATAAATCTGCTTTCGTTATTTCTGAAAAGGTAATACTAATCTCTTCAAAAAATAAACGAATTATATTTTCTACAGAGCGATGGAATGTTGAATCCACTCCGTTTACGTTAATTACCATTGTTTTTCCCCTTAGTATATTAAGTTATTTTAAGAATGTTATTACTTTGCATTTCTCTAGCTATTCAAGTTTAACCAACATCAAGAAAGGGGTCAATATTTAACCAGAAATGATTATTATATATATTTTAAGATTATTTTAACGGAAAGTATTTTTCAGATTTATATCATCAAATTCACTTACTCTTTTTTTGTGATTGATTTCATTTTGATGATTAATTTTTGTTTCATGAATAGTGTTTTGTAATAAACGATTAGCTGCATCCAACATATATTTTTCTTTTTTAGACTGATGCATAATGAGATGACCACCTTGTTGTATTGATAAGGGAAAAGATTATTCTCTAATCCTCGAGAATAATGGATAAACCATTAATCTGTTTAAGTTACAACGAAATCCTTAAATTCTACTGTGATTTGCGGACTATGCCAAATGCATTATTTCATTTTTTGGAAGACTTTAAGGATTATTAAGAATAATTATTAGGGTTGTTTTACATTTATTCTGTCCAAATTATAGGTTTGCTATCACAAGGCAATAGTGAGGATTGATAAGAAAGGAGTAGAAATCTCTCTACTTGATATGATTCAATTGGAGACTTCCAAATAACCTTCGAGTTTTTTGAAATAGAGGTAATTCGTGGTCTTATATGGCACTTTCAACTTGTTTATTAATATTAGAGGTATTTGGTGGTCTTAATTTAGTCATTTTCCTCATATTTCATATCATTCATTGGAAATCCACAGTTTTAAGACCACCAGATTCCTCTATTTCTTGGATTCACTTAAAAATATGCAGTATAAGACCACAGATTCCCTTTATATTTCTATAACGGAGTGAAGAAATCACAAATGTATCTCCAGTCCATAGTCATAGATCAGGAGGGGGTTTTAGAATTAATATTACCGATTTTCGGATGTATTGTAGGAGAGAGATCAGCTCATTAACGTTGTAACTAGCACAACATTAAATTCATTCAAATTTTACACCTGCTTAAAATTAGTATGATAAAAATAATCACCAAGTTAAAGACAGAAGAGAATATTTATCAGTGTTCGTAAAATAGAATAAAACAATCATATCCATTGCTCATCATTGATTGCGAACTTTTTTATGAAGTTGGACTCTCCACAATTAAAGTTACTGGTCCCCAATTTGTGAAGGATACATCCATCATTTCACCAAATTTACCTGTCTCTACAACTAGTCCCTGCTCTCTTAAAAATTCATTAAATCGTTCATAGATTTTATTTGCATATTCAGGGCGTGCTGCATTCATAAAATTAGGTCTTCTACCTTTTCTGCAATCTCCATATAATGTGAATTGTGAAACGGATAGGATTTGACCGGAAACATCCTTCACAGATAGATTCATTTTCCCATGTTCATCTTCAAAAATTCTTAAATGACTGATTTTTTCTGCAAGAAAACGGGCATCCTCCTCCGTGTCATCATGAGTTATACCTACAAGAAGCATTAAACCCATGTCAATATTTCCACTTGTTTCTCCATTTACTGTTACTCTCGCCTCTTTACTTCGTTGTACAACTACTTTCACAGTTACCCCACTCCAATATATTTAAGTTAATCATTCAAAAATTAGATGAAAAATCCGTCAACCCGCTTCAAAAAGAGAGTTAACGGATTAGGTTTCAATTTATATTACACTCGGTTTTAGATGGGAAACAATCTCTATCTAACTTTCCGATATTTCAGCTTTGTTTAAACGAGTTCACTGCATAATTCTTTGAACTGAATAAACATCCTTCACTCTTTTAATCTTCTCAACAATGCTGTGTAAGTGTTCTTTACTGCGAATTAATATTGTCATATGAATGATCGAAACTTTGTTACGGTCTGCTCTACCTGATACAGCGGAAATAACCGTCTTCGTTTCAGATACCGCCTGTAATACTTCATTTAAAAAACCTCTGCGATCATGACCCGTAATTTCAATTTCTACGTTGTAATTTGCTTCTACTTCTGATTCCCAATCGACTTCAATTAAACGATGGGATTCTTCATCATTCCCAGTAGGTATATTGTTACAATCAGCACGGTGTACTGATACACCTCTACCTCTTGTAATATATCCTATAATCTCGTCTCCAGGGACCGGATTACAGCATCTAGCGAAACGAATTAATAAATTATCAATCCCTTTAACGCTAACCCCGTGTGCTTGTCTGCTCTTTTTAACTGGGTCGGGTTTAGTTTCCTGAATTTCACTTACCGCTTTTTCTTCCTCTAGCTCCTTACGTAGCTTTTCAGTTAATCTTGTACAAATTTGTGCAGCAGTAATTCCCCCAAATCCAACAGCAGAATACATGTCTTCAATACTGTTAAAGCTGAATTTAGGCAATACTTCATTTAGCTCTGATTCAGTCATCACATCCGTAGGCTCAAATCCTAATCGTTTTATTTCTCTTTCGATACTTTCCTTCCCTTTTTCAATACTTTCATCTCTTTTTTCTTTTTTGAACCATTGTTTTATTTTTGTTTTTGCTTGTGATGATTTAACAATTTTAATCCAGTCTTGACTTGGTCCATATGAATGTTTTGATGTAAGTATTTCAACAATATCTCCTGTTTTCAGAGAATGATCTAAAGGTACTATCCTACCATTCACCTTTGCACCAATGGTACGATTTCCTACTTCTGTATGGATACGAAACGCAAAATCTAACGGTCCTGAACCGCTTGGCAGTTCAATAACCTCACCTTTAGGTGTAAATACATAAACTAGATCAGAGAAAAAGTCCATTTTTAGCGATTCCATAAATTCTTCTGCATTTTGCGCTTCATTTTGCAGATCTAAAATTTCTCGGAACCAATTCATTTTATCTTCAAAACTTCCATTTGGAACCATTGTACCTTCTTTATAAGCCCAATGTGCTGCAACCCCGAACTCAGAGGTTTGATGCATATCCCATGTCCGAATCTGAACCTCTAAAGGTTCTCCACTAGGTCCAATCAAAGTTGTATGGAGGGATTGATACATATTAGGTTTAGGCATAGCAATATAATCTTTGAACCTACCCGGCATTGGTTTCCAAAGGGTATGAATGATGCCCAAAGAAGCGTAACAATCTTTAATGTTATTTACAATAACTCGTATCGCCAATAAATCATAAATTTCATTAAATTGTTTACTTTGACTTTTCATTTTTTTATAAATGCTATATATATGTTTAGGACGACCTGAAATATCAGCTTCAATCCCCATATCATTTAGTTTTTGTTTGATATTTTGAATCACATCATCTATATATTTCTCACGTTCTGCTCTTTTTTTCTGCATTAAATTTACAATACGATAATACTGCTGTGGATTTAAGTAACGCAAGGAGATGTCTTCCATCTCCCATTTAATTGCGGACATTCCTAATCGATGAGCAATCGGACAAAATATTTCTAAAGTTTCGTGTGCGATTCTTCTTTGATTTTCTTCCTTTTGGAATTTTAGCGTACGCATATTATGCAATCTATCAGCTAGTTTAATTAATATAACTCGCAGATCCTGAGCCATTGCAACAAACATTTTTCGATAATTTTCATTCTGATGCTCTTCTCTTGATTTAAATTTAATTTTTTCAAGTTTCGTCACACCATCTACTAACATTGCGCAAGTATCACCGAACTGTTCTCGCAATTGCTCTAACGTCACATCTGTATCTTCAACAACATCATGTAAAAGAGCAGCAATGATCGAAATTACATCCATCTGCATATTAAGCATAATATCTGCCACTGCTATAGGATGAAGGATATAAGGTTCACCTGATTTTCTTACCTGTCCTTCATGAGCTTTTTCAGCAAGATCGTAAGCTTTTCTAATCTGATCAAGATCAGTTTCTCTTAGGTATGCAGATGCCTTTTCAATTAATTGCTCGATGCCCATTAATTTACCTTCCTATTCTCAAGGATTTTCTATCATTATGCCTTTCAATCTTGCTTACGTCAACTATTCGTCATTCTATTTAGTCGAATTAGGTCATAACAAAACTAACGACGAAAAAAATGTAATAATGAAAACTCTCCGATTGTCGAAACTCTATGGCAAAACAGAGGGGGAATTGCACATACTTTACCAGCTTGTGCGTGATTGGAAATAGTATAATTTATAAGTAGTAGGCAATTGTTAAATTTTTTTGTAAAATATATTTCATATGAGGAATGTTAATTTTGGAAATACTTACATTAATCGATTTAACATTATTACTTAACTTTATGAATGAGGTGCATTATGGAACAGCAGTTTGAATTAGTATTACTCTTACTCGCAATTGCAGCTGGGATCACTGCAATAGCAAAAAAATTAAAAGCTCCCTATCCCATTGCTTTAGTTATTGTCGGAGCTATTTTAGGTTTAGTTCATATTCCAGGATTGGAAGAACTTAAAGATTTTATTGTGGAGGATGAAATCTTTACATTTGTTATTGTATCTATATTTTTACCTACTTTATTAGGGGAAGCCACATTAAAATTACCTTTTTCACATTTGAAAGAAAATAAAACGCCCATTTTAGCGATGGCATTATTAGGTACATTAGTTACTTATACAGTGATCGGATTCTTAGCCGTTTATTTACTGGGATTAGATTTAGAAGTTGCCTTTATATTTGCAGCCCTTATGGCGGCTACAGATCCTGTCAGTGTGCTTTCAATTTTTAAAAGTATGGGGGTAAACCATCGATTGGCAACGATTATAGAAGGTGAAAGTTTAATTAACGATGGTGTGGCCTATGTTCTATTCAAAATCAGTCTGACAACTTTTATCTTTGCTGGATTTACAGAGTTGGGTCAAGGACTATTAGAGTTTTTCAAATCTTCAGTTGGAGGGTTAGCCATTGGATTACTCTTAGCCTATTTATTTTCAAAAATACTTCGCTACTTTGATGATTATCCGCTGGAAATTGTTTTTTCCATGATTTTGTTTTATAGTTCATTTTTCATCGCAGAAATTTTCCATTTTTCTGGCGTGATTTCTGTTGTAGCCGCTGGTCTTGTGTTTGGAAACTACGGAGCAAAAATTGGAATGAGTCCAACAACCAAATTGAATATAAAAACATTCTGGGATGTACTTGCTCTTATTGCAAACTCATTTGTCTTTTTAATGGTTGGATTAGAAATTGCCAACATTGATTTAACTGGAAAGTGGAAGATGATTTTATTAGCCATTCTTATTGTTTTAATTGGTAGAAGTGTCGCAATTTATGGAAGCCTATCTTTCACTCGTCATATCCCTACAACATGGAAGCATGTATTTAACTGGGGTGGTTTGAAAGGTTCATTATCCATCGCTCTTGCTTTGAGTTTACCAGTTACCTTTGCAGGACGAGAGGATATATTAGTCCTCACCTTTGGAGTCGTATTGTTTTCACTCGTTGTACAAGGTTTAACAATTAAACCACTAGTCAATGTTTTAGGAGTAACAAAAACAAAGGAAAGCAGTCTTTCCTATGAAAAAACATTATCTGAAATCCACCAAGCAACAGCTGGAAGAAAAGCGATAGAAGAGATGAAAGATGAAGCAACCATTTCTCCAGTGATCTTTCATCAATTGGATAATGATTATCAGAATAAACTAAACGAGTTACATAAAGAGCTAGAAAACCTGTATAAGAAGTTCCCAAGATTACAAGAGGATCAATTGGTCAGTGCAAGAAAAAAATCATTATATGCTGAATATGAGGCTGTTGAGGAGCTAGTCAAGCAGCATATCATTTCTTCTGAAACTGCTGAAGAGGAATATAAAAAAATTATTAATCTTTTGGAACAAGATGAGGAAGAAACAAATTCTAATTAGAAAAACATATCATAAAAAACCCGTCCAACTTCATTATGCTGATGGACGGGTTCTATTTTTTCTGGGCACCTCAAAAATACTAGGATTTGGTTTTTGGGGTATTCATATTAATATTTCATCAAAGAAAACATATCTATATCTTTTAATTTATCTTTTCCATTTAAATAAGTCAGTTCTATCATAAATGCTGCACCAACAACTGATCCCCCTAATTGCTCAACTAAATCAATGGAAGTCTCGATGGTACCACCTGTAGCTAATAAATCGTCTGCGATTAAAACCTTTTGACCAGGTTGAATAGCATCATTATGCATAGCTAATTTGTCGTTACCATACTCTAAACTATAATTTGCTTCAATCGTTTCACCAGGTAATTTACCACTCTTACGAATCGGTATAAAACCAACTCCCATTGCATACGCCAATGGCGCACCTACCACAAAACCACGAGCTTCTGGACCCGCTATTAAATCAATTTCAAGATGTTTTACCATGTCTCTTATGGATTCAATCACTTGATGATATACTGGACCATTTTTCAATATTGTAGTTATGTCCTTAAAGCGAATGCCTTCCTGAGGAAAATTCTCAATCACTCGAACATGTTCTTTAAAATCCATTTTACTTCCTCCTAAAGTGTTCATTGGGTTTGTATTTGATTTAAAATCCACTGTGTCATTTCATATGTTGTAGAATATTCAAAAATTTTTTCTATTTCAGATTGATGCCATCTTTGTTTGTATAAATTAGATGATTCAAGACTACTTTTCTCAGGTGATTTTATACAACGATATAAATTGCCTTCCTTTTGAATGAAAGATAACTCTTCAAATACACCAATCATAAATTGTATCATACCTTTTGATAAACTTGAACGTTTGCTTAAATTTCCCAAAAATAGTTGATCATTTATTTCCCAACTATTTTTATTTAGTAACGAAGCATATATATTTTTAAAAGCTTCTCTTGATGGTAGTCCTTTTAAAGCGTTTTGATTTTTATTCTTATGAACTACATATACGCGTTGAATGGATTGATTTTTTCTGAAAACGGACTCAAGCAAATGAATATGATTTGGAATGGAGTATACGACAAAATCAGTCACCTGTATGTTTGTATCCAGCTTTGTTAAATTATTATTTAATTGAACTAAGTTCCCATCATCATTTAAGGTGTAAAAAGACTCAGCAGCTTGCATATCTTTATCAAAATCTCTTATATGATCTTCAGTATCTAACAATATAGCTAGCTGCATACTCTCCCTACTTTTTAATTGCTGGATGCTCTTCGCAAATTTATCGACTTGTTGATTTCTCCAATCAAAAACCTGACGGTTTGGAATTCGGATATCCTTAATGAATAATTGCGGTTTTCTCATTCCATTCCATTCATTAATAGATAATTCCCCTATTACATCCACTTTAGCATCCGTAGATATATATTGATCTAAATCCCCTTTACCAAAACCTATCGCTTCCATTGAGCAACTAACCTCATTAAACACTTGAGATAAAACTAACTTTAAGTGTTGCTTTTCTTTACCTAATCTATTTTTTTGTAGAATGCGTAAATCTTTTAAAACCAAGTTTGGAGAAGGATTCCCTGATCCATAAGGTGCAAGCATTGACTCCATTTTTTCAATAACTGGAATTGTAATCTCTTGCAATTGACTTTCGATATCAGCTTGAATCTCAGGCGTATAATCTTCCTCTGTCAACCAGCTCACTGCCAATTCATTCAGTTGATTCCTCAATAGTGATATATTCGTTTCTTGCATCGTTAAACCAGCGGCTGCTTCATGACCGCCAAAATGATCCAACAGTGGTTCACAATTAGATAAAGCACTATATATATTAAAACCAGCAATCGAACGCGCAGAACCTTTTGCTAGACCTGTTTCTTTATCAATATGAAGTACAATAACGGGCCGATAGTATTTTTCCAAAATTTTTGAGGCAACAATTCCAATTACACCGATATTCCAACCTTCATTCGCCACTACAATAACTTTGTGAGAATTAGATTCCATCGTCTCTTCAATTTTGTTTAGTGCTTCAGCTGTAATTTCATTTACTAGTGATTGCCGTTGTTTATTTAAAACGTCTAACTCATATGCTAATTTTTGTGCTTCATCCTCACTGCTTGCCGTTAACAGCTTAACAACATCTTCTGCGTGTTGTAGTCTGCCTCCAGCATTAATTCTAGGACCAAGCGTAAATCCGATATGCATGCTAGACAGATTTGAGGAATCTACATCTGCTACATCTAACAATGCTCTTAATCCAACAAAGGATGTATTTTTCATTTTTTCTATACCAAGTTTTACGATCAAGCGATTCTCATCAGTTAATGGCATCAAATCAGCTACTGTACCAATTGAAGCTATTTCTAAAAATTCATCAGGTATATATCCAAGCAATGCATGTGCTAATTTTAAAGCCACACCAACACCAGCCAATTGTTTATAGGGATATTGGCATTGAGGTATTTTAGGGTTGATGATCGCAAAAGAATCAGGTAATATTTCAGGCGGTTCATGATGGTCTGTAACAAGTACATCCATCCCCAATTCATTTGCATAACGAATTTGATCCACTGCACTAATTCCGTTATCTACCGTAATAATTAGAGATATACCCTCTTTTTTTGCCTTTTGAATGGCCTCCAGATTTAAGCCATATCCCTCACTAAATCGATCAGGTATATAGTAATCAAAGTCAGCCTCCAATTTTGAAAGTAAAAAGTACATTAAGGTTGTACTACTCACTCCATCGGCATCATAATCACCATAAATTCTAAGCTTTTCGCCAGCCTGAATTGCTTTTTTTATTCTTGTAGTCGTTTCTTTCATCCCATGCATTAAGAAAGGATCATGAAACATTTCATTTTCTGTTTTTAAAAAGTCTTCTGCTTGTTTTTTACTATGTATACCTCTCACAACAAGCAGTTTGGCCACTAATAGAGGAATAGCTAAGTCTGAACTTAGCTGATCAGCTAAATTATGATTACTTTCTTCTGGCAATTTCCACTTAGACTTTGATTGAAGCATGATATTCTCCTAACAATATAATTGAGTGTTCAAAAAGTTCAGTTTTCAGCACCGAGAAGATTGTGCAAATATGCAGAAGCCGGAGCGGAGTGTAGTGATTGGTTACATGAGCACCGGACTTCAAATATGAGTGCAAGATTCGATGTCGAAATTACTCCCTCGATCCACTTCGTGATCACTACTGAAAATCAGTCACTTCCATGTGACTAATGTAGCACCAGCACGTCCTGTGCTGGCAAAAGGGGACTTTTTGAACAACCTTTATAAGGTGTTTAAAACAACTTAAATAAAAAATACATAGTTTAATGTAATAGGTTTGGGAAACTGTTTGGATCAGGATCTACATTATTTTTGTAAGGATATCCTGGATCATAAGGATTTACATGTATAAAAACATCTGATACGTTAACATGTTGTTTAATCAACCTTTTCTTTACCATTTTTCCTATTTTGTGACCGTCAAGAACAGAAATTTTTGGATTCACACTGAGTTTCACATCAACAATAACGTAGTGTCCATGTTCTCTTGCTCTAAGTTCATTAATAGCAAGTACACCAGGTACAGCTTCTATTGTTTTGTGTAGCCCCTCAGTATCTTCCTGATGAAGCACATGATCCATTGTATTATGTATCGATTCTTTTATCAATCTGTAACCCATGATAAACACTAAAATCGCAACAAATATCCCAGCAACTGGATCTAGGTAATACATCCAAGGCAGACTAAAATAATCACCTATAAGTGCTCCAGATATTCCGATTAAAACAGCTATGGATGAAAATACATCAGAACGATGTTCCCATGCATTTGCAATTAGTGCTTGACTAGATAGCTTTTTTCCTAACCTATATTTATATTGAAACATCAACTCTTTTAATAAGATGGAGAAAAGTATAGCATAAATTGCATACGTTGCAGGAGCAGACTCCACTCCATTATAAATAGATTTCACGGCGCTTATGCCAACTTCGATACTTACTATGATTAATAAAAGCGAAACAATTATCGCAGCGATAGGCTCAGCTTTACCATGACCATATGGATGGTCATTATCAGGTGGTAATTTTGCAGCCTTTAATCCGACTAAGACCGCGAAAGAACCTGCAATATCGGATGCAGAATGAACTGCATCCGCAATTAATGCTTTACTATTTGCTGTTATACCAATCGTACCTTTAACGATGACTAAAATTAAATTCCCTACGATTCCAACCCAAGCTGCAAATTCAGCTTTTTTAAATCGTTGATCTACAGACAATGAGGTCACTCCTTGATTTATAAAATCACATTTGAAATTACACTTAAGAGTTTAATACTTCCGTTTTTTTCTTCTTAAGAGACTTACTTTTTAAAATTAACCATAACTGACTTGCTATAAAAATAGAGGAATATGCTCCACTAATTAAACCAATTAATATGGCAAGAGAAAATAGTTTAATGGACTCACTTCCAAAAATAAACAAACAAAAAGCTGCAAACACAACCGTTAGAGCCGTGTTAATGGACCTTGTTAAGGTTTGTCTAATACTGGTGTTTACCATACTGGACAAATCATCAAAATCTTTAATTTTAAATTTCTGTAAATTTTCACGAATACGATCAAAAATGACTATTGTATCATTAATGGAGTAACCAATAATTGTCAAAATCGCGGCAACAAAAGGTAAATTGACTTCCAATTGAAAAATTGAAAAAATACTGATGACAATAAACGCATCATGAAGCAAGGCTACAACCGCAGTAAGCGCAAACCTCCATTCAAAACGAATACTAACATATATAATAATACCAATACTTGCGATCGCTACAGCATATATTGCCTTTAGTCCTAATTCTTTAGCAATTTCAGCATCTACTGTATTTTCTTCATAGGATATTTCTTCTTGTCCGTATTCTTTTTCAAATCCGGAAATAATTTGAATCCTCTCATCTTCTTTCAATACTTCTTCAAAACGAGCATTCACTCGATTGTTTGAGTCTCCACCAACAGTAATTGTAGATGCTTCTAATCCTGCCTCTTGAATGATCTGTTCTGCTTTTTCTTTTGTAGTGGAGTGCTCACCCAAAAGTACATCTAACGTTGTACCTGATTTGAAATCAACTCCGTAATTTAAATTAAATATTAGTAACGCTAATAGTCCTAATACTGTAATAGTAATCGATAAACTGAAAAATCTTTTACGATTCTTCACAAAATCAAAGTCTCTAAAGTTCACTGATATCTGCCTCCTTTACACCGTAATAAACCGGCTTTTTAACAATATTGGCACGAATTAATAGATGTAAGAGCAGTCTAGAGAAAAATACATTCGTTATAATACTAACCAAAATACTTAAAATCAAAGTTAATGCAAACCCTTGTATCGATCCAGTTCCGATATAATATAAAACTAGTCCAGCTAATATCGTTGTAATGTTTGCATCCATAATCGTACGCAAAGAACTTCTAGAACCTGCTCTTAAAGATGAAAGGATGCTCTTCCCACTTCTGATTTCTTCTCTAATTCTTTCATATGTAATGATATTAGCATCCACTGCCATACCTATTCCTAATACAAAAGCAGCAATTCCAGGTAACGTTAAGGTTGCATTCATCCAATAAAAAACAAGCAATAACATCCATGTATAAACCGTTAATGTAATACATGCTATAATTCCTGGTATTCTATAAAAACCAAGCATAAATATCAGTATAATAATAAAACCAATGATTCCTGCTGTGATCGTTTGTTGCAATGATAATTCCCCTAAAGAAGCTCCTACACTTTGTGTATATTTTTCTGTTAACTTTACAGGTAAAGCACCTAAGTTAATAATGCCTGCTAGTTCTTCAGCTTCTTCAAAGGTTTCCTGCCCGCTAATCGTTGCATTTCCATCAGAAAATACGCCTTGTACATAGGGTGTAGAAATCAATTCTTCATCTAAATAAATGGCAAGTATATTTCCTGGAGTACGATACCCTTTATCATATAACTTTTTAGTTAGATCCTTAAATTTCCCCTTATCTTTCACTTTGATGCTCACTAATGGTTCATTTGTAGTCTGTTCAAATACAACTGTTGCTGCACCTTCAACAAAGTCACTACCATTAAGCTCAATTTTACAAAATTCGTTTGGATCTTCACAGCCATCATTACTTCTAAAGGTTAATTCTGCAGGTTTTTTCATAATTTGTCTTACTTCTTCTTGATTCTCAACTCCTGCTATACGCACTCTAATTCTGTCTTCACCTTCAGGATAAATCTCTGGCTCACTTATCCCTCGTGCATCCGCACGAAACTGGAGACTTCTAGCTGCCTCACGTAATAATTCCTTATCCATAACTTGAGATTCATCAACTGGTTCAGCAGTGTATAATATTTCAAATCCGCCTTTTAAATCTAAACCAAGTTTAACATTGTTAATAATACCTGGGCTTGTCCAAACCATGATCACAATCGTGGTGATTACAATCAATAAGAATGCAATCAGTCTTTTTGTATGTACCACTACCATTTCTCCCTTCAAAACTCAGTAGTCCTATTATACCTACCCCAAATTATCGAGTCAATTCTCGCCGAATTAACTGCCTTACTCTTTATATGCATTCATGGTTAACCAGTTCATAAAATTGGTTACCTTCAAAGTTAAAATATCATTCACAATTTTATGTAAATTAGGAATTCCATCTTTATGGTATTTTTTGCTAATGCATTGCCATATTTCATGACCTGTTACATGATTGTACCCTAACATTCTAAATTCTTCTGCTTTACTTAAACATAATTCTTCAATGGTTCGACTTAACTCTTGTTCATCTAACACGTGGTTATTTGATTCTTCATCATTAAGATCATTTTCAATGATGGAATTTTCTTCATTGTTTTGATTTTTGTTTTCATATTCGTTTCCATTTTTCTTCCCATGAACTGTATTCTCATATTCAGCTTCCCATAATTTTCTATCCATTTGTTCCATTCCTCCCCAGTTGTGAACTTAAGTCATTATAAAGTTATTACTTCGATAAACCCTACCTGATTCCTTCCAATCAAAACTTTTTAAATCTCAAAATCATATTCTCTGCATGAGTTAGGACATGTTGTGCATATCCATTATATATAACTTTGTCCAAATTTACATAATGAAAAGGGAAGAAGGTATCCAATGTGACTAAGCAATCATTTATTAAAGGGACGATGATCCTGCTTGCAGCAGGTATGATAAATCGCATACTAGGATTTGTTCCAAGAATTATGTTACCTAGAATAATTGGAGCAGAAGGAATTGGTTTATATCAAATGGGATATCCTTTTCTCATTGTTATTATCACGATTGTAACAGGCGGTATACCTTTGGCCATTGCTAAACTTGTGGCTGAGTCAGAGTCTAAAGGGGAAAGAGATCGTTCAAAAAGTATTTTGTTCGTTTCACTTTGTTTAACAACAACATTAAGTACATTATTTACAATATTCTGTTTCTTTGCGGCACCTTGGATTACAAATAACCTCCTCACGGATGAACGGGTATTTTATACATTTTTATCGATGAGCCCAATTATTTTATTTGTGAGCATCTCTGCAGTATTTCGAGGATATTTTCAAGGGCTACATAATATGATTCCAACAGCAGTCTCATCTATAACTGAAACGATTGTTCGTTCAGTTACAATGCTTTTATTTTCTTATATTGTTTTACCCTATGGTATAGAATATGCAGCGGCAGCTGCTATGATTGGCGTTGTACTCGGAGAATTAGCAGGGATGTGTATTTTACTTGTCAAATATAAAAATAGTAATAATAAAAGGAGCCACGTTTTTGAAAATAAAACGAAGTTTAGTAAAAATCAAAAAGATCATATTGCTAATTTAAAAGAAATGATGCGTATATCTGTACCTGTTACTGCCAGTAAACTTGTAGGTTCTGGGGCATATTTTTTAGAATCCATAATGATAGTCCAAAGTTTAGCTATCGCGGGTATCGCTACAAAAGTTGCTACTGCACAATATGGAATGCTACAAGGGATGGTCATTCCTATCCTCTTACTTCCTAGCGCGCTTACCTATTCACTTTCAGTCTCTCTTGTCCCTTCACTTTCTGAAGCTGCTGCAAATGGCGACATGAAAACAATACATAAAAGATTACATCAATCGTTAAGGCTTGCATTGGTTACAGGTGCCCCTTTTATTATTATCATGTATTTTTTAGCAGATCCTTTATGTGCGTTTTTATACGGTGAAAATAATGAAGTTGGTGCCATGCTTAAAATGATGGCTCCTGCAGCAGTATTCATTTATTTTCAAGCACCATTACAAGCCACCTTACAGGCATTAAACAAAGCTGGAACTGCATTATTAAACACCTTTATTGGGGCCTCCATAAAATTAACACTTATATATCTCTTGGCTGCTAAATTAGAAATGGGTATTTTAGGCGCACTTATTGCCATTAGTATAAACATAATGTTAGTTACTTTACTACATTTAAGAAGTGTGATGAATTATTTAAAATTCTATATGAAATTTTTAGACTTTATAAAAGTGGGTATAGGTTGTTTTGCGATGAGTATTATTATTTTAATTATGATGCAACAATCGTGGATCCAATCAAATTTAGTTCAATTTTTGATTACCTGTACATTGAGCAGTTTCAGTTATTTATTAGTTATTATTTGGTTGAGACTCATAGATCGGTATGATTTAGTGAGAATCCCTTGGATTGGGAAATATTTTTCAAAATAGGTACTTCATGTTATTCATTTTTTCCCTTTCGATCAATAAACAGTTCATCGCGATGGTTAATACTGCAAAAGAAGACCTCTTTAAAATCAAATACCCCATGCTCTTGTAGTTTATTTTTAAGCCAAAATCTTGTTTTGTTTATTTTTTCGAGATGATCATCCTGCACCTTTCCATCCATAATTAAAGGAATTGGCAACCCTTCGTATCTAAAATTCACTGCATGATTTGGGGGAGAGTCGAGTTTATTTTCCTTTTCTATCACACTCAAATTTCCATTTGTTTCTAATATTGCAAACTCAACATCGCGCATATCCTTTATGTTTTTGTGGCGTAATTGTAATAATAAATCATCTAGATTATATCTTTGTTTTTTCATCTCTTTCCGATTTAATTTTCCATTTTTTATAATAATACTGGGAACTCCATCTAACCATTGTCTTAATTTTTCATTTTTCAAACTAATGAAAGCTGTTGCTATTTGAATCATCAATAAAATAATCATAGGTAAGATGCCTTCTAACATGGGTCTATTTGTATCTTCGATGACAATGACAGCTATTTCAGCAATCATGATGGAAACCACTAAGTCAATGACTGATAATTTCCCAATTTCCCTCTTTCCCATGATTCTCATGACGATAACTACGACTACATAAATTAAAATCGTTCTTATTATCATCCCCCAAATATCCATTGAACCTGCCCCCTTTAAACTAAATAAGGTTCATTCAATTCAATGGTATTGTAGCCGCTTCATAACCTTGTCATACAGTCAGCACCTCATTAAATGTTGGTAGTTATTCCAAAACATTCCCCTGCTCAAGATTACCTACATAGGCGTAACTTACCTTTTCGAAAAGATATTCAGAATTTCCACAGAACTTGGCAAAATATGAATATTTTCAAATAATATAAGTACTAATTTTAAGTGCTTGACCATAAACTGTGTTAAGTGTTCGATTCTGGAGGTGAATATTTTGAATAAAGCAACACAAATGAGATCATTTTCCCCTATGCTTTCTGGTATTTTTTATGCATTTGTGGCACTGGCAATTTTAACATTGATCACATCCATTATTCTTAAATTCAGCAGTATGAGGGAAGGTTCACTAGATACATATGTATATTTCATTCATGGTTTATCTCTGTTTATAGGTGGTTTTATTTCTGGAAGAGGAAAAGGGACTCGAGGTTGGTATTATGGTGGTTTATTAGGGGTCATCTATAGTATATTAATCTTGATGATCAGTTTTTTAGGATTTGACTCTTTAATACTAACTACAAAATCTATGATCTTCTTATTATTGTCTTTCTTATTAGGAGCAGTTGGTGGAATTTTTGGAGTCAATTTCAGAAAATAATAACTATCATTTTTTTTACATCCTCCTTATTATATGCTATAATTAACAGTTGCTGATGTTTTTATAATATATATGTAAGGAGGGGGAAATGTTGACTATTGAGTCGATGACCGAAGTTTATATTTATATCTTTTTAACCCTTGTAGTACTATTCGTATATTTATATCCCAAAAACCCCTTAGCTCCTGCTTTCATATCATTAAAACAATTTTTTACTTCTTGGAAAATGATATTACACTTTGTTGCTATAGCTTTTATATTGTTTTTAAATAAAATAGAATTGACTATCGAAGAAAAAATGAATTTAAATTATGATTTCACTTCTCTGTTTTATGGATGGGAAGGAAATATTATATATACAATTCAGAACTTCTTTCACAATGATATACTTACTAACGTCGTTGTTTATTTTTATGTGGTGGTTTTCACTACATTAATTTTCGCTTCTTTTTTAGTTTATTTAAATGAAAAAGATAATAAACTTTTTTATACATTTTGTTATGCTATCATGCTTAACTACGGAATAGCGATCCCATTTTATTTATTTTTTCCTATTAATGAAGTTTGGGCACATGAACCTGCCGGGGTACAATTTTTGATGCTTGATGTTTTTCCAACGTTTGAAACTGAATATAGAGCTCTTTCCGGATTAAATAATTGTTTCCCAAGTTTGCATACTTCCATTTCCGTCACTCTTTCTTTAATTGCGTTAAAATCAAACAATATTAGATGGAAGAGAATTGTTCTAATCAGCGCAGGTATTATTATATTCTCCATATTTTATTTAGGTATTCATTGGATAACGGATATGATTGGTGGCGTATTACTTGCATTATTTGCATCTTATACTGCACAACGTATCGCTGATGGAAGATTTAGATTTGGAAAAAGTAAAGCTGGGCAAGATGCTCAAAACAACCGCTCAAATGAAACAATTGAACAATAAAATTAGCTAACCACTTGAAAGTAAAAAAAGCAAGGATACGGAAATACAAATCCGAATCCTTGCTTTTTTATTTTTATCATTTAATCCGTTTTCACACCATTTACTGCTGAACGATCAAATGTCATTTTTGTAGCATCATTGATTTGAAGAACTACCTTATCATCTGTAATCTCAAAAATTGAACCGTGAAGTCCACCGATTGTAATGACCTTATCGCCTTTTTTCAAATCTCCTAACATTAAGTTACGAGCTTTTTGCTTTTTTTGCTGTGGTCTGATTAACAAGAAATAAAATACTGCGAACATTAATACTAATGGAAATACAAATGTATAAAAAATATTCCCTCCTGATGCTTGCGTTCCTGCTTCTGCTAATAACATGTATTAACCCTCCTTTCAAAATCCTTTATCATTATTATGTAGGCCATACTGATCAAAAAATTCCTCTTTGAAATCCAACAACCGATCCTCAGATATTGCTTGTCTGACATTTTTCATCAATTCAATTAAAAAGTGTAGATTATGATAAGTTGTCAAACGAATTCCAAAGATTTCATTTGCTTTTAGCAAATGACGTATGTATGCACGTGAATAATGAGTGCAAGTGTAACAAGAACAATTTGGATCGAGTGGTCCAAAGTCTTTTTCAAACTTGGCATTACGTATAACTAATCGGCCTTCACTAGTCATCGTAGTACCATTTCGAGCAATTCTTGTAGGTAACACACAGTCAAACATGTCCATCCCACGAATTGTCCCTTCTAATAAAGCATCTGGAGAACCCACTCCCATTAAGTAACGAGGTTTTTGAGTTGGAAGATGTGGAACTGTATATTCCAATGCCTCATACATCAAATGTTTTGGTTCACCAACACTTAGTCCACCAATAGCATAACCTAGAAAATCAAAAGAAGTCAACTGTTCTGCACTTTGTTTTCTTAGGTCTTCATACATACCACCTTGTACGATACCAAATAAAGCTTGATCCTCTTTTCTTTGATGAGCTTGAATGCAACGTTCTGCCCATCTGGTGGTCCGTTCTAAGGATTTTTTTACATATTCATAATCTGCTGGATAAGGTGGGCATTCATCAAATGCCATGATAATGTCTGCTCCAAGCGCATTTTGAATTTCAATCGACTTCTCAGGAGAGATAAACAATTTATCACCGTTAAGATGAGAACGAAACTCCACACCTTCCTCAGTGATTTTTCTCATTTCACTTAAACTAAAAACTTGAAATCCACCGCTATCTGTTAAAATGGGGCGATCCCAATTCATAAAAGTATGTAACCCACCAGCTTCTTTCACAATTTCGTGACCTGGTCTTAAAAATAAATGATACGTATTGCTTAAAATAATCTGAGCCTCCATTTGTTTCAATTCCTCAGGGCTCATCGTTTTTACTGTCGCTAGTGTGCCAACAGGCATAAAAATAGGTGTATCAATTGTTCCATGCGGAGTATGGATTTTACCTAACCGTGCACCAGACTGTTTACACGTTTTTATTAGTTCATATTTTAGTGGCATTATTAACTATAGTCCTCTCTTGCTTTTAATAAATAAACATGGCATCTCCAAAACTAAAAAAACGGTACTCTTTTTGGATAGCCTCTTGATATGCTTGTAACACTTTTTCTCTTCCAGCAAATGCACTGATTAACATCAGCAAAGTAGATTTAGGCAAATGAAAGTTAGTCAACAATGCATTAACCAACTTCAACTCATAACCAGGGTATATAAAGATATCTGTCCAGCCATTACATGCTTGGAATTCGCCAATTTTTTGATGATTTGCTGCAGTTTCTAACGTTCTAACCACAGTGGTTCCAACACCAATAATCCTTCCTCCGCTTTTAACAGACTCATTTAAAGTATTGGCACATTCTTCACTAATTTCATAATACTCAGAATGCATTTTATGATCATGAATATCCTCTACAGAAACTGGCCTAAAAGTGCCAAGACCAACATGTAGTGTAACATAAGTAATCTTAACACCTTTATCTTTAATTTTGTTTAAATAGGATTCAGTAAAATGCAAACCTGCTGTTGGGGCTGCTGCTGAACCTTCTTCTTTGGCAAACACCGTCTGATAACGATCTTTATCTTCTAATTGCTCCTTTATATACGGAGGTAAAGGCATATGACCTAATTGATCTAAGAGTTCTGGAAAAATGCCATCATATGAAAATTTTAAAACTCTCTGACCCATTTCACTTTCTTCTTCAACTTCAGCAGTTAAAAGAGGGTTATCCAATGTACCAAACTCAATTACCGATCCCTTTTTCAACCTTTTTGCTGGTTTAACTAATGCTTCCCAACGATCATTTGCTAAATTTTTTAACAATAAAACTTCTGCTTTTGCACCCGTATGTTTTTTAATTCCAAAGAGCCTTGCAGGAATCACCTTTGTATTGTTCAGCACAAGCGTATCTTCGGGCTGCAAAAAATGAATGAAATCTTCAAACTGCTTGTGTTTTACATCCCCCGATGTTTTGTCTAATGTTAATAATCTAGATTTAGTTCGGTTCTCTAGTGGTGTCTGAGCAATTAAGTATTCTGGTAAATCAAAATTATATAAATTTACATTCATGATTATTAATCAACCTTTTCGATGTTAACATCCTTATAGTAGTATTTCAGAATTTCTTGGTAATCATACTCTACAAATTCAGCAAGCTGTCTCGCCCCCCATTGAGACATACCTAAACCATGACCAAATCCGTAACCAATCATACGAAACTGAGGTTCTTCAGTAAGTACACGGATATGATTTTCCCCATTTAGTACAATGAAATCTGTATCAGCTTTTTCAGAAGTTGATCCTGAATCTATCACATGTAAACTTTCATCGGAATCAGGAAACTCTGATGTATGCCCATCCGCACCTAATACAGTATAATTGTTCGTTTGATCAATTTCAAATCTAGTACTTCTAATACTGTTTAAAGCAGTTCGATAACGATCTGGATAACTTACATCTACGACTGTTCCATTTGCTTCTATTTCAAGAACTCTCCCTGAAGGTCCTCGATCTGTAATTTCCAAAGTTTCTAATTCCCCAGTGATTACATTATTTGAAGTTTGGTTAATACTTTTAAGTAATTCAGCAGCAGAATAAGGTTTTGTTATCCATCGAAATGAATTGGACTCTATCACTTGATCAAGTAAAATTAATTGATCTCCTACACTCACTTTTGCAATAGGGGCATTGATATCGTTATTTACAAAAGGAGCCTGTCTTACATTAATTTGATTATCCGTGACATTCACAATTGGAAAACCCGCTGCATTTGTTTTACTCGTATTAGATGTGAAATCCGTACGTATATATCCAATCGTTCCGTTAGATAAGACAACATGATCCCACAAGAGAAGACCTTCCTCAGCAATATCATCAGGACTAGGTACACTCTCCACATAATTAATCGGAGAATCCCATATTTCTGAAGGAGAAGCTGTTAAGCCACCCGCATTAGAATAATAAAAGGGGATGATCAAATCTCCATTTGAATCTTTCAAAACCATTTCTTCTGTATCTTTCACTGCATTTGTTACATGGGCATTTTCCACATTAGATCCTTTATAAGCTTGATCAAATGTAGTATCCGAAATATGTGCAATACCATATTTCATTCCTAGTTGAAGTGCATATGTTCTCGCTGCAATAGCCTGCGCTTTTAAAGCTTCGGTTGGCCAGTCTGCACCCATTTCCGTACTCACAACACTATATAAATATTGTTCAAAAGGAAGTTCATTAATAACGGCTAAACGATCCTTATATTGCGTTATCTCTATGCTACCTCTATATGTCCGATTATACTTCTCTTCAATTTGAATATCTGATGAATCAGATGTAATCCATAGTTTTTGTTCATTTGCATTAAAGAAATAATGTGGGATCGTTGACCCTTTGTCATTCGAAGATAATCCATTTCTAACGACTATATAGGGGGAATCAACTTCTATCGATTTTAATTCCAATTCAGAAAATAAACCCTCGACCTCATTTTTTATTTCGCCTAAATCATTTTGATCTATTGCTTCTCCTACCCAAACAGAATAAATTAAGTCACCATTATTATTCTCTTGATATACTAAATAGGCGTCGATTCCTTTTCCAGTTAAGTCAGAAATTAGCTTTTCTGCATCTTTTTTATGATCGTATGAAGCTGCATTCAAATAGTTTGGCCCAGTAATTACAATATTTGATAGATTTAAAGATTTTTCAAGGGTAGACCTGATATTTTTTGCTTCACTTATACTAGCATAAGTTCCTGCATACACTTGATATAAGGTTTTTCCTTCCCTATTTACTTTAAAAATGAATCCTGATCCATCTTCTACTTTTTCACTTAAAGAGCTCGCCTGATTAAAATCACTAGTTTCTATTATTTTAAGCATATACTGATCAATACTTACTTTTATTTTTTTTGAAACATCCTCTGAAATCCATTTATCTATACCAGACGATTGTTTAACCCCTACTTCTAAACCGCCACTTGCAAATAAAGTGACATTAGATTGAGTATGTAAAGATTGTATCATCAATGCTACACGAATATCTTCTAAACTTTTAGCGGCATACGTTTTGCCTGAAAATTGAAAAAATATCATTGAAAAAAGCATAACAAAAACTAGTCCTAACTTCATTCCCTTTTGCGTTTGAATAAGTGACATAAATTATACGATCCCCCTGTAAAAGCTAATATTTTGGTAAGGTTTACTATTCTATTATTTTAGACTCTGCTCACAGTTAAAAGTTTCATTAGCATCTCCAAAAAATAAGGAATAAGACCCACTAACTGATGTGCGCCTTATATCAACCATTCTTTAGAATCATAATTGGTTTATACCTGACTATTGTTCTCCTGGCATCGTAATTCCTAAATGTTTGTATGCAAGTGGAGTAACGACTCTTCCCCGAGGTGTCCGCTGCAAAAAGCCGATTTGTAATAAATAAGGTTCATAAACGTCATCTATCGTTTGACCTTCTTCTCCAATGGTTGCAGCTATCGTTTCTAATCCAACTGGACCGCCAGCAAAGTTTTTAATGATGGTGTTTAATATTTTGTGATCAATATGATCCAAACCTAAATCATCTACCTGAATGTTTTTCAGAGCTGTTTTAGCAATATCTAAAGTAATAATTCCATCACCTTTTATTTGAGCAAAATCACGGACTCTTTTTAAAAGGCGATTCGCAATACGAGGCGTACCTCTTGAGCGCATTGCAATTTCTGTAGCTGCTTCTCCAATAATGGCTACCTCTAAAATTTCAGAGGCTCTCGTGACAATAAAACTCAATTCGTCTACATTATAAAACTCTAAACGGCTCAAAACACCAAATCTATCTCGTAATGGCGAGGACAACAATCCTGCTCTCGTTGTCGCTCCGATTAGTGTAAATGGCGTTAGATCCAAGCGAACTGAACGTGCACTAGGGCCTTTACCTATAATAATATCCAATGCAAAGTCTTCCATTGCAGGGTATAATACTTCTTCCACTTGTCGATTTAAACGGTGGATCTCATCAATAAAAAGAACATCGCCTTCTTGTAGGTTCGTTAGGATCGCGGCTAGATCACCAGGTCGATCAATGGCAGGACCAGAAGTTACACGAATATTAACTCCTAGTTCATTTGCAATAATGTTAGAGAGCGTCGTTTTTCCTAATCCAGGAGGTCCGTACAATAGTACATGATCTAGTGCCTCTTTACGTAATTTTGCAGCTTCAATGTATATTTTCAGATTTTCTTTAATATTTTCTTGTCCAATATATTCAGCCAAAAATCGAGGTCTTAAACTTAATTCCGCTTCTTGATCCTCCATCATTAAATTAGCTGATATAATACGATCATCATCCATGTTTCTCCTCCTTAACCCTCAAACAAGGATTGTAAAGCCTTTTTCATCATCGTTTCTACCGTATCATTTTGATCCAATTTAGTTCGTAAAACTTCCCAAACTTGATCCACTTCTCTTTCTGAATAACCTAAACCAATTAATGCATCTTTTGCTTCCATCCATGGAGCAGGCATCGAGACCTCACTTTGATCCAACGAAACTGCCGCATTCAAGTCAAGTGGTGAAACATCGGACACAATGTGGTCTAATTTATCCTTCAAATCGAGAATAACCCTTTGTGCAGTTTTCTTACCTATACCAGGAAGTTTGGTTAAAAAAGTAATGTTTTCCTGCTGTATTGAGCTAATAATGTTTTGAGGAGTAGCTCCTGAAAGAATACCTACGGCAACCCGTGGTCCTATTCCTGAAACATCAATCAATCTTCGAAATAAAGTTTGTTCCTCTCTTGTTTTAAAACCATATAGTAAAATAGCATCTTCCCTAACATGCTGATGAATAAAAACCTGAACCTCTTTATCATCTTGGAAAACATATGGATTTGAACAAAAAACCCTATATCCAACACCGTTCACATCCAACACAATGTAATCCGTTTCCATATGTGCAACGTTTCCTCTTAAAAAATCCAACATTATAATTACATTCCTCTTCTAGATATATTATTTTTTAATTTATTTTGCAGAGTGGATGTATGAGCGTGACATATTGCAATAGCTAATGCATCAGCAACATCATCTGGTTTAGGTACTTCTGATAAACTCAAAAACATTTTCACCATTTCTTGAACTTGTTTTTTTTCTGCCTTTCCGTAACCAACGGTGGCTTGTTTGATCTGCAGCGGTGTATACTCTCCGATTTCCAGCCCTTTTTGTTTACAAGCTAACATTAAAACACCACGAGCTTGCCCTACAGCTATTGCAGTGGTTACATTTCGATTAAAATATAATTGCTCAATTGCAGCTGCATCTGGTTTATATTTATCAATTAATTGAATTAATGAATCATAAATATCCATTAAGCGAATTGCTGGATCGGTGTGGGCTTTCGTTTGTATGCACCCATATTGAACTGGTACCAGCTTGTTTCCAACTTTATCCACAAAACCAAATCCTACAATGGCATAACCCGGATCAATTCCTAATATTCGCAACCCTGTCTCCCCTGTCTCTATTTAAAAAATATTTTACCAGTAAAACTTCCCTTATGTAAATGCGATAGCGAACATATGTATCGATATAATTATAACAGACTTCTACTACAGTGACACTTTATTTCTTCGTTTCCCAATTTGTCTAACTATCCTTCTATTTCAACATTCAAGACCCCTTGAATACTATGAATATCATAATATACATCTGTTATATAATGTTTTTCATCCACCATAATGCGAAGATCCATAAGATATTTCCCTTCCTTTAAATCCTTCACTATCACGTTTTTTATATTTATTTTTTTTGATTTGATTTCTTTTATGATTTCTGTCATGTTTTCATTGTTATCAAGGAAAATCTTCAACTTTTTTTCTTTGAGTCTAAGCGTTTTAGGACCGATCCATTTTAAAAGAAGGGGAATAATTTCAACACCAAATAAAATAAATGCAACACCTATTAGACTTTCTATATAAAACCCAGCACCTACGGCAATACCTAAGCCAGATGCGCCCCATAACATCGCAGCTGTTGTTAATCCACTTATCACATCATTACTTCTTCGTAAAATAACACCCGCACCAATAAACCCGACTCCCGTAACAATTTGCGCTGCTAAACGCATCGGGTCCATCATAATTCGATCTGGTTTATCAAACTGATATGCAGATTCAATGGAAACAATCGTTAACAAACAACTGCTTACTGCTAAAACAAAACATGTTTTTAGTCCAAGTGGCTTTCTTCTAATCTCACGTTCAATCCCGATCATAAACCCCATTGCGGATGCTAGTCCAAGCTTCAACCAAATTTCCATCATTTTCATCACTTCTCCTTATCTCTACAGGAATGATTAAATACATAATGGTTTAGATTAAGTATATTATATGGTAAGAACATTGATTTATCATTTAAATTTTAAATTCATTTGAGAATGAGTCTAAAAACACATATAATGTTCTTTAGGGAATCATGAAAAAGGGGGAGAACATATGAAAAATGTTGTGATTCATAAGGTGGTCAAATTAGTTTTTACTGAAGACCATCTTAAAGGATATTGGAATAAACAAAATAGCGACTTAGCGTTTGATTCTTTAACAAATGAACAACTGGTTAGCCTTGCAAAAAAAATGATGAAAAACACATCTCATAGTATGTTAGAACAACATATTGTAGGGAGTGATTGGCGTACTGAAGAAGAAACAAAAGGGAAGTTGTTAGAAGAAGATGATTCAGTAAATGATGAGCATATTGAAGTTATTGAAACATCTGTACCGGGTTCAAAATCGAAAAAACTGCTAATTGATCGCTTATTAAAAGTAGATTGTAAGCAATGTGAATTTTCATTTTTTGTTTCAGATTTAAATGCAGACACATCTAAACTAACTTGTCCATCTTGCGGCGGAGAAGTCATTGCAGATAACTAACAATACATATTCACTTGAGGGAGTTGGGTACGTTGCACGAAGAAGTAATATCAGAAGTAAGTAATTTTCAATATTGGGCTGCCATTGCAATTTTTTTATTTGCATATGCTTTTATAATTTCCGAAAAAATCAATCGAGCCGTCATCGCATTATTTGGTGCTGGATTAATGATTGTGCTTGGAATTGTAGATTTGGAACTTGCATTTACTCATCATATCGAATGGGATACGATTACTTTATTGATTGGTATGATGATACTTGTAGGTATCACTAGTAAGTCAGGTGTATTCCAGTATGTGGCTATCAAAACAGCAAAAGTAGCAAAAGGAAATCCAATCAGTATCTTACTTTACCTTTCTTTATTAACAGCTGTTGGTTCCGCATTTTTAGATAATGTAACTACTGTTCTTTTAATTGTTCCTGTTACATTCTCAATCACAAGGATTTTAAATGTAAATCCAGTTCCATTCTTAATATCGGAAATATTGTTTTCAAATATCGGAGGAACAGCAACCCTTGTAGGAGATCCTCCAAACATTATGATTGGTTCAGCCAATCCGCATTTAACGTTCAACAAATTTATAATTAACCTTGCACCTGTTGTAGTAGTAATTATGGCCGTTACGCTGTTCATCGTTTATTTTATTTATCGTAAGCAGATTAAAACAAGCCAAGAAATGATCGATAAGCTGATGAGTTTAGATGAAAAATCATATATTAAAGATCCTGTATTAATGAAAAAGTCTGTAGCAGTGCTACTTCTAACCATTCTTGGATTTATGCTTCATAATGTGCTTCATCTTGAAGCTGCTGTTATTGCCATGGCAGGTGCTACACTGCTTATGTTAATTGGAGTAAAAGAACACGACTTAGAAGAGGTTTTTGAATCTGTAGAATGGGTAACCATTTTCTTCTTTGTTGGATTATTTACATTAGTCGGTGGTCTTATTGATATTGGCTTAATTGGATCTTTAGCTCAAAAAGCGTTGGATGTAACTGGTGGAGATATCCCTTTCGCTGCCTATTTAATTCTTTGGATTTCAGGTGTTGCTTCTGCCACAATAGATAACATACCTTTTGTTGCCACGATGATCCCATTATTGCAGGATATGGCAACTGGAATGGGGCTGAGCGCAGATTCACCACAGTTTGAGGTGTTATGGTGGTCATTAGCATTAGGTGCTTGTTTAGGAGGAAATGGTACTTTAATAGGTGCATCAGCAAATGTCATTGTAGCTGGTATGGCCTCTCGTGAAGGAAAAGGGTTTAGTTATATAAAGTTTTTATTAATTGGGGCTCCAATTACACTCGTTTCCCTCATTATCGCACACGTATATTTGTTTTTATTCTTCCTATAAACATAAACTAACAAAAATAAATCCATGTGGAAGTTTCTGAACAGTCCTAAAAAAAGAGATAGACAATAAATGTCTATCTCTTTTTTAAACGAAGAAAAACCACTTCTGAAGATTGGTTTTTCTTATTGATCAACCGCTGTAAATTCGCTAAATGTTGAGAGAATACTATTGTAATCTTCAAAGTCTTTAATTCTAATTCCTTCAACTAATTGTTGTACAGTACCTACTGGTAAACTACTTTCCAAATGTTCAATGTTCAATTGAAAAAAAGTTCGAAGCACGTTGTCATGTATAGGTAAACCGTCAAATAATGTTAATTTCCCATCCTCACTAACTCCAAAATAGGCACTTTCCTTACATTTAGGTGAAAGGTCTTCTATAGACTCAGAAAATACAATACTGCCTTCTTCAGTAAATTCAAAAGTATATTGGGGGTTATTTTGATACAGCTCTAAAATTTCCTGACTATTTAAACTTCCTAGTGATTCAACTTCTTCTCCACAAACATACATTTTTTTAATGATCACTTCTCTTTGTTGAGAATCTGTGATTAAGAGTTCTAAAGAACCTTCATTCTTCTGTAATTGATCCAAATCTTTTTCAGTAGAAAAATCATTCAAAAATGTAGACTTTATATCTGTTTTTTCCTCATTTAATAAAATTGACACTGATATTGTACCAATCAAAATGATAAATGCTGCTAATGTCAGCCATTTTCTCTTCATACGTAATTGTTTTTTTAATTGTTTTAGAAATTTAGTAAAACTCACATTGATCCCCTTCTTTAACAATTAGAGATTTTTTTCCTATTCTAACCATTTAAAGAAGAGTTTATACTTAAATTGTTACAAATTTATCCAAGGGCTGTTATTTTTCGATTTTGATGTATGTTGGTTATTTTTTATCGACTTTCGTTTGGTAGATTTTCTAACTTTAGCTTGTGCTGCATCCTTTTTTGTTGGTTTTTCACTTGCTGAGCTTTTTTTTGTTTTTACTTTACTTTCCTTTAACTTCTTATCTGATGAGTCTTTTTTAGGATTAGAAGTTGATTTTTCTGTCTGATTTGTTCTTGGACTTGCAGCTTTGTTTACAGCTTGTTGCTCCATAGGTATTTGATAATTGGGATTATTCATCGAGTATTCATTTGCTGGGATAAAATGATGTGTATTCACAAATGACATATATGGGTTAATTACATGTGGTTGTTCTAGATTTGTAGTTTGAGCGTATGAATTCCACCATGGATTAGATACTTGTTCATGTGGCATTTGGTTCTGAAATTGCTGTTGCTGATATTGAAACTGCTGATGATTCACTGCGTCATAAGGCGTTTGAGGATGAAATGCATTTTTGTTCTGTTCAAATTGGAATTGTTTATTTTTTTCAAATGATTTTGTCTCTATTTCATTTAATTCTGGTACTGGTGGGACATCATAAAAATGTCCTACTTCTGTAGCAGGAACATTAAATTCATCAAACAAATCTTTATGTTTTCCTGTTGGAACAGATTCTTTAGCTGCTTTTTTATTAACCTGATGTGTTTTGAATTCTTTTTGATTAGGTCTTTCAAACTTAATTTGTTTAGTTTTAGAAGGAATTTTTAATTTTTGACCAGGTTTAAGTTCAATCCCTCGTGATAAGGATGCATTTATTTCAAGTACTTTATCTACATCTACTTCATACTTTTTACATAACTGCTCCAGCGACTCTCCCTTTTTGATAATGTGAATTTTCACTTGCCGTACCTCCTTCATACAAGTATATTAGTACAGTGTATGCAAGAAATAGGCATTTGACATCTAAAACAACCTACAAAAATAAAGAAAATCTTTTAGAAAGAAATAACCATCCGAAAAAACTCTTCGAATGGTTAGAACAAAAGCGCTTAAAAATTATTTATAAACCTGAACTCCATCTTTATTTACAATTTTTCTAAATTCCTTTAACAAATGCATCGTTATAGGTCCCGCTTTACCTTCACCAATAATACGACCATCAACCTCCCGCGTAGCGATCACTTCTGCAGCTGTGCCCGTTAGAAATACTTCATCCGCAACATATACATCATGAAGTGTAAAAGGTTGTTCTTTAACAGGGTACCCGTGTTGATTACAAATATCAATGATCGCTGCTCGAGTGATTCCTTCAAGTGCACCTATGTAAGATGGTGGTGTTGTAATAATTCCATCTTTTACGATGAATATATTATCACCAGAACCCTCTGCAACAAACCCATCTGAATTCAACATCAGCGCTTCTCCCACACCTGCTAAATTGGCCTGAATTTTTACTAAAACATTGTTTAAATAATTTAAAGACTTTATTTTTGGATTCATAGCATCAGGAATGTTTCTACGAGTAGAAACAGAAACAATTTTTACCCCATTTAAATAATCTTCTTCAGAATAAATGGATAGTTGTTCAACAATAATAATGATATTTGCAACTGGACATCTACGTGGATCTAAACCAAGATCACCAGTACCTCTCGAAATGACTAAACGGATATATCCATTTATAATCTCATTTTTTTTCACAGCTTCAACTAAAGCTTGTTGCATCTCATCATAAGATAATGGAATTTCTAGCATAATAGATTTAGCCCCATCATACAATCGATCCAAATGTTCTTTACATTTAAATATATTTCCTTCGTATACTCGGATGCCTTCAAAAATTCCATCACCATATAAATAACCATGATCATACACAGATATTTTAGCGTCCTCTTTGTTTACAAATTCCCCATTTAAGTAAATCCACTGTGCCATAAATCATACACCTCCGTTTAATCGTTCACATATGAAAAACTAGGAAAGCACCCTAATGTACGTACTTTGCACCCAATCGCTTCTATTTCTTGAATAGCAGCCGGCAATAAAACAGAATCCAGACTTTCTTCAATTTCAATATAAAAATAATAACTTCCTAATTTTTTCTTTGTTGGTCTGGATTCAATTCTAGACAAGTTAATTCTTCGCCAGGCAAAAGCAGATAATACTTGATGTAGAGCACCAGGATAATCTTCAGGTAATGTAACTAGTATGCTTGTTTTTATATGTTCTGTTTTTTTTATTTCTGTTAAAGCTTCTTTACCCACTAACATGAAACGAGTAAAGTTATCATCATGTTCATGAATATGTTTTGATAATACATTTAAACCATACTTTTGAGCTGCTAATTCAGTACCAATTGCCGCATACCCTTTGTTTGGATTGTTTTTTACAATTCTGACTCCCTCAGCTGTACTTACATATTCAAAGTCAACATCTGGAAGATTCGTTCTAAGATACTGTTTACATTGAGCAATGGCTACGGGATGGGAAAATACCTTTTTAATTTTTGAAAAGTCAGGTCCCAATTCCTCAACATTCCCAATTAAATTTTGTCTAGATGGATAGATCCACTCAGCTTGAATAGGTAGATCCACTTCATGCACTAGCCAATCCATATGAAGACTTACAGATCCTTCAATCGTATTTTCAATAGGGATTACACTATAATTTGTTTTTCCAGATTCAGTGGCTAAAAAGACATCAGATATTAATTTATACGGTACTAATTCAACGGATATATCAGAAAAAAAATACCGAGAACTCTCTTCACTAACCGTACCCTCTGGACCTAAAAATGCAATCTGTTTCATGATTTAAATTCTCCTTTTATTGATGCTCCTTCTTTTAACTTCTCAATACGAAAAGGATGGGAGTTTTGTTGCGTTATAACCTGAGCACCTTTTAGACAAGGATTTAACCACAGCGTATCAACAGCCATATTCTCATTTTTAAAATGATTGATTACAAATTCTTCTAGGTTTGTTTTTTCACTGCTATTTCTATCTACAAAAACCAACAGAGTTGGTCCTGCACCACTTAAAGCAGCCCCTAAGCCACCATGTTGTACCGCTTGATCCAATATCGTTTTCATACCAGGAATAAGCGATGCACGATGAGGTTGATGTAACCTGTCTTTCATAGCATACTGAATAAGTTCTAATTTACCTGTACATAATGCAGCAACAAGTAAAGAAGAATGGCTGACGTTAAAGACAGCATCATGAAAAGGAATTTGATCTGGTAAAATATTTCTGGATTTTTCCGTAGCCAATTCAAAATCTGGTATAACAGCTAATAATTCTAACTGAGGACTAGGCTCAATACGAATATATTCAGCCCTTACCTCATTCCAATTGGAAACGATTAAGCCACCAAATAACGAAGCTCCTGCATTATCAGGATGATTCTCAATACTTGTCGCCATTTGAAATAATTCATCTTTTGAAAATGGATCATCAATTAACGCATTCGCAGCAACGAGTGCACCCACAATAGCGGATGCACTACTACCTAGACCTCTCGTTAATGGGATATCACTATATATACTAATTTCTAGATTCGATTGCTTAACACCTGCTTTAAGAAAAACTCTTTGGGCAACTTGATAAATTAAATTACTTTTATCTGTACTTACACCTTTTAAATTTTCACCATGTAAATGAATTTTAGTTTCATCAGAAAAACTCATTTCAATCCAAACATACAAATCCAGTGCCATACCAATGGTATCAAAACCTGGACCTAAGTTTGCTGTGCTAGCAGGAATTTTTACACATCTTTTCTTTTCATTCATTCTTGTCCAACCTTTTGTTTTGTTAATTTTGAGATTGCTTCCATCACGGCTTCTTCAGTATCACTCACAATAAGGGGTTGAGCATTCACACTATCAATGGCCGTATTTGGATCCTTTAGTCCATTTCCTGTAAGCACACAAACAACCGTTTCATCTTTTGAAAAATACCCTTGCTTGTGTAGTTTCATTACACCTGCTACTGAAGCAGCAGATGCTGGTTCACAAAATACCCCTTCCTTACCAGCGAGTTGTTTATATGCATCTAAAATTTCAGCATCAGTAACATAATTAATCTGACCTTTAGATTCCTCCGCTGCATTCACAGCTCCATCCCAACTAGCAGGATTTCCAATCCGAATTGCTGTTGCAATCGTTTCTGGATCTTTTATCGGTTCACCTTTCACTATAGCCATAGAACCTTCTGCTTCAAATCCTACCATTTTTGGTAATGTTTTAGACTTTCCTTTTTCATAATACTCTTTAAAACCTTTCCAATAAGCCGTTATATTTCCTGCATTTCCAACTGGAATTGCTAACACATCTGGTGCTTTATCCAATTGTTCACATACTTCGAAAGCTGCTGTTTTTTGTCCTTCAATTCGATATGGATTTACTGAATTGACCAACGTAATGGGATGTTTAGCTGTAATTTCTCTTACGATTTCCAATGCACGATCAAAATTACCTTCAATAGCTACTACTTTTGCACCATAAATAATGGCTTGTGCCAGTTTTCCTAGTGCAATATTATTATTAGGAATGATGACAATACAATTTAATCCAGCTCTTGCGGCATAGGCTGCTGCTGCTGCAGAAGTATTTCCAGTGGAAGCACACATAATCGACTGACTTCCTTCTTCCTTCGCTTTTGCAACTGCCATGACCATACCACGATCCTTAAAAGAACCCGTTGGGTTTAAACCTTCGTATTTTAAATATAAATTTAAATTTAATTCTTTGGATAATTGATCTGCACGAATTAAAGGTGTATTTCCTTCATGAAGTGTAACCATAGGTGTATTTTCATTAATAGGTAAAAATTCTTTATGTGCTTTTAGCAGTCCCTCATATTTCATTGTTAATATCTCCTTTAATCTTTAGAAGTTATCAAAAAGTATTTTTTATATTATCCTTCAACACGGTATACACTTTTAATTTCGTGAATAACATCCATGTCATTAAATTCATTCAGCACTTTTTCCATGCTTGCCATATTTGCGTCGTGTGTTACGATAATAATTTCTGCAGCCTGTAAATCTTGATTTGGCTGTTGCACAACAGATTCTAAACTCACTTCATATTTCGTAAACACCTGTGTGATTTGTGCTAAAACCCCTGCTTTATCTGCAACGTAAAGTCGAATAAAGTTTTTATATACAACCTGATCCAGTGGTTTTAATTTTTTTTCTTTATATGAAGAGGTAGTTGGTCTAGAACCGTTCACTTGAAGCATAGAATTTTTAGCTACAGCAATTAAATCAGCAACTACTGAAGTGGCTGTTGGCATTTCTCCTGCTCCAGGTCCATAAAACATCGTTTCTCCAACCGCTTCTCCATAAACATATACTGCATTAAACACGCCATTCACATTTGCTAGTGGATGTGACTTTTTCACTAAAGTCGGTTGCACACTTAAATAAATTAAATCATCCTTACGTTCTGCGATGCCTAGCAATTTAATCTCGTATCCTAAATGAGAGCTATATCGAATATCTTCTGCTGAAACATCAGAGATACCTTTGATTTTTACATCGTCTACAGTGACATATGTGTGAAATCCTAACGTTCCTAATATGGTCATTTTGTATGCTGCATCAAATCCACCAACATCTGAGGTTGGGTCTGTTTCTGCATAACCTAATTCTTGTGCCTCTTTTAATACATCCTCGTATGGTGCACCTTCAAGACTCATTTTACTTAAAATGTAGTTCGTTGTACCATTTACAATTCCCATGATTTTTGTGATTCTATCAGATGATAATCCATCTACTATTGTTCTAAGTATTGGAATTCCACCTGCAACACTTGCTTCATAAAATACATCACGGCCATGTTCCTCTGCTTTTGCCAATATCTCGTGGCCATACTGCGCCATCAAATCTTTATTCGCTGTAATGACATGTTTGCCTTGTTCAAGTGCAGTTAGTATATAGTTTTTTGTTAGTTCTACTCCACCCATGACTTCAATAATGATATCAATATTTTTATCTTCAATAACATCCCAAGGGTCTTCTGTTATTTTATGTGGTTCTATATGAACATCTCTCAATTTATTTTTATTTTGAACTAATATTTTCTCTATTTCAATAGAAGAGCCAATCTGTCTTTTTATATCATCTTGATGACCCTCTATAATTCTTACAACACCTGTACCTACAGTGCCTAATCCCAGTAATCCTACTTTAAAAGGTTTCATTATTTTCCCCCCAATATCATTTCATCCTTGCCCAATCACTTGCACTCTTTTAACACCTTCAAACTCCAACGATTCCAGCAAATTTGCAAAATTTTCACCTATAGATGAGGTATCTACCGACATCACTACATTCGCCATACCTTGAAGTGGGATCGTCTGGTTAATGGTTAGCACATTACCTTTAAAATCTGCAACCAAAGCTATTACTTTGGATAGAACACCTGAACGATGATGTAAATCCATCGATATAGTAACAATACTTTCAGTTTGTAATTTATTTAAAGGAAAGATACCATCTTTGTATTTATAAAATGCACTCCGACTCAATCCTACTTTTTCTACAGCTTGATGAACGGTTTTTACCTCCCCATTTGCAAGGAGCTCTTTCGTTTGAATTGTTTTTAGTAATGACTCAGGCAATATATTTTCTTTTACTAAATAAAATTTCTCCATACGTCCCCCTGTTAAAGACTTATGTTTTTCTATAGTGGACATTATATCGAAATATTTGCAATAAAACAATAGTTAATGTAACCAAAAAACCATCTTAGAGATTTCTAAGATGGTAAAATAGTTATTTCACCTTTTTAAAGGGATTTTGGCTAAGGGATCCCCGGAAAGTAATAGGCCGATAATAAACTGCCACTTCCATGTGGGGCAAATAAGATTCATGTCACGTCCTGTGACAAATACCTGCATCAGTTCATCCAGAAACTGATAATTCCGGCACCAGTTCATCCATGAACTGGGATACTTCGAAGAATACAGTTCACTTTTTGGGGTGGGTTTATTACTCTTTTTCTACAAATTCAAATTCATATTCTCCAATACGTATAGTTTGACCGTCTGTAGCTCCTTTTTCTCGTAAAGCCTTATCTATTCCCATATTACGCAAAGTTCTTGAAAAGCGCATCACAGAATCATATGTCCCGAATTGCGTTTTCTTGAGCATCTTGTTAATACGCTCACCTTCGATAATATAGACATCGTTTTCTCTCCGAATCGTAAACGGTTCTTTTTCACTCTGATCCTCAATCGTATATATTTTTCTATCCTCTATCTCGGATACTTCTTCAACAATGGGTTGCTTAGGTATAGCATCTAAGACATCTACGGTTTTATACAATAATTCCTGAACCCCTTTTCCTGAAACTGCAGAAACCTCGAAAACATCTAGTTCGCCATGACTTTCATATAATTGTTCACGGAATTTCTTTAAATTTCCCTCTGATTCAGGTATGTCCATTTTGTTTGCTACGATAATCTGTGGAAGGTCTTTTAGTTTCTCACTATATTGATAAAGTTCAGAATTGATTTTCACCCAATCCTCATAAGGGTCTCTCCCTTCAGAAGCGGACATATCAACAACATGTAAAATAATTCTAGTTCTTTCAATATGTCTTAAAAATTCATGTCCTAAACCTGTACCTTCATGTGCCCCTTCAATCAAACCAGGAAGATCTGCTAACACAAAACTTCTGCCTTCACCAACATCAACTACACCTAGATTAGGTGTTAATGTTGTAAAATGATATGAAGCTATTTTAGGTTTAGCAGCAGTTACCCTAGATAAAAAGGTGGATTTACCTACACTTGGAAAACCAACCAGTCCAACATCAGCCATGACCTTTAATTCCAATACAATCCAGTGCTCTTGTCCCTCTTCCCCATTTTCAGCTATGTATGGAGCCGGGTTGCTTGCCGTTGCAAAACGAACATTGCCATGACCACCTTTACCCCCTTTAGCGATGATCACCTCTTGTCCATGCGAAGTCAAATCTGCTAAAACTTCATTTGTGTCATCGTCATGAATCACTGTACCTGGAGGAACTCTAACAATCATATCATCAGCATTTGCACCTTGTTGTTTTTTTATTTTACCTTTTTCTCCACGTTTTGCTTTAAAATGTCGTTGGTACTTAAAATCAACTAATGTCCTTAGACCCTCATCAACTCTTAAGATCACATCTCCCCCATTACCACCGTCACCACCTGCTGGTCCACCTTCTGGAACATATTTTTCACGGCGAAATGAAATCATACCATCTCCACCGTCACCACCCTTCACATACACTTTTGCTTTATCTACAAACATAAAAACACCCCAATTATGTATTTAATCAAATTGAATTTCAATCGATATCCATTTTTCATTTATTTCTTTTTTTATTTTCACTCTTTTCGATTTGAATTTCATAACTATTGGATCTAACTCATTTTTGAATTGCGTTAGTTTCATTTTACCCACAAATTCAAATGCTACATGCAATCGTTCCTGTTCTTCAAAGAAGTCAATCGTCAGCTCATTATTAGAATCAAGTGTATGATCTGCACAGTTCTCAAATGTCTGCAACAAATCAATCAATAAAAAAGCATTTTCCTTTAGGTTATTAGTAAATTTTTCAGGAGTAATCAAGCTTTGTTCAACTTTAAATTGATATGACTTACTACTCGTTTTCATTTTCAATAACTCAAATTCAAGAAACTGAGCATTTATTTTAGCAATATTTCTTTCATGCTGGATACTTTCTTTTAATTTTTCCACAATAAATATTAATTTATCAAACTTTTTTAGTTTGATATATCCAAAGATAAGTTGCAGCTCATTCATTAAGTCATGTTGATAGTGATGAATAAAACTCAAGGTCTCATTCATCGATTGATCCCTTTCCTTTGACTTCTGCTTATTTCTAACAAAAAAATGAATGATAATAAGTATGACTGTAATCATGATGAGGATTCGACTTAACCAACCAGTTGATGTTATAAAAATAATGACTAATAATAACAATACCAAAAGCTCAGTAATGAGACTCATTCGTTTCCAATTTCCCATAATACAATCCCCGTTTATGTCCACATTTATATTCAATCAAATAAAAATCCTAGCGCATTCTATACGCCAGGATTTATGTTTAAACGTGTTATTTATTAAGCTTCTGCTACTGCCGGATATACGCTCACTTTTTTGCGATCGCGTCCCCAACGTTCAAATTTCACTACTCCGTCAACTTTAGAGAATAAAGTATCATCTGATCCAATACCTACATTATTTCCAGGATGAATTTTTGTTCCACGTTGACGAACAAGGATGTTACCAGCTCTAACAGCCTGACCATCAGCACGTTTAGCACCTAAACGTTTTGAAATACTGTCACGACCATTTTTAGTAGAACCTACTCCTTTTTTAGAAGCAAATAACTGAAGATCTAACTTCAACATAGTATCTACCTCCCCTACACGAGTTTATTAATAATTTTTAAATAATCTTCATAAGATTCCTGAATTGATTTCAACATGACAACCATCGATTCAAGAAGCAGTTGAGTTTGATCTGAGATTTCTCTCTTCTCAATTTTAGGTATCTCTACATCGAGCAGCCCATTATGCATTTCTGCTGGCAATTCAATGTTCAATAAAGACTCAATTGCATTCACAGTTCCAATGGTGAGCGTTGATACACCTGCACAAACGATATCTTTGCCCGCTTCAGCAAATTCAGCATGTCCATCTACAAGATATCTGACAATTTTTTTCTCATGATCTCTTTCAATGGTTACCGTAATCATTATATTCCTCTTATGCTTGGATTTTTTCAATAACAACTTTTGTATAAGGCTGACGATGCCCTTGTTTACGATGGTAGTTTTTCTTAGGCTTATATTTGTAAACTGTAATCTTTTTACCTTTACCGTGTCTCTCCACTTTTCCTGTAACACTTGCTCCAGAAACAGTAGGAGTACCTACTACTAATCCTGCATCGTTTGAAACAGCTAATACCGTGTTAAATGTTACTGATTCCTCAGCATTTGTATCTAACTTTTCAATATAAAGCTCATCGCCTTCTTGAACTTTGTATTGTTTTCCACCAGTTTCAATAATTGCGTACATTTGTCGCACCTCCTCATGTCTCAGACTCGCCAATTAAAAGGTGATACAATCGCTGGATGTAAATCCCACTATCGTATACTTTAATTACCTTGTTTGAGCGGTTATAACATGTGTCATAAGCACACATCATTCAGATGTTATCATACTTATAGTAATAATGCAACAGTGGACTTTTTGAACAACCTCTTATAATATACGATTACATTTTGGGCAAACCTTAACCGATGAGTTGTTCATATTCCTTACTTTTTTCCTTGTCATCTCAAATAAACCAAGTTTCGTCCATCCCATCACCGTTGTTTTCGTACGATCATGTTGTATAAGAGTTTCTAATTTTTGAGTAATTTCATCTCGATGGGTTTGAAATTCCATATCAATAAAATCAATAATGATGATCCCGCCAATATCTCTTAACCTCAATAGTCTAGCAATTTTCTCCACCGCTTCTAAATTTGTTTCAAACACAGTCTGTTCCAGATCAACTGTACCAGTATATTTCCCCGTATTTACATCAATTACGGTTAGCGCTTCAGTCTCATCAACAACGATGTACCCTCCATTATCTAACCAAATTTTAGATTTAAAAAAATCGTCGGTTTGTTTTACAATATGATAGAACTCAAATATAGACTGTGAATTAGAATCATGAAGTTTCACTCTATCTGAAAGTGATGGTGAAATGTTATGAACAAACTGTCGAATTACTTTGGCTTTTTGAGCATCATCAATGACAATTTCCTGCACCTCTGTAGTAAATAGATCTCGAACAATTCGCAAAGAAATACCAAGTTCTTGATAAAGCTCTGCTGGAGCAGTAGAGGACTCGAATCTATTCTCAATTTCTTTCCAAATTTCTCTAATCTCAACAATGTCTTTATTTAAAGTATCCTTACTCCCGTTCTCAGTAACTGTACGCAATATGAGACCTTCCTGATCGATCCTAATCTCTTCTCCTATCAATTTTAAACGTTCTCTCTCATCATGGGATTCAATTTTACGGGAAACAGCTACATAATTACCAAAAGGCATATAAACAACATAGCGGCCGGGTATATTAAAATGAGTCGTAATTTTAGCACCCTTTTTCCCCAATGGTTCCTTGTAAATTTGAACCATAATCTCCTGTCCTATTCGAACCAATTCTTGAATAGATGGTTTATTTATAGGTTTTAGTTCCAAGTTAATAGGTAATAAATCGTCACGATATAAAAAAGCATTTTTTCCTTTTCCAATATCAACAAACGCAGCCTCCATACCAGGCAGAACATTTACAACCTTACCTTTATATACATTGCCAACAGATTGCTTGTCCGTTGTCTCCTCAGCATAATACTCAATCAATTGTCCATCTTGAGTATATGCAACTTCAGTTAAATCCTTCTTATAGTGTATAACGATCCTTTTCATTATTACACTCCCAAATCATAAAAACTTTTATTCTATCTTTTATTTTACACAAAATAGCCCCCAAAAGTGAAATGTTAAAAAAACCACAAAAAATCAACCATTTTTTCTAGGGTTTATTAGGTAGGTTTGTATGATACGCTTTTCTGGTATGACTGCTTGAACTTTTCCTAAGTCATTTAATACATAAATAATATGCATCTGATCACGTTTGAAACATCTTACAATTTCTGAAATTGAACTGGAAGAGTTAGCAAAAATTGGCTTTGTGATTTCTTTTTTTACTTTCATTTTTGCAAATGTCAATTCCCGATTAACTAAAAACCTTATGAAATAATAGGGTATATTACGAAAATAATACCAGTTTGAATATAATAAAAAAACTCCAATGATCAATAGATTTAAATGTACACCTGAGTAAAATATGTCTGTACAAGCATAAGCAATCATTAAAATACTCATCAGAAGACTGTTCCATGCACAATATTTTAAAGATTTGTGGTAACTTACCTTATAACTAAGTAATGCCTGTACAATTTTACCTCCATCCAATGGTAAAATAGGTAATAAATTAAACAGTGCGATCATTAAATTAGCTTGAATAAAATAATCAGACCAGGCCAAATCAATCATTTCAGTTCTTTGCAATAAATAAACAAGTGCTATCATCCAACAATTTTGAAGTGGACCAGCAGCTGCAACAATGATTTCTTCCCTAGCAGACGTATTTCGGTGTGTTTCAACTTCAGCTACTCCTCCAAACGGTAGCATTTGTACAGTTTTAACTTCCCACCCAAAGTTTTTCGCTGCTACAACATGTCCCATTTCATGTACAAAAACAATAGCAAACAAAGTGATTAATTCCCCGATATTACCAGATAAAATTGAGGTTAAGATGACTAAAATAAACATGGGATGAAGTCGATATTGCGTACCATAAATGTTAATCAAAATGAATCACTTCCGCAGGATCAATAAATTGATTATCCTTTCGTAAAGCAAAATATAAAATTCCTGCTTCGTCATTTTGTAACTCTGAAACAACGCCAATCTGTTCTCCACCTTCTACCCAATCGTTCACTTTTAATGATGAATAAGTAACATATCCATAAATAGATTGAAGCTTGTTTACATGTTGAATTACTATCGTCAAGCCTGTAAACTCTGTGTTTTCAACTGAAATAACTCTCCCTTGATCCAATGCAATAATAGGTTCATTTTTCCTCGTTTTGATCGTAACACCTGACTTTGTAGACTCAAAAGCGGAGATGATTTTTCCATTAGCAGGATGATGTATGTTTTTAATTTGAGATGTATTTACTTTTTCTGCTGGTATCGTCTTTTTCTCAGAGTTAAAGGTAGGGATGAAGGAGGGGTATCCTTCAAACATTTGATCATAAAGTGTTAATAATGCTTTATTATCAAATGTTTCTTCATTTATAACCTGAGTAACTAACATCTTTCCCTTTTCTGCCCATGGCGTTTCCAATTGAAATAATAACCAGATGATAATGAATAACAGGAAACTAATGGTGAAAGTTGTCATGAAATACTTTTGAAAAAAGCTTTCTTCCCTATCATATTGTTTTAGGTGTGCCCATGGATCTTGTCTATGTTTCCACACATATTCAGGATCATCTAATTTTTGGTCTACGAACTCTTGAAGATATCTCTTATTCATTTCATTACTGTTCAAAGGTTGTTTTTGTTTTTGAATAAGTTCATTTACACGCTGATTCCTTCTTTGTTTTACATTGTTATTAATTTTCATATTGTTCACCTCAAAAGGCTAGTCCATTTATTTTATGATTAATATTTATGTTTATTTTGTAATGATTAGAACCCAAAGAAAAAAACCATATGAATGCCAATGCTTTCATACGGTTAATTTATTATACATATATTCAGTTTTCAGTAATCATCATCATACATCCATGGGCTATCTTGATGAACCTTAATACTCATCGCAATACCTATGCTCATCATGTTAATTAAAATAGAAGTTCCTCCATAGCTAATAAAAGGTAGAGTAATACCAGTTAGTGGCATTATCCCAATTAACATCCCGATGTTTTCAAAAATTTGGAATAGAAACATAGAAGTAATTCCCACAATAATATATGCACCTGCAAGATCTTTTGATTGAATGGCAATAATAATCAATCGATATATTAATAAAAAGTACAATAACAACAGTAACGATGATCCTATAAAACCAAACTCCTCACCAACAATGGCAAAAATAGAATCTGAATAATCATAAGGTACTGTCACAGTCCCATTGGAATAACCTTCTCCAAGTAATCCACCTGAACCAATCGCCATAATCGCCTGATCTTGGTGATAAGTATCTCCAGCAACTTCTGGAAATAATATTGCATCTATCCGTTCAGTCCAATGTCCTTTACCACTATCACTTAAAAATGTTACGATTTGACCGTGAAAAGTTTGATACACTTGAAAAGAGGTAAATGCAATAACAGAGATGAGTAAAATACTAATTAAAACATAAGTATATTTTAAATTTCCAATCCAAAGCATTCCTATAAAAATTACAATATATATAATCGCATTACCTAAATCAGGCTGCATAATCACAAAAGTGAAAGGAATTAAAACAGACAAACCAATTGGAAGTAAATCATTCACTATAGTTAGTGGTTCACCATCACGTTTTTTCAACATATAAGCAATCATGATTATTAGTGTAATCTTAACCAATTCAGCCGGTTGAAAAGTAAATCCAAGTCCAATAGGCTCAAAAGAATACCAACCTTCAGCACCATTAATTGTAACACCAAAAAAAATCAAACCGACTAATAGAATAATACCAAAACCATAAATAAAATATGCCCATTTAATTAAAAGGCGATAGTCCATTAAAGAAAAGAATATCATTGTTATAAAACCTAATAAGAATAGTTTTACATGTTTTGTAACTTGCGATGGTATATCAGAACTATTAATTAACAGTGTCCCAATCACCATAAATAAAATCAATATTAAAATAATTACCCAATCTAATTGTTTCAACTTAGTTAACACTCTATGATCATCCTATCCCCATGATCTTTTTAAGTCTATAAAATACACCTTTTTTTCCTTCTAACGCCATTAATGGAACGGAATCTCCTAATATACGACGGGCAATATTTCGATATGCAACAGCCGCATTTGATGTTGGATTCATTACTGTAGGTTCTCCTATGTTTCCAGCTTTTATGACTTGTTGATCATCTGGTACAACACCTAATAAATCAATCGCGAGTATGGAACAAACTTCATCAATATCCATCATATCTCCGGATTTCATCATGTTAGGACGTACACGATTTATAATCAGTTTAGGATTTCTAATATTGGAAGCTTCCAATAACCCTATTACTCGATCTGCATCTCTTACAGATGACATTTCAGGAGTTGATACTACAATCGCTTTATCTGCACCAGCAACAGCATTTCTGAACCCTCCTTCAATACCAGCAGGGCAATCAATAATGATATAGTCAAAATCTGGCTTTAGAGAATCTACTATTTTTTTCACATCTTCTGGCTGCACAGCATCTTTATCCTTCGTTTGAGCAGCTGGAAGAAAATATAATTCTTCAAACCGTTTATCCTTTACTAAAGCCTGAGCTATTCTACAGGTCCCTTCAACTACATCCACCAAATCATAAATAATCCTATTTTCCAAACCCATGACTACATCTAAATTCCTTAATCCGATATCTGTATCTAACAAACATACTTTTTTTCCTAACATTGCTAAGGCAGTTCCTATATTAGCTGAACTTGTAGTTTTACCAACTCCACCTTTACCTGAAGTAATGACGATTGCTTCTCCCATTGATAATCACCTCCGTTAGAATTGAAATGCATCAGGACGAACTTTATGAAGTTCACTTATTTTTCCGATTTGCATATGATCATCCTCCAAAAAAGCAAATTCCATATATGTACCTTCATTTGCAGATTCATCAGGTGATCTACTGACAATGTTTGCAATTCTTAATTGGGTTGGTTTCATATATGAAGCTGCTATAATTGCCTCTTTATTGCCTTTATTCGTTTTACCAGCATGTGCGAGACCTCTAAGAGATCCCATGACATAAATATCGCCAGTAGAAGATATCATTGCCCCTGGATTGACATCACCCATAAAAAGAATTGGTGTCTCATAATGAATGGATTGTCCAGAACGAATAATACCTTTTATTATTTTTAAATCATGATTTTCCTTTTTTATATCTTTTGAAGTAGATTCCATGGATTGAATTAATAAATTCCCATGGTTACTAACAAGCTTTTTTATTTTTTCTTCTTGTTCGACATTTAAATCTCGATTACCTAATTTTATATGCACATTAATCGTGGGACCAGACAATATTTGTTGATGTGTTTTTTCAAGTTTATACTGCAACTCACTGAGTAGTACAGGAAACTCGCAATGATCATTAAACAAAAATACTAGACCATCTTTATTCCCTTTGATAGTCACGTGTTCCTTCGTTGCAGTCATATAAACCCTTCCCCCTTAAATATATAAAATTCGATATAATAAATTAATTTCCTTCTAAATATTCTAATGTTGCATGATGACTATCCCTTTTGTTTAAACGATATTCGAACAACAAAAGAGCGAAATGGTAAATAGATCATCATTGAAAATATTAGATTGACGTACAAACTAGGTAGAAGTTGATGAGAGAGTACCCATATGTACGATTCATCAGTGAGTTTAAATAAATAATAAATTCCATAAATGGTACTATCCAAAAGTATTAAAGAAAGCATGACAACAAGTGTAATAATAAAGAAACCTAGATAAGACCGTTTAATCATATAAGATATCAAATAAACAGTAAATCCAATACTAAACGCATATAAACCAAACAATTGATTATAGTAAATCAAATCGTAAAAAAATCCAATACTAAAAGCTAATATAATTGCAAATGATCTCTGAACATAAAAGCAAGTATATAAAATAAGGATAAAAGTAAAATGTGGCGTAACCTGTAAACGTTCATCCCATGTTAAAGGTAACCATTGTATTATAGTTCCTTCGATTAAAAAAAACATAAAGAGAATCAAACCAATCCAAGTGCGAAGCATATCACACCTCACATTCCAGGTTTTTCAACTACAAAAACCTCCCTTAAGTTATCGAATTTAGCTGCTGGAGTAATTTTTGCAATATGTGTAAGACCATAATCTCCCACTTCTCTTGACAAAACTGTGCCGATTTCGATACCTTCTGGGAATAACTTACCTAAACCAGATGTTATAATGATGTCCCCTTCTTTTAAGATATCATTTTGATTGATCTGGCTCATAATTAATACATTTTCCTTCTCGTCATAACTTTGAATAATGCCAAAAGATTCTTCGCTTCCTAAAACAGTAGCGGCTATACCAATACTATTATTAAATTGGTCATTAAAATCTGTCAATAACTGCACCGTTGAGAATAAAGGATTTACTTCACTAATTCTACCTATTAAACCATCCGTTGTAGTCACTAGCATATTCAATTTCATGCCATGTTTAGAGCCTAAATTAATTGTAATCGTATCATTAAATGCATCAGGATTTACAGCAACAACATGGGCAATATGAAATTTATAATTATTTAATTCTTTTTGCTCTTCGGTAAATTGAAGTGCTTCTGTCAATCTCTTATTTTCTTCTTCTAAAGTATTTAACTTAGCCCTATCTCTTGCATACTGAGAAAGAGTTAATTTTAATGTTTTATTTTCTTCATGAATAACTCTCAAATCCCCTATATTCTCAAAAAAACCCGCTATATATCCAGCGGGCCTATAAACTAAACCTTGCATCCAAGATACAGAGTCTTTTAAAAACTTTTCAGGCCAGATTAAGTTATCTCTCTTTTCAATCGAACTGATTCCCATAAGTGCTGTAAAAAAAATGAGACCCAGCAATAATAAGAAAAGTTTTTTATTGCCGAAGAGCTTAAACAAACGAACACCTTCTATTCAATCTACAATTATCTTTTATTGCGACCTTTATTTTTCTTATCTCTAAATAAATGTATTTCCTCTAAAGCTCTACCTGTACCTATCGCAACACAATCAAGCGGGTTATCTGCAACAATAACTGGCATACCTGTTTCCTGAGTTAATTTTTTGTCTAAATTTCTCAACAAGCCCCCACCACCAGTTAATATAATACCACGATCCATTATGTCTGCTGCAAGCTCAGGAGGGCATTTTTCTAAGGTTCCTTTTACCGCTTCGATAATTTTATCAACGGTGTCCTTGAGAGCTTTTGTAACTTCATTTGCAGATATCTCTATTGTTTTAGGCAACCCTGTAATCAAATCACGTCCGCGAATCTCCATTATTTCAGATTTTTCCGCTTCAGTTGCTGATCCAATTTCCACCTTAACAGCCTCGGCTGTTCTTTCACCTATCATTAAATTATATTTTCTTTTAATATATTGTGTTATGGAATCATCCATTTCATCTCCAGCTACTCTAACGGAACGATCCGTTACAATTCCTCCTAAAGAGATTACTGCTACCTCTGTTGTTCCACCACCAATATCCACAACCATACTGCCTGTTGGTTCCCATACTGGTAAATCTGCACCAATTGCAGCTGCAAAAGGTTCCTCAATTGTGTATGCCTCTTTTGCTCCAGCTTGACGTGCTGCATCTTCCACTGCTCTTTTTTCAACCGCTGTTACCCCTGATGGAACACAAATCATAACGTTAGGGTGTTTAGGGAACAAAAATCTTTGCTTTTGAGCTCTCTTCATAAAAGCTTTAATCATTGCAGCCGTCGTTTCAAAATCAGCAATGACTCCATCTTTCATTGGACGTTCTGCTTTAATACTACCAGGTGTTCTACCGAGCATTTTTTTTGCTGCGTCACCTACTTCAACAATCGTTTTAGATTCCGTATGTACAGCAACAACTGAAGGTTCCCTTACAACGATCCCCTTCCCCTTTAAAAATACAAGTGTATTTGCTGTTCCCAAATCAATCCCTAAGTCTTTAACAAAGCTGCCAAACATGCCAAATCTCCTTTCTAATTACCAATTTCTCAATGAATTATCATATATTTTCTAGTTTTGTTTATAAAAAACGAAAATGAATTTATTTGAAACTTATATCATTGTATTACATAAGTCCTCTTTCTTTCAAACTTATAAAATTTTGATCGCCAATAATTAAATGATCTAGCACTTCTATACCGATCACCTGACCAGCTTCTAATAAACGATTCGTTATTTCAATATCCTCTGAACTTGGAGTCGGATCACCACTTGGGTGATTGTGAACACAGATAATGGAAGCACTACTTCTTTTGATAGCTGCACGAAAAACTTCCCTAGGATGAACTATAGATGCATTTAAACTTCCCATCGAGAGCGTTTCCTGTGCAATCAGTTGATTCTTTGTATTTAAAAATAAACAAATAAAGTGTTCCTTCTGTAAGTATCGTAAATCTTCCATCATATATTTTGCAGCATCTTCTGGGGATCGAATAGTGATATGATGTTCCAATTTACTTTTTGCTAACCTTCTGCCAAGTTCAATTCCAGCTTGAATTTGTAACGCTTTTGCTGGACCGATCCCCTTCATCTCAATTAATTGTTCTGTACTAGCATCAACTAAATGACGCAAACCTCCAAACTTTTTTAGTACTTTTTGTGCTAATGTTATTGCAGATTCATCAAAGGAACCCGTTCTTAACAATATAGCTATAATCTCAGCATTACTTAAAACCTGTGCACCGTATTGAAGCATGCGTTCACGAGGTCTATCATTTTCTGGTACATCTCTGAGGATTTGTGACAGATGTGACATATCTTGAGCCCTCCCTTTTGCTTTTGGACATTTTTAAAAATGCATTCAAAATGTACATTGTCGTGAGGGATATGCATACAAGATAAACTAATTCGCATCTCCATTACAGAACCTTAATTCGTACAATTTCTTTAAAAGTCATATCACTTCAATTCCAAACTCACCTAACATTTCACTTAACAAAGAAAGCGATAGACCAACTACATTAAAATATGAACCCTCTATAGAATCCACCATGGTTGCACCCAGACCTTGTATAGCATACGCACCAGCTTTATCCATAGGTTCTCCAGTATTAACATAACGTTCAATCTGTTCAATCTTTAGAGACTTCATATGTACTATCGTTTTTTGAGATTCAACTAGTATTTTGCCTGAATCTGAATCTATGCAAGCAATACCACTATATACTTCATGCGTGGTTCCTTGAAGCTGAAGCAACATTGAAATTGCATCGTTCTTGTCTTTTGGTTTCCCAAATATTCGTCCATCTTTCACAACAATTGTATCTGCTCCAATAATAATTCCATGTTTATTCTTGGATTTTATTTTTTCAAACACAGCTGTTGCTTTTTTTGTTGATAGAACTTTTACCATTTCAACAGGTGTTAATATCTCTGTAAGAGTTTCATCAACATCACTCACACAAATTGTATAGGGTAAGTTCAAAGAACGAATCAATTCTTGTCTTCGAGGTGAAGAAGAGGCAAGGATAAGATGTGTATTATTCAAAATTTTTAATCCCCTTCAAACATCATAATTTACGATATAACCAAAAAGAGAAAGCTAACCCTAAGATGTTTGCAATATTTAGTTTAACCTGGAAATTAAAATCATATGATAAAAAACCTAAATCTGCTGAAGGTTCCCATGTGATTTGTGAGGATTTAGTTAGAAAATATAATGCAGGTACGGGTTCTAAAAGTTGAGCGATAATAGACCCGGTTAACAATCCTATCAACAAAAAAATAATTAATACAAAACTATTTTTTTTCATCACACTCCTACCTCCAAAACTTGTAACTTACACTTTTCATCTATGAATCTTTTGAATTTCTTCTATATTCTATTATACGAGTTAAGATGAATTAACACAATCTATCAAAAAAAACTTTAGATGGCATATATTTCCTGATTACATACCACTCTTTTCCTATTAAAATATAAAATAGGGAGGAGATTTAGCTTGATGGAAAAATGTAAACACACGGTTATTTTCTTGATGATTCTTTTTGTGATTTTTCCAAATTATGCTCAAGCTTTGAAAGTGGTAATAGATGCAGGTCACGGTGGGAAAGATCCAGGTGCATTGGGTGTTAATGGACTGAAAGAAAAGGATGTTAATCTAGACATCTCATTTAAAGTAAGAAATATTTTGGAAGAGCGTGGACATGAGGTTATTTTAACTAGGGAAAATGATACTTACATAAGCTTGCAAGATAGAGTCAAATTTACAAATCAACAAAATGCAGATTTATTTGTATCAATTCATGCAAATGCTCATCACGATCCATCCATTAAAGGTAGTCTGGTAATCTACTATAATAATCAATATCCAGATAAGGATTACCCGGCTAGTAAAGCAATGTCTGTTTTAACACCCTATAGTAAGACACTGGCGCAATCCGTTCTAAATGGACTGGTAACCGAAGCCGAGACGAAAAACCTTGGTTTAATGTCCAAAGCTGTTTATGTCGCTCGCATGGGCTCAATTCCAAGTATTTTAGTTGAAACTGCTTTTTTAAGCAATGAACAAGATGCTGAGAGATTAGTTGACGAAAGTGAAAGACAAAAAATGGCCATAGGAATTGCAAATGGTCTTGAATCATTCGAACCCATCACTTTTTGGGATGCTTTGGATCACTGGGCGATTACGTCTATCATTCGACTTCAGGATAATGATCTAATCATTGGATATAACAATAGTTATGAACCCAACCGATCATTAACTAGAGCTGAATTTTTAGCAATGATGGATCGTATTTTTTATTTTACTAGTGACAAGGTTTCTGAAAATGAGCAAGAAACAAATGAACCACTTGATAATTTGAGCGATGAACAACCCACTCCTATTTCAGAAGAAGAAACAGAATCAACTCAAGAAAATAATGTATCAGATCGAGAAAATAGCAACCATGAGCAAAATAATTCAAACACAGACTTAAATGAAACCAATGAAAAAGAATCAACATCAGATAATACAAATGAGTTTGATTCTAATAAACAAACAAAAGTAGAGACAAAAGACTTTAAAGATCTATCCGCTGATCATTGGGCTTTTAAAATCATTCAAGAAGCAGTGAATAATGGTTATATTCTAGGGTATCCAGATGAAACAATTCGACCTAATGAACCTATTTCAAGAGCTGAGGTTTCGGTTATTTTTAATCGTATCTGGAATGAAAATGAAATGACAGTAACGGAAGAAACGTTTTTATATGAAGATGTTTCAGAGGAAAAGTGGTACGCTGAGTCTGTCTATCTGTTAAAAGAACTTTCTCTTTTAAATGGAATAACAGAAACCACCTTTGGACCTGAGCGTAATATGACCCGTGCTGAATTAGCTGTTATGGTTGATAGATTTTTGTACTAAATAAAAGCTCGCCATCGGCGAGCTTTTTTTCAATTTAAGTGGGGTGAAGATTAAAGAGATACAGATATCCTTTGAAGTAAATCCTTTTGCAAAATCGTATATTGCATTAAGGCAGTTTGAGTCTGCCAAAGCAATGAAGATGATGGGTTCTTCTGATAATCCTCCAAAGAAATCATAGCTGTGCTTAATGCGCTATTCATTTTTTCAAACGTAGATTTTACTTCCTCTGGAAATCCAGCATTTACTTCTGGGATTAGTGCTGCCCAAGTTTGATGTAAACCTTTAATCGTCTCAAGAGAGCTATCCTCAAAGGACGTAAAAGATTGATCCTTTAAATGTATTAAGGTCAATTCACTAATTGTATCAACAAGGTCTGACCCCTGGGAAAAATAGGATTGAACAAAATCTGCATCATTCCCATTCCATTTCATTTGTTGGATAGAAGGTATCTCATACGTTTTAATATAAACTTCTAAATCTTCCTGCTGCAATTTATAACTCAGTAATAGTGCATCATCTCGATTTGTTGTCATTCCAGCAAATACATAGTAGCTATCATTTAATTCACTTACAGCAGCAAAACCATTGTTTGATAAAGCAGCTATCGCTTCCTCTGCTCCTTCCAAACTACTGAACACACCATTTTGAAGCATGAAATAAGATTGGAATGGTATGTTTAATGAAATTGTTCCATTTAAATTCACTACTGGCTGAGGACTAGTATTATTCTCATTTTCAAGCACTTCGTCTGAATCTGAGGGTGAGATTGAATCAATTTTTGTTTGATCTATTTCACTGACCGACTGTGGATTGTCAGAGAAAAAAGATAATACAAAAAAACCAAATGCAATCCCTACAATGATAGCTCCAGTGAAAGAAGTGATGATTTTAAACCATGGTCTTTTTGTTTTTTTAATATACCCATAGGGGTTTCTATTTTTGTATGGATTTCTCTGGTTTTCATTTGAATATTTTGAATGTGAATCAAATTTTTCTAATAAATCATCTTCACGATCATTATCACGATGTCTTTTATCAAATCCATTATCTTGATACGTATCTGTTTCTCGTATAAGCTGTTCTAATTTAGCAGTTTCAGCATCAAATGGGCTACTCCATGCACCATAATCAGTAGTAAATTGATTTAATGGCTGAGAATCTAAGATAGGATCAGAGCGTTCATCTTCAGTTTTCGTTTCATCTGACTTTTCTATCACCTTAAACTCATTTTTATTTAGGGATATAATATCTTTTTGAGGTTCATTTTTCTTATTTATTTTATTGCCTTCTTTGTCAAAACGGTAGGTTAATCTTGCTTTATCCAATACATATTCCCTCCTTGTCCCAAAGCTTGTATATGAAAAGAATATGATAGAAATAAAAAGATTATGATTAATTCATTTAATAATAAAGTTATTACTTATCTATAATTGAGTTATATAAAATATATTAAAAAAATGAAATCTTCAATATAGTTTCCAATCAGTTTCCAAACAAAATATAAAACAGACATTAAAATTAAAAATGTGGGGACCAGCCTAATAAGTTCAATGATTTCAATCTTATTCACAAATAAGCCCCCCTATATTTAAGCTATAATCTATACAATAGATTATTTTCACCAAAATCAAACCGGTCTGGAGGCTTATTTTGATCTAGACCTTAGTCTAGGTAGAGTTTAATAGATATGATTCAAAAAGAGGTGACACGTGTCTAATAAGGATTGAACACGTGGTTCATCAGGAAATTGATTGTTTAATGCACATACTGAACATTTGTACAAATCATCTATTCCATATTGTTTAAAGAATACTTCCTTTAAAGGGTTTTCTGTCATTATCATTATGACATTGTTCGTTTTACGAATACTAAATGAATCAAGTGGGATGGATAACCCTCTGCCATCCGTTTTAATATAACTTTCTTTTAAAGTCCATAAATCAAAAAAATATTTTAATTTTTCAGGCTCTTCTTTTTTTGATAAATCCACTACTTCCTGTTTTGAAAAAAAACGATTAGCGATTGTGTAGTCAATTGGAGCCATTTTCTCTACGTCAATACCAATAATTGAACCATCAGTTGCACAAACCACCCAATCACCTGAATGTGAAACATTATAGTGAAATTGTGGCTTATTCAATAATATCGGCTTGCCGTAGGTATTCTTTTGAAATACAATTTCATGGTTTTTCACGTTTGTTAAATTCATAATTTCAGTTCGAATTAAAATTTCACCTAATAAAGAACGTTGAGCGTCCATTTTATTTCTATATTTATTCAATCGAACTTGTTTTTCTTTAGGTAGGTTTTTTAATAAATCTATATATAAACCATGTTCAATCTCTGAATCTATTTTCACAGCCATGATTTTCATCCTTTAGTACCTCAAATCGTAAGTTTCGTTTCATTCATTATATCGAAAAAATTGGAAAATAAATACGATATGCTTTAAACTTAGTAGATGAGGTGATTGAAGCATGATGAAATTATTCTGTTTTCCATACGCAGGTGGTAGCTCTGCTATATATAGCAAATGGAAAAAACATTTTAAGCAATCTATTGAAATCGTTCCAATTGAATTAGCTGGTAGAGGAACTAGAATGGGTGAATCCTTTTACGAAAATTTAAATGAAGCTGTCGAGGATGTTTATAAAAAAATTAGTGGACAGTTAAACTCTACACCATACGCACTATTTGGACATAGCATGGGAAGCAAAATTGCCTATGAATTGTATTATAAGTTAATAAATATGAATCACAATGAACCAGAAATGATCTTTTTTTCTGGAAGCTCTGCCCCACATTCAAAAAATACAGATAAGAAACAAGTTCATTTATTACCAAATAATGAATTTAAAAGAAATGTACTAGAACTAGGCGGGACCTCTGAGGAAATTTTTGATAATAGTCAGTTAGCTGAGCTATTTGTTCCAATTATACGAGCAGACTATAAAATTGTAGAAACGTATCAATATAAACAAAAACAAAATAAAATTAATTGTAAAACAGTTGTATTATATGGCTCACACGATAAATACATAGATATTATTAAGGAATGGGACGAACTTACTTATCAGCCATCAGACTACCATTTCATAAATGGAGGACATTTCTTTATCCAAGATCATTTGGAAAAAACGATAAAAGCCGTTGAAAGTCATTTATATATAAATAACCCTCAAAGATAAAGAACATCACTTCTATAACTCAATATATGCTAGTAATCTTAAAATACATTAGAACTGTCTCAATATTTAATTATGAGACAGTCCTTTTTTCTATTAGATTTAAATTGATTTATAAATTTCGAGATTTCACTCTATTTTTTCTCCTTCAATTACAACATATTTTTTGAAATTTTCAAATAATTTAATAGCAAGTTTTCCAGGCTTACCTATACCTATTACTCTTCCGTCTACTTTAACTACCGAAATGATTTCTGCAGCCGTTCCAGTCATAAAAACCTCTTCTGCAGTATATACATCGTGTCTAGTGATCAACTCCTCTTCAACGTTATATCCGTATTCTGTTGCTAGATCAATCACAGTATTTCGAGTAATTCCTTCTAAAGCACCTTGAGAACATGGGGGGGTGATTAATTTTTCATTTTTATAAATAAATAAATTTTGAGTTGTACTCTCAGCAACATATCCTTCTGTGTTTAAGATCAAGCCATCTTGCATACCTGCAAGTTTTGCCTCTATCTTTACTAATATATTATTTAAATAATTTAAGGACTTTACTTGTGGTGATAAAGTATCAGCACGATTCCTCCTAGTTGGTACTGTAAGTACTTCCACTCCATTTTCATAAAATTCACTAGAAAAAGCTTCGAATTTCTCTGTTATAACAATCAATTGTGGACTCATACAAACAAATGGATCTAAGTTATAACGATCCCCTACTCCTCTAGACACAATTATTCGTATATACGCGGTATCTAAACGATTTTTCTTTAAAGTCTCAATTACAATATTTTTAATTTCATCATGTGTGTAGGGTATACTTAATAATAAGGAATGTGCTGAATCAAACAATCGTTCAATATGTTCTTTTAGTTTAAACACATTTCCATTGTAGGCTCTTATTCCTTCAAATACCCCATCTCCGAATAAATATCCTCTATCAAATACCGAAACTTTAGCATTCTCCCTATGTACATAGGTTCCATTCATAAAAATCCAGTCACTCATTTTACTTCCTCCTGCTAAACGTTATAAATTGCCTCGTTTTTCTTGTTCTCTCTCTACTGCTTCAAAAAGTGCTTTTATATTCCCATTGCCAAATCCACGTGAGCCTTTACGTTGAATGACTTCAAAAAATAATGTAGGTCTATCTTGTATAGGTTGTGCAAAAATTTGAAGCAGATATCCTTCATCATCTTTATCCACTAAAATTTTATGTTTTTGTAATTCCTCTATGGATTCATCAATTTTTCCAACTCGTTTTGGTAGCATTTGATAATAAGTTTCAGGTGTATATAGAAAATCTATCCCATTTTCATTCATTGTTTTAACCGTTTCCAGAATATCATCTGTAAGTAAAGCAATATGTTGGATACCAGGACCTTTATTGTATTCTAAAAATTCTTCTATTTGAGATTTTTTGTCTCCTTCTGCTGGCTCAACAATCGGGAGTTTAACCCGTTCCGTTCCATTCTGCATCACTTTTGTCATCAGTGCAGAATTCGAGGAACTAACTTCATCTTTTTTAAATGCTTTAAGTAGTTTAAAACCAAAGACATTATCATAAAAACTTACCCACGCAGGCATGTTATCTACACAGATGGCTAGATGGTCAATGCAAGTGATACCATTATGCTCTGGGAAGCTACCATTGTTTATTGATTTATAACCTGGGAAAAATACTCCTCTATAATCTTTTTTTTCTACAATTGTATGAGTAAGATCACCCAAAGTTCCAACAATCGCTTTTTTTACAATGCCATATTTATCGCTTTCTTCATAAGGGGGTTGAATACTTATTGCTCCATTAGCCACTGCATTTTCATATATTTCATCTACATCATTTACACGAAATGCGACATCTTTTATTCCATCTCCTCTTTTATTAACAAATTGTGAAATAGGATGTTCATTAGAATGAGAGCTACTTACTACAATGCAAGTATTTCCTTTTTTTAGTACATAGGAAGTACGATCACGATCCCCTGTTTCTAAACCACTATATGCTACGATTTTCAAACCTAAAATTCTACAATAATAATACGCAGATTGTTTTGCATTACCTACATAAAGCTCTATATAATCAATATCTTCTATCTCTTGTTTATTGGGCTTATTTATAATTGATATCATATTTTCTCTCATACTGATCGCTTCTCCTTATTTTTTAAAAATCTTACTAGGATTCATAATATTATTAGGATCAAAAAGTGATTTTATTTGTCTCATGTATGATACTGAATTTCCATGTTGTTTGTACATATAATCAATCTTCCCAAGGCCAATACCATGTTCTCCACTACAAGTCCCTCCATTTTTCAATGCATAATCAACAATTTGTTCATTTATTTTTTTATAGAGACCTACTTCAGACTTATTTTCTGGATCTACTGAAAAAACGGCATGAAAGTTCCCGTCACCCACATGACCTAAGATCGCACATTCAATCTTAGAATTATCCATCATCTTTCTTGTTTCATTAATTGCATTTGGCATAGCATTTAAAGGTACACATACATCTGTTGTCATCAGTTTTTTTTCAGGATTCATTGATTTGATTGCAAAGGCTACTTCGTGCCTAATCTCCCATAAATTCTCCCTGTCTAAGTCATTAGTAGCTAATTGAATATTTATACAACCTTCTTCAATCAAAGCCTCTTTGGCAAGCTCATAATCATGATGAACTATGACTTCGTTTCCACCCAACTCCAGAAATAAAAAGGGGGCAATTGAAAAACTTCTTGATTTATATCGATTGATCGCTTCAATCGTCCTTTCATCTATTAATTCAACCTTTTCAATCGATAAATCTCTTTTTTTCATTTTCAATACTGCATTCGATGCTGAAATCAAATCTGTAAACTCTACCATTGCTGTTAGCTTATATTTAGGAATACTATAAACACGTAAAGTGATCTCAGTGAAAACCCCCAGCGTAGCTTCAGAACCTACAAATAGATTTGTTAGATTATATCCAGAAGAAGATTTAAGATATTGCCCCCCTACGTTCAACTCTTCACCATTTGCTAAAATAATTTGCATTCCTAATACTTGATCTTTCATAGCTCCATACCTGACACTATTTGTACCACTTGCATTAGTGGAGACCATTCCACCAATGGAAGCATCAATTGCTGGATCTATTGGAAAATGTAAATGATGTTCTTTTAAATAGTCATTTAATTGAACTCTAGTTACCCCAGGTTCAACTTTGACAAGAAAATTATCAGGTTGTATTTCAATGATTTTATTCATTCTTGTCATATTCATAGAAATTCCCCCTTTTATAGGAATAACCTGACCTTCTACACTGGTACCCAAACCAAAAGGGACAACAGGTATTTTGTTTTCATTTGCATAGTTTAATATTTTTATAACATCGGCCTTGTTTTCTGGAAATACTACAACCTCTGGTAAATGAGAAGGATGATATGATGAGTGATCCTTGCTATGATCCAATAGAATATTTAACTCTTGACTAACATTATTTTCATTTTTAAAAATTTGATATAGATCTTGATATAAGTTCATTTGTTTTACCCCTATTCATTGTGATCATTCACTTCAATCTCTGATTCTAGTTCACCAAATTTTACTTGAACTATCAGGTTTTCTCCTGTTTTAAATGTCACAAAACCTTTAGAATCAACAAATCCTTCATTTTTGTTCAAAACGTTGTAGCTAACTAAATGTCTCCCTGAAAAGACCATACCGTTATCCATTTCTATGACCGGATTTATTTCCACGATACCCTCTTCTTCTAATTGTGAATGGGTTAGATAATGATTAATAAAACCTTTTATAAAATTAACTTTCAGATCCATTTTTACAGCTATCGTTGGCGGTTTTTGACCCTTAAATAAAATCAAGGCGTTTTTCACTCTCTTTTCCCAAGCCAATTCATTGTGCAGTGCACCCTCTTCTAAGTAATAAAATAAATCTCTTCCATAGATAAAACCTTGTTTTTCTAACTGATCAATGTAATGTGCTTCATAAGGCTCTTCTACATTCCCCATATCAAACCATACTTTTAGTTCTGGTTTTGCTTTTTTCGTCATATCTTCGTAAATCGCTCGCTCACCTACCCATAATGAAGGAGATAGTGCTCCAACCATAGAGAACACATCAGGATATTTATAGGCTGACCATAAGGCATGAACAGCGCCTAAAGACGAACCTATGATAGCTCTATTTTCTTTGGTAGGAATCGTTCTAAAGTGTTCATCTATATAAGGAATAATCGTGTTGATTAAAAACTCAGCATATGCTTTAGCCTTTGAGCCATCCGTATTTAAAAATCTGTCATTGTATGGAATATATTCTTTGGCACGATGTTCGTTGCAATTATAAATCCCTACAACGATCATTTCTTCGACAAGCCCTCTTTCCGTTAATTCCTTCAGTGTTTGATCTACTTTCCAGCCAATGGATTCCACGGTATCAGCAAACACGCTCTGTCCATCATGCATATAAACGACAGGATATCTTTTGTTCGTTGAAGCATAGGAATCAGGTAAATAGATTTGTAGATTTCGCCCTTCTACTTCTAACGTAAATACTTCCGTTCTAGCTTTTTTAGCTATAGAATTGTCATTTTTCATTGAGTTTTCTATTCTTTTCGCAAGCTGTTCAATCGTTGGGTATGAAAATATGTCACGTAAGGTCATCGGTACCTTCATTTCATTTTGCAATTTAGCTATCATAGACATCGCTTTTAATGAATGTCCTCCTAATTCAAAGAAATGTTCATGGATACCGATCGAATCTAAACCAAGCACTTCTTCCCAAAGATAAACCAATTGAATCTCTATATCATTTCTTGGGGCAACATACTGTACACCTGAATGGTTTCCTTCTGGTTCAGGCAATGCATTTCGATTCAGCTTTCCATTTGCAGTGAGTGGAAGTTTTTCTAGTTGTATAAAATACGAAGGGGTCATATAGTTTGGCAATTTTTGTACTAAATAAGTCTTCACTTCAGATATATCCAGTTCTTGATCTGAAACAAAATACCCACATATTATTTTCTCACCATTTTTCTGCTCACGAACTATAACAGCGACTTCTTGAATCGCTGGATAGGTAAGTAGATGACTTTCTATCTCTCCAAGTTCAATTCTATAACCTCTTATTTTCACTTGATGATCTATACGACCCAAAAATTCGATATTACCATCAAATAACCACCGAGCTAAGTCTCCTGTTTTATATGCTTTAACACCCTGTTTTTGTTTAAGAGGATGATTTACAAAAGATTTTTTCGTTTTTTCTAGATCATTTAAATAACCTTCTGCTAAACATTCACCTGAGATATAAATTTCACCCGGAACACCAATCGGCACCAAATTCTGATGTTTATCCAGTATTGAGATATGTGTATTTGAGATAGGTTGACCAATCGGGATTTTGTTTCCTTCTAATCCTGTCACTTGGTAATAGATGCACCCGATACTTGCTTCGGTTGGACCGTATAAATTAGAGATTTGGATCGTACCAAATCTTTTTTGAAAAGTATAAATGGTTGAAGAAGTAATCTCTTCCCCACCAATAATGATACTTTTTAATGAAGATAACTTATGATGAAGACTCTCTTTGTGCTCTAACTGTTCTACAATCATGTTAAATACAGAAGGTACAAAATCCGTCAATGTTACTCCATACTTCTCAATCGTTGAGGAAACACCTTCTGCTGTCAAATCCATAGATTTAGACGGCATTACCGTTTTCCCACCATTAATCAGCGGCCAGAACAATTGCCAAACGGCACTGTCATACACATGATTTGTTGTTTGTAACACAGATTGTGAGGACGACTGCTCAAAGTAATCATTCATCCAACTAAATCGATTCGTAATTCCTTTATGTGGAACTTCCACCCCTTTTGGTTTCCCAGTCGAACCAGAAGTATAAATCACATAAATGATATCATCTGGATTCATATCGAAATCTGGATTCACTGGTTCCTCAGATAATTTATTCTGATCAACAAGTATACACGGCACATCAAAATGCTCTTGTTGTAAATAAGACTCTTTATTCAATAATAAAACCTTACTTCTTATTTCATTAAGAATAAAACTGCTTCTCTCAATTGGCCAATTCACATCCAAAGGGACAAAAGCTGCACCTGTCTTCATTACCCCAAACAATGAAATTAATAGCTCTATACTTCGATCCATAAGTATAGGAACAAAGGAACCCTTACCCACACCGTAGGATTTTAATGTCTTCGCTAAATCGTTGGATTTTCTATTTAATTCTAAGTAATTTATGCTTTCATCTTCATATTGACCTGCTAAGGAATGCGGTGTTTTTTTCACTTGTTCCTCTATCCATCGATGGATCATTTTATGTTTTGGATAATCCACTTCTGTATCATTGAACTCCACTAATAATTGATGTTTTTCTGCGTCAGACAATATATTAAACTCACGTAAAGTCATTTCTGGCTGTTCTACAATCTTTTCTACCAAAAATCTCAAATGCGTAATCATTCGTTCTATCGTTTCTTTCTTAAATAGTTTAGTACAATAATCCATACTCAAGATGAGCTCCCCATTACCTTCAGTTGCTGTAAGTGTAAGGTCAAATTTGGAAATCCTATTTTGTAACGGGTACGGTTGGAAACTTAGATTCTCTATGGTTATTTCCTGCGTCTCCACATTCAACACATTAAACAACACACTGAACAATGGATTTCGACTTGTATCTCTTGTTAAGTCTAATTTGTCAATCATTTCTTCTAACGGATAGCTTTCATTTTCCATCGCCTGCAACGTCGTATCTTTGACTTCTGCTAAGAAAGATTCAAACGTTTTATACCCTTTAGGCATGTTTCGTATTGCTACCGTATTTACAAACATCCCCATAATCGATTCAACATCCACATGATTTCTACCAGCCACAGGTGAACCAACAATAATATCTTCCTGTCCTGCATATTTGGATAACAAAGTCATGTAAGCTGCTAGCAACACCATGTAAAGCGTAGTGTTCGTTTCTTGAGCCAACTTATTTATTTTTTGAGTTAAATTCTTATCCCAATAAAATTCAATTGTCTCTCCTTCAAAGCTTTGCATCGCAGGTCGAGGGTAATCTGTTGGTAATTCCAATATTGGAATGTCACCTGCAAATTGTGCTAACCAATACTGCTCTTGTTTTTGCATCTCTTCCGTTGCTTGCTGACCCTGCTGCCACTCTGCAAAATCTTTATATTGAATCCGTAGATCAGCCAATTTATTCCCTTCATAAAGCTGTATAAAATCTTGAATCAAAATATTCATAGACACACCATCGGAAATAATATGATGCATATCAAAGAACAATAGGTGCTCATCTTGAGTTCTTTCTATTAAATTCACTCTCAATAAAGGTGCCTGACTTAAATCAAACGGTTGTATAAAGCTTGATACCAATGTTTCTATTTCGTGTTTCTCTTTTTTATAATAACGGACCTCAAACTCTATTTCTGAATGAATACGTTGAGCAGGTTCTTCTTCTATTATTTCAAAAGAGGTTCTCAAACTTTCATGGCGAGAAATCAAAGCATTGATCGCTTTTTCAAATCGTACTCGGTCAAATGCTCCTTTAACTGTCAGCAACGAAGGCATATTATAACTTGTTTCAGCACCTTCTAACTGTTGTAATACATATAACCTTTTTTGCACAGAAGAAACAGGATACATCTCTTTTATTTTGGCCTGTGGAATCGAACTATGTTTCCTTTGTTTTAACTGTTGAAACTGTTTCGTTAAAAGCTCAATGGTTGGAAATGCAAATATATCTTTCAAAGTCACGGTAACTTGCATTTCCTTTTGAATCTTGGCCACTAAGTACATCGCTTTTAATGAATGTCCTCCGAGTTCAAAGAAATTGTCTTGAATACCGATGATCAAATCTAATCCAAGCACTTCTTTCCATAAACCAACAAGTTGCCTCTCTATTTCGGTTCTTGGTGCAATATACTCTACACTTGAATGGTTTTCTTCTGGATCAGGCAAAGCATGTCGATCTATTTTTCCATTTTTTGTTACTGGCATGTAATCTAGTTGTACCAAGAAGGATGGAACCATATACTCTGGCAAAGAGTTTAATAAATATCCTCTTACTTCTTTTGGTTTTAAATCATTCGATGCCACATAGTACGCACATAAGAATGGACTTCCCTGCGTATCCTCTTCTTTTACAATCACGATTACTTCTTTGATTTGCTCATGGCTTAAGAAATGGGCTTCAACTTCTCCTAATTCAACGCGGTATCCACGTATTTTCACTTGATGATCGGTTCGCCCCATATATTCAATATTACCATCAGGTAACCATCTCGCTAGATCCCCCGTTTTGTACATTTTCTTTCCTCTCATATATGGATGATTTACAAATCTTTCAGCCGTAAGATCAGGTCGATTCAAATACCCTCTTGCTAGGGCATCTCCAGCAATATACAAATCTCCAATGATTCCAACAGGTTGTAAGTTGTGATATTCATCCATAATCATCAACTCTGTGTTGGATATTCCTTTTCCGATCGGTGGAACAGATGAGACATTGTCACCTGTGATCGTATAGGCTGTCACCACATGTGTCTCAGTCGGCCCATAATGATTATGAACATCAACAGAATATTGTCCTAGATGCGTTTTTAATTCATCTGATATCAATAATTGCTCTCCAGCGGTGATGATATGTGAAACAGATGCAGGCAATCGAGTCAAAAGATCTGAATCTGATGAGATAAACTTCAACAAGGCTGTAGGTAGTATTACAACATTCACTTGTTTTTCAAAAATAAAGTTAAACAGTAAGTCCGTATCTTTTTTCGTTTCTTCTCCAACAATATATAGTTCTCCACCTGCTAGTAAAGTTGAGAACATTTCCTGATAACATGCGTCAAAACTTAATGTAGCGTATTGCAGCACTTTACTATCAAATGGAATTTGTGTATGATCCAATTCATAATAAACTAAGTTCACTAATGTTCGGTGTTCTAACATGACCCCTTTGGGTTGACCTGTTGAACCTGAGGTGTAAATAACATAGAGTAAATCATCTCCACTTGATGGTAGTCCTAAATTAATTGTCTCCTCAAGCTCAAGGCTTGGATCATTCATATTAACGATATGACCCTCAAAAGAAACATTTTCAATCCACTTTTTATCGGTTACCATGATTTTCATTTCACTATTTTGCAACATATAAACTTTTCTTTCTTCCGGGTAATGAGGATCAATTGGTAAAAAAGCTCCTCCTGCTTTTAATATCCCCCATATGCCGATGACCATCTCCAGGGAACGTTCCATCATGAGACCTACCACTTCATCTTTCAAAACTCCTTTTTCGCGTAACACCCTTGCAACTTGATTAGATCGTTCATTTAATTGTTGATACGTTAATTGCTCATTTTCAAACACAACTGCAATATGATCCGGTGTTTTTTCCACCTGCTCTTCAAATAATTCATGAATTGTTTTTTCATTAGGATACACTGCAAAGGTATCATTGAAATCGACCAGTAGTTGATCTTTTTCTTGTTTAGATAAAAAGTCAATCTCCCCCAACTTGATGGTTGGATCTTCTAAAAGCTGTACTATCATGCACTTCAAGTGCACGATCATTCGTTCCATCGTTTCTCTCTTAAATAGTTTCGTAGCATACTCCAAACTAAGGAAAAGTTCGCCATCCCCTTCAATAGCTGTGAGAGTCAGATCAAATTTGGAAATCCTATTTTCTATTGGATACGGCTGGAAATTTAGATCCTCTAAAATTATTTCTTTCCTCTCCATGTTCAATACGTTAAATAACACACTGAACAATGGATTTCGACTTGTATCTCTTGTTAAATCTAGTTTGTCAATCATTTCTTCTAACGGATAGCTTTCATTTTCCATCCCTTGTAATGTGGTTTCTTTAACTTCTTCTAAGAAAGCGAAAAACGACTTCGAACCCTCTGGTTTATTACGTATGGCTAACGTATTTGCAAACATCCCCATAACCGACTCAACATCTGTATGATTTCTCCCTGCCACAGGTGAACCAACAATAATATCTTCTTGTCCTGCATATTTGGATAACAAAGTCATATAAGCTGCTAACAACACCATATAAAGCGTTGTGTTCGTTTCTTGAGCCAACTTATTTATTTTTCGAGTTAAATTCTTATTCCAATAAAATTCAATCGTTTCTCCTTCGAAGCTTTGCATCGCAGGTCGAGGGTAATCTGTTGGTAATTCCAGTACTGGAATATCACCTGCAAATTGTGCTAACCAATACTGCTCTTGTTTTTGCATCTCTTTCATGGCTTGCTGACCCTGCTGCCACTCTACAAAATCTTTATAATGAATCCGTAGATCAGCCAATTTGTTCCCTTCATAAAGCTGTATAAAATCTTGAATCAAAATATTCATAGACATACCATCAGAAATGATATGATGCATATCTAAGAACAATAGATGCTCATCTTGAATTCTTTCTATTAAATTCACTCTTAATAAAGGTGCCTGACTTAAATCAAACGGCTGTATAAAGCTTGATACCAATGTTTCTAATTCGTGTTTTTCTTTTTTATAATAACGAACCTCAAACTCTATTTCTGGATGAATACGTTGGACTGGTTCTTCTTCTTTCATTTCAAAAGAGGTTCTTAAGCTTTCATGGCGAGAAATCAAAGCATTGATCGCTTTTTCAAATCGTACTTGGTCAAACTCTCCTTTAACTGTCATCATCAAAGGCATGTTATAACTGATACTGGCTTCTTCCAATTGATCTAATACATACAACCTTTTTTGAGCAGAAGAGACTGGATACACCTCTTCTATTTTCGTCCGTGGAATCGAACTATGTTTCCTTTGTTTTAACTGTTGAAACTGTTTCGTTAATTGCTCAATAGTTGGAGATGCAAATATATCTTTCAAAGTCACGGTAACTTGCATTTCCTTTTGAATCTTAGCCACTAAGTACATGGCTTTTAATGAATGTCCTCCGAGTTCAAAGAAATTATCTTGAATACCGATTGAATCAATTCCGAGCACTTCTTTCCATAAACGTACAAGTTGTTTCTCTATTTCGGTTCTTGGTGGAAGGTATTGTACACCTGAGTGATTCCCTTCTGGTTCAGGCAAGGCTTGTCTATCTATTTTCCCATTTTGTGCCAGCGGCATAACATCTAATGGAATCAAAAACGACGGAACCATATATTCTGGTAAAGATACCGATAAGAAATCTCTCACATCTTTTGGTTTTAATTCTTCTAAAGCAACATAATATCCACATAAATATTTACTACCCTGATTCTGCTCTTCTTTCACGATTACAATTACTTCTTTGATTTGTTCATGGCTTAAGAGTTGAGCTTCAATTTCTCCTAACTCCACACGATAACCCCGCACTTTCACCTGATGATCGGTTCGCCCAATATATTCAATATTTCCGTCTGGCAACCATCTCACAAGATCCCCTGTTTTATACATTTTCTTTCCTGATTTATAAGGATGTACTAAAAACTTTTCAGCAGTAAGGTCATGTCGATTCAAATATCCTCTGGCTAAAACGTCTCCTGCTATATAGAGTTCTCCCGGGACCCCAATCGGTTGTAGGTTGTAATATTCATCCATAATCATCAACTCAGTGTTGGATATTCCTTTTCCGATCGGTGGAACCGCTGTGACATTTTCACCATCGATTGAATAAGTTGTCACCACATGTGCTTCAGAAGGACCATAATGATTATGAACAACAAGAGAATACTCTTTCAAATATGCTTTAAATTCATTGGACATAAATAATTGTTCCCCTGCGGTAATGATATGTGAAACACACGTTGGGAATTGAGCTAATAAATTAGAATCTGAAGAAATGAACTTCAGCAAGGCTGTTGGCATAAATATGGCATCTATTTGTTTCTGATCGATAAAGTTGAACAATATTTCTGGTTCTTGTTTAACTTTCTCTTCTACAATATATAGTTTCCCACCTACTAATAAGGTTGAGAATATTTCCTGATAACTCACATCAAAACTTGGTGAAGCATACTGTAAAACATTACCTTTAAATGGAATAGATGTGTAATCTTGTTGGTAGTAAACTAGATTCACTAATGTTCTGTGTTCCACCATGATCCCTTTTGGCTGACCTGTTGAACCTGAAGTATATATAATATAACTTAAATCAGATCCATTAGAGGGTAATGCTAAGTTCTTAGCCTCTCTTAAATAGATAGTTGGATCGTTTAAATTAAGGATATAACCCTCAAAAAACATCTGTTGTGATAACCATTTTTTGTCAGTCAATAAAATATTTATTTGACTATTTTGTAACATATAATTCCTTCTATCTTCTGGGTAATGAGGATCAATCGCTAAAAATGCACCGCCTGCTTTTAAGATGCCTAATATTCCGATGACCATCTCTAAAGAACGCTCCGCCAAAAGACCTACGACTTTATCTTTTTGAACTCCTTTTTCGCGTAACACCCTTGCAACTTGATTAGATCGTTCATTTAATTGTTGATACGTTAATTGCTCATTTTCAAACACAACTGCAATATGATCCGGTGTTTTTTCCACCTGCTCTTCAAATAATTCATGAATTGTTTTTTCATTAGGATACACTGCAAAGGTATCATTGAAATCGACCAGTAGTTGATCTTTTTCTTGTTTAGATAAAAAGTCAATCTCCCCCAACTTGATGGTTGGATTTTCTAAAAGCTGTACTATCATGCACTTCAAGTGCACGATCATTCGTTCCATCGTTTCTCTCTTAAATAGTTTCGTAGCATACTCCATACTAAGGAAAAGTTCGCCATCCCCTTCAATAGCTGTGAGAGTCAGATCAAATTTGGAAATTCTATCTTCTATTGGATATGTCTGGAAATTTAGATCCTCTAAAATTATTTCTTTCCTCTCCATGTTCAATACGTTAAATAACACACTGAACAATGGATTTCGACTTGTATCTCTTGTTAAATCTAGTTTGTCAATCATTTCTTCTAACGGATAGCTTTCATTTTCCATCCCTTGTAATGTGGTTTCTTTAACTTCTTCTAAGAAAGCGAAAAACGACTTAGAATCCTCTGGTTTATTGCGTATGGCTAACGTATTTGCAAACATCCCCATAACCGACTCAACATCTGCATGATTTCTCCCTGCCACAGGTGAACCAACAATAATATCTTCTTGTCCTGCATATTTGGATAACAAAGTCATATAAGCTGCTAACAATACCATATAAACCGTTGTGTTCGTTTCTTGAGCCAACTTATTTATTTTTCGAGTTAAATTCTTATTCCAATAAAATTCAATCGTTTCTCCTTCGAAGCTTTGCATCGCAGGTCGGGGGTAATCTGTTGGTAATTCCAGTACTGGAATATCACCTTCAAATTGTGCTAACCAATACTGCTCTTGTTTTTGCATCTCTTCCGTTGCTTGCTGACCCTGCTGCCACTCTGCAACATCTTTATATTGAATCCGTAGATCAGCCAATTTGTTCCCTTCATAAAGCTGAATAACATCTTGAATCAAAATATTCATAGACACACCATCAGAAATGATATGATGCATATCAAAGAACAATAGGTGCTCATCTTGAGTTCTTTCTATTAAATTCACTCTCAATAAGGGTGCCTGACTTAAATCAAACGGCTGTATAAAGCTTGATACCAATGTTTCTAATTCGTGTTCTTCTTTTTTATAATAACGAACCTCAAACTCTATTTCTGGATGAATACGTTGGACTGGTTCTTCTTCTTTCATTTCAAAAGAGGTTCTTAAGCTTTCATGGCGAGAAATCAAAGCATTGATCGCTTTTTCAAATCGTACTTGGTCAAACGCTCCTTTAACTGTCTGCACCGAAGGCATATTATAACTAATACTGGCTTCTTCCAATTGATCTAATACATACAACCTTTTTTGAGCAGAAGAGACTGGATACACTACTTTCGTTTTTACCTGTGGAATTGAAATGTATTCACTTTTATCCAACTTTTGTACCCTATTCACCAGTTGTTCGATCGTTGGATATGTAAATATATCTTTCAAAGTCACGATAACTTGCATTTCCTTTTGAATCTTAGCCACTAAGTACATCGCTTTTAATGAATGTCCTCCGAGTTCAAAGAAATTGTCTTGAATACCGATTGAATCAATTCCGAGCACTTCTTTCCACAAAAAAACCATGTGACTTTCATTTTCATTTCTTGGAGCTATATATACCTCATTTCTAGCCTGTTTTCCATCAGGATCAAGCAATGCTTTTCGATCAATTTTCCCATTAGGAGATAGTGGCATTTGATCTAGCTGTATAAAATAAGTTGGAACCATATACTCTGGTAGAGATTTTAATGCAACTTCTTTTAACTCAAAACTATTAAATTCTCTCCTGCAAACTACATAGGCACATAAAGTTTTATCACCAACTACATCTGTATTTACAGTGACCAAAGTTTCAGAAATATCTGGGTGTTTTAAAAGCTGATTTTCAATTTCTCCTAATTCAATACGGAATCCTCTAATTTTTACTTGGTGGTCTTTCCGACCTACAAATTCAATATTGCCGTCTGGTAACCATCTGGCTAAGTCTCCCGTTTTGTATATTTTTTCTCCTTCTATAAAAGGATGATTTATAAATCTCTCATCTGTTAATTGATTGTTATTTAAATAACCTCGTGCTAATCCATCTCCACCTATACATAACTCTCCTACCACACCAATTGGAAGTAGTTTCTTTTTTTCATCTAGTATAAGAGCTTGATAGTTTCTTATTGGTTTTCCAATTGGTACTATTGGATTGCTTTCATCTTCTTTACATTGGTAAATTAATGCATTAATTGTCGTTTCTGTAGGACCGTACATATTATAAATTTCATCTGCATTAACATACTTTTTGATTTTTTTATAAAGCGATGATTGAAACGCTTCTCCACCTAAAACAAGTCGATGATTCTTTGTTTTTTGTTCTAAACTATTAACTATCGCTTCCATTTGAGCTGGTACCATATCTATAAAATCAATTTCATTTTCTTGAATATACTGATAAAGCATTTCATAGTTAGAATCCATTTCCTCTGTCATTAAGTGTAAAACAGCTCCACTACATAAGGCTGTAAAAATATGCTGAACAGATACATCAAAGACAGCTTTACTATATAACATATGTTTTTTGAACTTGTTGTACCCATAATCTTCTAAAAGTGCTAATACTTGATTTGTTAAACTTTTATGTTCAATCATCACCCCTTTAGGTTGACCTGTACTTCCAGAAGTGTATATGATATATGCTAATTGATGAGGACTAACTTCACTCAATTTAGTCGCTTCCTCATTTAGTTCTTCCAAATCTGTTACATCTAATGTCATGCCAGAGAACTGAATATCTATCTCTTTCATATATTCATAATCCGTAATTAAATAATCACTATGACTATCTTTTAAAACATACTCAATTCTCTCTTTGGGATAACTACGATCAATAGGTAAATATGCTCCTCCTGCTTTTTGGATAGCCAGTATAACTGCTACCATTTCTATTGAACGTTCTAGCAATAGGCAAACGATTGTTTCTTCTTTTACTCCCTGATTCTTTAGAATCTTTGCTAATTTATTCACTTTGTTATTTAATTCTTCATATGTTATTTTTGCTTTCCCATGAATAACAGCTATATCTGTTGAATGAGAACTTGCTTGCTCCTCAAAAAAATCAATTACAGTTTTCTCTTTTGGATAGTCCATTGTAGTATTGTTGAACACTGTAATGATTTGCTGTTTTTCATCTTCAGTTAATAGTTCGACGTCCTCTAGTTTTATTTCAGGTTGGTCTATAATTTGCTGTACTAAATAATTCAAGTGTAAAATCATCCGTTGTATTGTTTCTATCTTAAATAATTTTGTACAATACTCTATGCTTAACAATAGTTCCCCACCCTGTTCAACTACATTTAAAGTTAAATCAAAATTAGAAACCTTATTCTCAAACGAATAGGGATGAAGGCTTAAACCTTCCAAATTTATTTCGTTCTGGTCTAGATTTAACATATTAAACAAAACACTGAACAATGGATTTCGACTCGTATCTCGTTGTAAGTTTAAGTTTTCAAGCAAACCTTCTAATGGGTAACTCTCATTTTCTATTGCTTGCAATATATTTTCTTTCACTTCTAATAAAAAAGCATGAAATGTTTTATTACTTTCAGGAAAATTTCGAATAGCCAACGTATTTACAAACATACCCACGATTGGCTCTACATCTGTGTGATTTCTTCCTGCAACCGGTGTTCCCACAATAATATCTTCTTGTTTTGAATATTTAGATAATAATAAAGTGTATACTGCCATCAGAACCATATAAAGCGTTGTATTTGTTTCTTTAGCAAGCTCTTTTAATTTCTTTGTCAGATCATTATTCCAACGAAAATCAATTTGATGTCCTTCAAAACTCTGCATACTGGGTCTTACAAAATCTGTGGGTAAATCCAATACAGGTATTTCATCTGTAAACTGATTTAACCAATACTGCTTTTTTTGTTCCATAATCTCTGTAGAATTTTGTTCATGTTGCCATACTGCCACATCTTTATATTGTATCCTAGGCTCAGGAAGGGATTGCCCTTCATAAAACTGGATAAAATCTTGTACCAAAATGTTCATGGATGTACCATCAGAAATAATATGATGCATATCCAATAAGAAAACATGTTCTTCTTTATCCATTTGGATTAGACTCATCCGGAATAAGGGTGCCGAGCTGAGATCAAAAGGTTGAACAAAATCCGAAATCATTTTATCAATTTTTTCATAATTTTCAGCTTTCTGAAGAAAAACTTCAAAATTCACTTTTGTTTGAATACGTTGAACGACTTCTTCTTCTAATAGTTCAAATGAAGTTCTTAAACTTTCATGACGATCAATTAATTTTCTAATTGCTTCGTCAAATTTGACTAGATTTAATTTTCCTTTCAACCTCAGCACCAATGGCATATTATAACTTGCATTAACTCCTTCTAATTGCTGTAACACATACAATCTTTTTTGTGGCGAAGATGCAGGATAAACATCTCTTTGCTCAACTTGTGGAATAGAATGAAATTCATTTTCCTCCAATTGTTCTATATGTTCAACTAGTTGCTCAACATTTGGATAAGCAAATATATCTTTTAAAGCAATTGACACTTGAATTTCTTGTTGTAACTTAGCTACTAAATACATCGCTTTTAATGAATGTCCGCCAAGATCAAAGAAATTGTCATGGATGCCTATTTTTTCTCCACCAAGCACTTCTTGCCATACGGAAACCATATGCCTCTCTTTTTCATTTCTTGGAGCAACATAAATTGTCCCAGTGTTCATATTTCCTTCCGGAGCTGGCAGGCTCTTTCGATCTATTTTTCCATTAGGAGTTAGTGGCATTGCTTCAAGTTGAATAAAAATGGACGGAATCATATAATTTGGGAGTTCTTTAGATAAAAATTCTCTAAGGTACCCGACTCTTAGTTCCTGATCTGATACTATGTAAGCACATAAATAGTTATGGCCGCTCTCATCCTTCATTGCAATAACTACGACTTCTTTAACGGAATTCAACTTTAACATTTGTACTTCAATCTCACCCAGCTCAATACGATACCCTCTTACTTTGACTTGATGATCAATCCGGCCTAAATATTCAATGTTTCCATCTGGCAACCACCTGGCTAAATCTCCCGTTTTATACATTCGCTCTCCTGGAACAAATGGGTTATCCACAAATTTTTCTTCTGTTAATTCTAGCTGGTTTAAATATCCTCTGGCCAAACCATCTCCAGCTACACATAACTCACCTGAGACGCCTACAGGTTGAAGTTGCCCTAGCACGTCTAAAATATAAATCTGTGTATTTGCTAAAGGTTTACCAATGGAGATATTTTTAGTTACTTCATTCATTTCAAAATATGTACAGATCACCGTACTCTCCGTTGGCCCATAAGTATTAAAAACACGATAGCCACTTTTTTTATAACTTTTAACTTTATCCGATCCTGTAAATAATACTCGTAAACGATCAGGAGGATCCAACTCTAGTAATTGTTCATACATTTGTGGTGGTAACCAAGTCATTGTAATGTTATGTTTCTGATAATATTGTTTAAGTTCCATTATATTCATACGAACTTCTTCTGGAATAATATATACGGCAGCACCTGAGATCAAATATGGAAACAACTCCCATACGGAAGCATCAAATGCATATGAAGCATATTTTGCACTACGATCTGCCGGTGTCACTTGAAATTCTTCCTTGTGCCATATACTTAAATTAACAAGAGATTGATGTTCTACACAGACCCCTTTTGGCTTCCCAGTTGATCCAGAAGTATAAATCACATAGGCCAAATGATCCGTATTTATCATACATGGAGGATTAGATATATCTTTAGCATATAAATCCTCATCCTCAAAATAAAGTATTGTTCCTGCAAAATTGACTTTATCTTTATCTCCTTCAGTCATGAGTAGAAGTTCCGTCCCACTGTCTTCTAACATGTAATGAATGCGCTCTTCTGGATAGGTGGGATCAATTGGTACATATGCACCTCCTGCTTTAAGGACCGCTAGGATACTTACGATCATTTCCAGGGAACGATCTACCATAATTCCGACTAATCGCTCAGTCGAAACACCTTTTTCCCTCAAGATCCAGGCTAACTGATTAGCTCGCTCGTTTAACTCATGATATGTAAACTGTTTATCTTCAAACACCACTGCAATATGATCTGGTGTCTTTTCTACCTGTTGTACAAACAATTGATGGATCGTTTTATCTTCTGGATAATGAACTTTTGTATCATTGAATTCCAATAACAGCTGATGATTTTCTTCCTCAGATAAAACACTTAGCTCTCCAAGAGTAACTTCTCTTAGCTCAACGATTTGTTCTACCAATAAACCTAGGTGGGTGATCATTCGTTCTATCGTTTCTTTTTTAAATAATTTTGTACAATATTCCATGCTTAAAAAAAGCTTATCAGAATCTTCTTGCACAGTGAGTGTTAAATCAAATTTTGAAACTTTATTTTCCATCGGATATGTATTCAAGTTTAAATTTTTCAGCTCAAGTTCCTTTTCTTCCATATGTAACATATTAAACATAACACTGAACAAAGGATTTCGGCTTGTATCTCTTTGAATATTTAACTTCTCAATCAATTCTTCTAACGGATAACTCTCATTTTCAATTGCTTTCAGTGTGTTTTCCTTCACTTCTTCTAAGAATGTTTTTAATGGCTTGTCTGCTTCTGGTTTATTTCGCATCGCTACCGTATTCACAAACATCCCTATAATAGGCTCTACATCTGAGTGTCTTCTTCCCGCAACTGGAGAACCAACAATAATGTCTTCTTGTCCTGTATATTTGAACAACAAAGTCGTATAAGCTGCTAACAAAACCATATACAAGGTCGTGTTCGTTTCTTTGGCAAGTTTATTTAACTTGCTAACAACTGTCTGACCCCAATGGAATTCAATCGTTTTTCCTTCAAAACTCTGCATTACAGGTCGAGCATAATCTGTTGGTAATTCTAATATTGGAATGTCATCAACAAAATGATCCAACCAATACTGCTTTTGATTTTCCATCTCTGCAGAAGTAGATTGTCCATTTTGCCATTTGGCAAAATCTTTATATTGAATCCTAAGCTCAGGTAGTTCTTTACCCTCATAAAGTTGTGTAAAATCTTGAATTAATATATTCATTGAAATGTCATCTGAAATAATATGATGCATATCAAAAAATAAAATATGTTCTTGTTTATCTACATGCATGAGGCTGACTCGAAACAGTGGGGCATGATTTAGATCAAACGGTTGAATAAACTCTGATACAAATGAATCCAATTCATGTTTCTTTATGTGTTGATCATTGCATTCAACGTTTATCTCCTTATGAATTCGTTGTACTGGCTCACCATTAACCATTTCAAATGATGTTCGTAAACTTTCATGACGCCGGATGAGGCTTCTTATCGCACCTTCAAATCGTACTCGGTTGAATTCTCCTTTAAGAGTCAATATCGATGGCATGTTATAACTGACACTGTCATCTTCCAACTGATGTAATACATATAATCTTTTTTGTGATGACGATAAAGTATAGACTTCATTCTCTTCTATTTTTGGTATAGAAATAAACTTTCTTTTATCGAATTTCTCAACTTCTTTAACTAGCTTCTCAATAGTTTGATGTATAAAAATTTTTTTTAAGGTGACTGAGATCCCCATTTCCTTTTGAAGTTTCCAAATCATTTGGACTGCTTTTAAAGAATGACCTCCAAGATCAAAAAAATTGTCTTGAACGCCGATACCTTTTATGCCAAGCATCTCTTCCCATATAGATACAAAACGACTCTCCATTTCATTTCTTGGCGCAACATACTGTGTTTCTGAAAAGAGTGATTCATCTGGTTCAGGTAACCCTTTTCTATCTATTTTTCCGTTAGGAGTTAACGGCATTTTTTTTAACCTTAAAAAAAAGGATGGAATCATATAATCTGGTAAATATTGTGATATATATTCTCTTAACTCCGTTGTGTTGAATTCTCTGCCACAGACTATATAGGCACACAATGTTTTATCCCCAATCCCATTTTCTTTTACAGTAACTACAGCTTCCTTAATTTCTGGATGTTTCAAAAGCTGACTTTCAATCTCCCCTAATTCAATGCGGAAACCTTTAATATTCACTTGATAATCCATACGACCTAAATATTCAATATTTCCATCTGGTAACCATTTAGCTAGGTCTCCCGTTTTATACAAACGTTCCCCTATGATATATGGATGTTTTATAAATTTCTCCTCAGTTAATTCTGTCTGGTTTAAATATCCCCTTGCTAATCCTGCTCCCGCAATGCACAACTCCCCTGCAACCCCTATGGGCTGAAGTTGGTTTTGCAAATTCACAATATGCAAATTCACATTAGGAATTGGTCGTCCAATAGGCAGATTTCCCAACCAACTTGTTCCTTTTTCACTTCCTTCATAATAACTAGCATCTATACATGCCTCTGTGACTCCATAACTGTTTATCATTCGAATAGTTGATCCAAATCTCAACTGTAACTCTTTATACTTGCTTAATGAACTACTATCTGATCCTAATATTATCAATTTTAAATGGCTAGCAATTAAATTCTGCTCGTCAATATAATCCAACAATGGAAATATTAAAGCCGGTGTCGATTCAAACAGAGTAATTTCGTATTTCTGTACATATTGATATAACATTTGTAAATCGAACTTAACTTCATTTGGACATATAACAAGCTCCCCTCCATTAGGAAGTGTTTTAGCTAAATCCCCTGCAAATACATCAAAAGAAAAACTTGCTAGTTGAAGTAATTTAACTGGTATATTGTCCAGATCATACACTTGTTTCCATGCATATACCATATTCATATAATTAGAATGCTCGATCATAACACCCTTCGGATTTCCCGTTGTACCAGAAGTATAAATAATGTAAGCCAAATGATCAGAATTTGTAATCCTAGAGTCTATATTGGATGAGTTACCAATGAATATATTCTTATCATCAAGATCAATCGTTTCACCAGAGTATGACAGTTCGTCTAATAAATCTCGATTTATAATTAATAGTTCTGCCTGACTATCTTCCAACATGTATAAAATTCTCTCTTGTGGATACTCAGGATCAATAGGTATATAAGCTGCCCCTGCCTTCCAAACAGCAAGAACACTGATGATCAACTCTATAGAGCGATGTGCCATAATAGCCACAACACTTTCGTTTTCAATCCCCTTACTGATAAGCCTTCTTGCCAGTTGATTGGATTTTTCATTTAACTGCTTATAAGTCAACATTTTTTCTTCAAATACTACCGCAATTTGATTAGGTATTTTTTCTACCTGTTCTTCAAACAGCTTATGAATAGTTTTATCTTTTGGATACGCAACAGCTGTATCATTAAAGTCCACCAACAGCTTATGTTTCTCCTCTTCCATCAATATATCTAGTTCAGATAATTTCTGATCAGGATGATTTAAAACGTTTGCTAAAGAGTGAATTAAATGGTTTGCTACTTGCAAGATCATTCTCTCATGGTATAGTAAATTGTTATATTCCACGTTTAATTTAATGTGATCTTTTTGAACATCAAATTCAAAGATGAGATCACTTTGGTACTGAATAATTTCCTGTTTGTTCTGTAAGGGATTCATAACAAACATGGTTTGTAATATAGAGTGATCTCCGTTCATTTCTAGTCCGAGTTTATCTGTGATTTTAGAAAAAACATAGTTTTGATTTTGTGCAGCTTCACTTACATTCTTCTTTACTTCATTCAGCCATTGCTTAAATGTAAATGTCGGTTTCATTTGACTTCTTATAAGAAGAACATCATTTAAATATTTTTCTGTGCTAGACCTTCCAAAAATGGGAGTGGGAACAATAAGGTCCTGATTTCCTGTATATTTATACAATAAAAATTTATATACGCTGAGCAGTAATGTATACATACCTAACTGTGAACCCTTAGTAATATGTTTTATTTTATTAAAAACCTTTTCGGAAAGTTGAAAATGAAGAATTTCCTTAGAATGTCCCCCTACTTTTGGTATACTTTCCATTGGAAAACGACTTATCGGTAATTCACCAGACAATTGATTTAGCCAATATTCTAACTCTTGATCAAATTGTCCAGATGAGAGCAAAATGTTTTTTGTATATTCATCAATATTTTTCATATAAATCACTCCTCCTATAGTAGATTAAAAATCAAAGCTAAAATCATCAATCTGTCTACTATCTATCACAATAATTGATTCAATACTTTTCAAATTAATTTCTCTAATTTTTGTATCTGGTTGTTCCATGCATGCCTCTAAAATTTCAACATAATAATTAGCAAATTTAGAAATTGTTGTTCCCTTAAATATATCTGTACAATAATCAAACCTTAAGTTAATGGAATTTTCTTTCTCCATTGCCTGAAGTGATAGATCAAATTTAGATGTTTTTGTTTCTAAAAAATGAGGCGTGAACTGAAACTCTTCAATTTCCAACAGTGGAAACTCAATGTTTTGAAAAATAAAAAATGTATCAAACAAAGGGTTTCGACTTGTATCTCTCAAATTCAATTCTTTTACAAGTTCATCAAAAGGATAATTTTGATGTTGAAATGCTTCCAATAAATTATGCTTTGTCTCTAATAGGAATTGAGTAAATGTCATCGTATTTTTTGGAAAAGAACGAATGGCTAACGTATTTACAAACATACCAATTAAGTTCTGTACATCAGGATGTGACCTTCCCTCAGTAAGTGTTCCCACGATAATATCTTGCTGCCCTGTAATTTTAGAAATCAGAATATGATAACAGCTGAATAAAATATGATAGAGTGTCGTATTACTATTTACAGCAAATTGATGAATTTTACTTGTTAATTCTGGAATTAATGCTATTTGAAAAAAATCACCCTTTGTTGTTTTATATGAAGGTCGATCAAAATCTGTTGGAAGATCTAATATGGGAATCTCACCTGAAAACATATCTAACCAATACTTTTTCTCCAACGTATATTTTTCTGAAAAGATCATAGCGTTTTTCCAAAGCGAATAATCCTTATATTGAACAGGGGGAAATGGTAATGCTTCTCCTTTATATATTTGCAATAATTCTTTGATAAATAGTCCATAAGATATTCCATCGGAAATAATATGATGCATGTCAAAGAATAACCATTGTTTCCCTTTATCGTTTGATGCAACTCCTAATCTAATAAGAGGTCCCTTATTTAAGGTAAAAGGGCGGATAAATAACTTCGTTACTTTTTCAAAATCTTCGCCTTCTATTTTAAACTGATCAAAATGTGATTCTAAATGATGATGTACTGTCTGAACCGCTTCGTTGTTTTTAAATTCAATAGTGGTTCTCAAAGATCCATGTCTTTTAATTACTTGTTTAATCGCTGCTTCAAGACGTTTAAAATCTAGGCTCCCATTTATTTCAAGGCAAAAAGGCATATTATAGCTTAAATCTTGTGGATCTACTTTATAAAGTACATATAATCTGTTTTGAGAAGGTGTTAATGCAACAGTATTGTCTGAAATTGGAACTAATCTTTCATCTTTCAATTCATTTTTTGATAAATTTTCAATATACGCTGCTAACTCTTGTATTGTTTCATATTTTAACAACTCAGATACACCAACTGTCACCTTACTTTGTTGACTGATTTGATTCACTATTTTTAAAGCTAATATAGAGTCCCCTCCTAATTCATAAAAAGGTACATCCAACTTTAGTTCTTTAAAACCTAGAACCTCACCCCAGGCCGAGGCAACAATTTCTTCAACCTTTGTATATTCATTTTTTTTTCTACCTATCAATTTAATTTGTTTTGGTTGCTTATCATCTTTTTTTTCATTGATAGACCTTTTAAAATTAAATTTGGGAACTTCCAACCAACATCTTATTTGATCAAAACAATAAGTAGGCAAACTTACTTTTTTACCAATTTCCTCATATAACAATTCCCAGTTTATGATTTTACCTAACATATAATCTTTACAAATATGTACCATCTGTTCCTTTTCCATTTGTATTAATGAAGAAGTTAACTGATTTTCCTGATTTTCAATCAAACTCGTGACATTATTATAATAAATATCTTGAATCTCTAAGTTTGTCCATTGCCCTTTTAACAATTGGTTTAATTTTTGCTTTAAATCTTCCAAATTTTCAATTAACATTGCAATACGATAGGAATAATGACCTCGACCTGTATTTGCCGTGTAACATAGATCATAAATATTTATATATTTAGCATGTTCAGTTTCAACAAATTTGGCGTATTGCTCAATTAGATTCAACAATGAAGATTTACTTTTTGCTGAAATCGTAAAAATATGAAATGATTCACTTTGTAATTCCTCATTAGTCATAATGTGATAAGGCGCTTCTTCTAAAATAACATGACAGTTTGTTCCACTCATACCAAAAGAACTAACACCTGCTCTTCTAGGATGATCTTGCTTTTCCCACTTATTTGTTTTTTTATTGACATAAACAGGTGACGAAATAAAATCAATTTTTTCGTTTACTTCATTGAAATGCAACATAGGGGGAATGGTTGCATGTTGAAGTGATAATATTGCTTTTAATAATCCAGCAATTCCAGCTGCATTATCTAAATGGCCGATATTTGTTTTTACTGAACCTATCGCACAAAACTGCTTTTTATTTGTAAATCTTTGAAAAGCACGAGTAATTCCATCTATTTCGATCGGATCTCCTAATTTAGTACCTGTGCCATGCGCCTCAATATACGTTACCGTTTCTGGATGGACATCTGCATCTTGTAGAGCTTTAACAATGACATCCTCCTGAGCTAGTACATTTGGGGCAGTAATGCCAATAGAACTTCCATCTTGATTCATTGCACTTCCTTTAATCACGGCATAGATCTGATCACGATCTTGGACGGCTCGGCTTAATGGTTTTATTAGTAGCGCAATCGAACCCTCACCAGCTCCGGTACCATCGGATTGCTGGTCAAACGTTCGTGCTCTTCCATCAGAAGATTCGATGCCTATTTTGATTTTTTTATCAAAGGGGAGGATATTTACATTTACACTTCCTATCAACGCTTGATCACAATCACCATTCCAAATAGCATGACAAGCAACATGCAACGCAACTAACGAAGAAGAACATGCCGTATCAATACACATAGCTGGGCCCTTAAAATCTAGTAAATATGATATTCTGCTGGCTATCACGGATGATAAATTTCCAGGGATCGCCATAGAAATAGAGTCTGGTTCAACTTCGGCAATTATTTTTTTATAATCTACAAATGCATCAGCATTATAACCTAAATAAACTCCAGTCCTACTTCCTTTCAATTTATCTCCTCCATAACCTGCATCTTCCAATGTTTTCCAAGCCGTTTGCAAAAATATTCTTTGATTTGGATTCATCAAACTTGCTTCTTTTGGAGATATACCAAAAAATTTGAAATCAAATTTATCAATATTTTGAAGATATGCCCCTTCATTAAATTCAATTGAAGATTCCAATTGTTTGTTTTTTTGTAAAAAAGGGTAGATATCCTCCATTCTATTTTTAGGAAAAGATTGGATACAATCCTTTCCTTTCAACAAATTTTCCCAAAATTCCAACTTATCCTCAGCCATTGGTAGATTAGAAGAAACACCAATAATAGCTACATCTTTAAAGGAAAGTTTTTCAAGACTTTCCACCTGCTTGTTATCGTAATCTAACAAGTTTAAATCCAGCATATATGTCCCTCCTTGTTTAATGAAGTAATTTCCAGAGCCATTAATTTCTGTTGAAACTTTACAGGTGGAGCACTGTTTCCCCTTTCACTTGATTCTTAGAAAGAACGGTTTTTCTTTGTTTCCATAATATGTACATCGTCCCTAATAAAACAATTGAACTTATTACATTTAAACTAATAGAGATCCAACTAAATTCATAATTCATTTCTCTAAAAATAAAATAGGAGGTGAACAAACTGAATTCGATTGTTATTGTTGCCCAAATCGATTCATACCAGATGTAAACTAAGTTAAAAATAATAGCACCCAACATGCCATAGATAGTTAACATAATATCCCAGTAAAAAAATAAATAACCATATATGAGACCATTTACAAAAATGGCTAAAGGAAGCGATAATACACTACGTAATTGATTAAAAACCATGCCTCTAAAAAATATTTCTTTATATACAGAATGAAGTGCAATAAATAAAATGATAAAAACCACATTACCAGTAATCAAAAAATCAAATAATTCATCAAATTGAGGATATGAATTCTTAATCAATGGAATTTGTAGAAATGACATTACCCATGTCCCCATGCTAATCCCTAACAATAAACAAAGGGCCATTGTTTTATTTGTAGCTTTTACAAATTGACTCACCTTAAATAAACTTTTTTTATGCATTAAATAAATCATTAAAAAATAAATAGGTAGAGCAATTAGGTCATGTATTGTTAAATAAAGCGCACCTTGATTAAAATTAAAAAAGTCATTTAGATTCTGTAGCTCAAACGTTTCAAAAAAGGAAGTTGCCACTGAAATGACAACAGCAAAATAAATTGCAATATATATCGTCAAGATTCCTATTAGCTCAAATACCTTTTCTTGTTTTATTGTTTCATTTAATAAAAGTTTCTTCATTTAATCTTCATCCTTTCAAACCAATATTGCTGTTTTTGGTGTTTAATGTATCATTTGATAGAGAGTTGTTTTTAAACAATAAAATTACTGAAAATATAATAAATAGAAAAGTAGATATGGTGATCAGAACTAAAACTAAATCTGGTAATCTCCCTGTAATATCAATTATATTTAATTCATTAAATGTAAACATAGAGACATTAAGCACGATTCCAATCCAAATGGATGACCAAAGAGATTGCGTTTTGAAATAAACTAATCCATACAAAATACCTAACATAAATCCAGTAAACATAATGATAGGGCTAGGTTGAAGATACCCATATATCAGAGCATTTAATAATAAAGCAGTTGGAAGTGACATGACTTTTTTCAATTCGTTAAAAATTAATCCTCTACCTAATATTTCTTCGATAAATACACCTGCAATTCCAACACCAAGAAAAACATAAAAAAAGTTATCTGCTGTTGAGAATATCTCTATATATTCCTCTAAATCTGGAAACTTTTCACCAATAAATGATATTTTCATAAAACTTATAAACCAGAAAGTTCCTGCCAAACCAATGAATGTGAATAAAATCATCTGTTTTCTAGTCAACATGGAGAAGTTACAAACTGACCATAAGCTCTCATATCTTTCTTTCAAAAAGATCTTTTTTACATAAAAGATTAATAAATATACAAGCATATTGATACATGATAGGAAAGCTAATTCAAGTGGAATATTCTGCTCAAATAAAGAACTATACCATTCGAAATTGTAATATAAGTAATTACCCAATTTATCAAAAACTAAGAAAGTCGCACCGATATAAATAACCAGATTCATGATCATCAACACATATTTTTTCATTAAACTACTCCTTTTTCTAATTTGCTCGATGGTTCCATAAATTCCCTTCCAATTGATAGTTTATTAATCTCGTGCCAAATCCTCCCCACCTGTGATTAATATCCGTACTCGATTATCAATTAAACAAATGTTTTGTTGAAGTATTTGTTTAATCAAGGGAAGACTAACCACAAGGTGGGGGATTTATGCTAATCTCTTTTCTTTTAAATATGATTAATTCAATTGATTGGTAGATTTCGTATTTAAATCAATTACCATGTAATCAGCTGTTACTTCCTTAATTACTGCTAAACCAAATAGAGTGATTTTTTTTATGATTTTTTCTGCTTGCTCCTTAGAAATATGGTCAGAAAAATGGATTTTATATATTGTCAATCCACTTTTAGTCTTTTTTATAGGAAGTAATTCCGTAATCTCCTCCTGAATTTGCTCAAAGTCCACTTCAATTTCTTTTTTTAATCCATCGTAATAGACTTCTAATAGTAAATTTTTCCCTGTTTTAAAACTGATATATCCTTTTGAATCAATAAACCCATCATCTTTATTTACCACGTTATAATTAACTAGATGCCTGCCGGAAAATTTCATTCCATTATCCATTTCGATAACCGGATTGATTTCTACAATACCTTCTTCCTCTAAGTACGGATGGATTAAATAATGATTTATAAAATCTTTCATTACATTCACCTTTACTTCCATTTGCAAGGCCATGTTTGGTGATCTCCCTTTGAATAAAATGAGTGCATTTTCCACTCTTTTTTCCCATGCTAATTCATTGTGCAAAGCACCTTCTTCTAAGTAATAAAACATGTCTTTTCCATAAGTAAATCCCTGTTTTTCTAATACATCTACGAAATGAGCAGCATAAGATTCTTCTACATTCCCCATATCAAACCAAATTTTGATTTCTGGTTTTGGCTTGTTTGTTATATCCTCGTAAATTGCACGATCACCAACCCAGAAGGAAGGAGAAAGTGCCCCAACCATGGAGAAAGTTTCAGGATAATTATAGGCTGACCACAACGCGTGGATTGCTCCTAATGATGCACCTATAATAGCTCTATTTTCACTAGTCGGAATCGTCCGATATTTCTCATCAATATATGGAATAATTTTGTTAATTAAAAATTCACCATATGCTCGAGCCTGCGAACCATCCGTATTTTGGCTGCTGTCAACATAAGGAATATATTCCTTCGCACGATCTTTTGCGCTGTTACAAACCCCAACAACTATCATCTCTTCTACAAAACCTTTTTCAATTAACACCTTTAGTGTTTCATCTACTTTCCAACCGATTGATTCCACTGTATCTGCAAAAACACTCTGTCCATCATTCATATAAACTACTGGATATCTTTTGTTAGTGGAAATATAGGATTTTGGTAAATAGATTTGCATTTTTCGTCCCTCTACCTCTACTGTAGATACTCCTATATTTATATCTCCTGTTTCAGGTTTTCTACTACATTCTATTAAGTTTTCTATACGCTTTGAAAGTTGTTCAATCGTTTGATTTGAATAAATATCTCTTAAGGTCATTGGTACTTTTATTTCATTCTGAAGTTTAGCTACTAAAGAGACCGCTTTTAACGAATGTCCACCCAGTTCAAAGAAGTTATGTTGAATGCCTATTCCATTTATACCAAGGATTTTTTCCCATAGAGAAACTAATTTACTTTCTAATTCATTTCTTGGAGTTACGTACTGAATTCCTGAATGCATTCCAGTCGGTTTAGGTAAACGATGTTGATTGATTTTCCCATTTGAAGTTAGCGGTATTTCATCTATCTGAATAAAATAGGAAGGGATCATGTAAGATGGTACCTTTTGAGATAAATACTTTTTTAACTCAACCTTATTCATTTCAGCATTTGTTACTACAAAAGCACATAACAATTTATCCCCTGATCGATCTTGTTTAGTAGTGACAACAACATCTTGTATTGCTTCATATTTAGCTAGTTCTTTTTCAATTTCCCTTAATTCTATACGAAACCCTCTGATTTTTAATTGATTATCTATCCGTCCCAAATACTCGATGTTTCCGTCTGGTAACCTTTTAGCTAAATCCCCCGTTTTATACATCCTTTCGCCTTCTACAAACGGGTTCTTTATAAACCTTTCACTTGTAAGATCAGCACGGTTTAAGTATCCTCTGGCCACCCCATCACCTGATATATACATTTCACCAA